>CAKZKA010000116.1 GCA_937120965.1 uncultured Chloroflexota bacterium
AGGGTTTGGGAGGGCGCAGCCCTCCCAAGAACAATACTATTTTCATTCTGGCGTTGTGCGCCCCGCGCATGGGGCCTAACGCGCAAAGGCCTCACGCAGCTCGCGAATGGCCCGCTTGGCGTTGATCCATACGGCGCCGATCTTGGAACTGGCGACCTTCTTGTTGAACACCAGCACCAGCAAGAAACGCTGCATCACGTCGAAGCAATACAGGTCCACGTTCACGCCTTCGTGGATGTAGACGCTGGTGGCGTCCTGTTCGCGCAACTGCCGGGCCACTTCGCCGGTGGTGGAAAAACCGGTGGAGAGGAGGGGCAGGACGATCATCATCGGCAGGTTGGTGGCGCTGCCCACTTCTACCAGAACCATGCCGGCCCGGTCGGTCAGCATAACGCTCTGAGCGCCCAGGTCCTGCGAGAGCTGGCTCATCACCGAGCGAATGGCGCTGATGTTTTGCTCGGTGACCACCAGATTGCCGCTGCCGCTGCGCCAGGACGGCGAGGCGCCCTCGGCGGGCGCGGGGCGCGCGGGAGCGCGCTCGGCAGCCGCCTTGCTCCGAGCGGCCAGGCTGCTCCGGCCCTGGGCGGGCGGCGCGGGCGTCGCGCTGCGTTCGGCAAGAGGCGGCAGAACCACGCGAGCCGGGGTGAACTCGGGTCGGGAGGGCGACCCTGCGTCTGGCGTGACGGGTTCGGGTTCGCTTGCCGGCGGCTCTGGCTCGGGCGGGGCGGGATCGGCGGGCGCCGGATCGGGCGTGGCTGTAACAGCCTCCTGCGCTTCGACGTCGGTGGGTTGCTCCATCGTGGCGGCCCCGGCCTGAAGCGCGACCTGCAGCGCAGACACGAGGTCCTCCGGCGCCAGCGGGCCGTGCAGGATCTGATGCACACCGACGGCATCGGCGGGGAGCGGGTCCGCTTCGTCTGATTCGTGGTACAGCACCACTTGTGTTGGAACCTCGAAGTGGGTAATGATTTCAGCGAGTTCCACCCCGCTTTTTCCGGGCAGGTCCACCTCGGCGATCAGCGCCTCGGGCGGCTGATCCTGGAGTTCCCACAGCGCCTCATCGGCGGACTCGAAGAGTTGGACCGCCACGCTGTCGCCCATGTGTTGAGGCAGGTTCCGTAGTGCCGAGCTTGCTGCGGCCACTACCATCAGTCGGTAGGTCATTGCCTTGTTCTCACGGCTCGCCGTGGGGCCGGCGACCGCGCTTATGAAGTCTTAGGTCCGATTGAACCGGTTGCGCAGAGGCTCAAGCTCGCGGCGGGGGTCATACCGCCCGCTGTCGCGGGCCTGAGTCGGTCCGGGCCGGGTTCGTGCGGTGAGGGTGATCCCATGCGCCGGACATCAGGTTGATTTCTGCATTGGCGCGATCCGGCTCGTATTGCTGGTAGTATACCCTATAGATGTTACAGGGGAAGCAAGGCCTCTCAGGGGTAGCGTTTTTTCGGCCACGGCTGCTCCACCTCACCCCTGGATCGGGAGGGCTTGCCGCCCCCACAGGCAGGGGTGCGGTTCGACAGGCTCACCGCAGGTGGGGAAACCCGGTTTCGCCATAGCTTCACGTCAGGGGCAGAGCGAAGCTGAAGACGCTGCCGCGGCCCTCTTCGCTCTCGACCCAGACAACGCCGCCCTGCAGGGCGGCCAGGTCGGAGACAATCGCCAGGCCGAGACCGGTGCCGCCCTGTTCGCGGGTTAGCGAACTGGCAACCTGGTAGAAGCGTTCAAAGATGCGGCCCTGCTGCTCCCGCGGGATGCCGATACCCGTATCCCGGACGCGCACCAGCGCCCAGTTGGCCGGTACGGCGTCGGCGAGGCGGCGCATAGTCGGGTTGGCGACGGCGCGGGCGATCTCCGCCGCCAGGCGTTCGTGGGGCCAGCAGACGACTTCGACGTGGATGTGGCCCCCGGGCGGGGTAAACTTGATGGCATTCTCGATCAGGTTGCCAATCACCAGCAGGACCTTCTCGCGGTCAAGGTCCAGGATCACCGGCTGGTCGGGCTGGGTCGCGCCAAGGTCCTGGCCTTTTTGCTGGGCGCCGGGGATGAGCCGTTCGACCGCCTGGCGCGCCAGTGCATCGAGCGCCGAGCGTTCCAGGTTCAGGGCCATCTGTTTGCGGTCAAAGTCGCGCAGGCGCAGCAAGTCGTTCACAATATCTTTGATCCGTTCGGCCCCGGTGAGCAGGCGCTGGGCATACTCGCGTTGATCGCCGGTGCTGCGGTCGTACACCATTCGAGCGTAGCCGAGCACGATGGAGAGCGGGCTGCGGAGTTCGTGGGAGGCAATGGCGATAAACTCGCTCTTGAGCCGATCGAGTTCGCGCAGGCTATTGTAGGCGGCGTCGAGCTGGCTGTAGAGCTGCGCGTTACGCAGGGCATTGCCGGCCTGGTTGGCCAGCAGCGCCAGGAACTCGCTGGCGCCGGGGACGTTGAACTCGTCCCGGGGGCTACAGAGCAGCAGTACGCCGACGGTTTCGCCGCGGGCGCGGAGGGGCACGGCCAGGCCGTAGGTAAGGGCAGTGGCCTGCACCAGGGCGAGCGGCTCGGCGCCGGCAATGGGCAGCGGGCGACCGGCGCGAATGCTCTGGGCCACGGCCTCGCGTCCCGCGGGCTGAATGGCCGCTCCGGGCGGTTCGGCGAAAACCTGGGGCGGCAGGTAGTCCGAGCCGGCGATGAAGAGAAAGCCGGCCTCGCCAGGAGCGTGGGCGCGGGCATGGGTGATAATCTCGCGCGCCAACTGGTTCCGGTCGAGAATAGCGTTGATCGCCTCGCTGCTGCGGAGCAACTCTTCCAGCGCCCGCACGCGCAGGCTCTCCTGCAACAGGCTGCGTTTGTGCAGCGCCTGCTCGACGGCGAGACGCAGTTCAGTAATCTCGAACGGCTTGGTCAGATAGTCGGCCACGCCGCGCCGCACCGAGGCGTGCAGGGTATCAATCGTACTGTGGCCGGTCATAATGACCACGGCGATGGCCGGGTCAATCTCGCGGGCGATCCGGGCCAGTTCCAGGCCGCTCTGGCCGGGCATTTTGATGTCGGCAAGCAGCAGGTCGAACGGACCCTGTTCGCGCAGGGCGGCGATGGCCGCCTCGGCTTCGGCGACGGTCACGACCGTGTAGCCCCCGACGCTCAAAGCGCGGGCGCAGAAGGAACTCATCGTAGCGTCGTCGTCGGCGATGAGTACACGGGCGGAGCTGGTGGTCAGCGGAGGGGTTGCCAGAGGTTCGTGGATCATGCTGGTGGTTGGATCTGGCTGATGTGCACATAGCCCTCGCGTGGGAGGGTTTGGGAGGGCGCAGACCTCCCAGGAAAAAAACCTGTCTTCATTGTGTCAGAGGATGGGGAAGCCAGATTTCCCCACGCCCCTCCCTGAGGGCTGGAGAAACCCCCTTCATACCAGGACGAACGTTCTACTCCAGGACCTCGACACAGGTCCGGGGGAGCCAGAGTTCGCCGCCGTCTTCGAGGGAGACGTTAACGGCGGGCAACCCGGCGCCCGAGGCCAATCCGCGCGGCGTAGCCGATAGCGCGCGGATGGTTCCGGTTTGTCCGAGGTGGGCATCGTCGAGCAGGCGCACCACTGCGCCGGGGCGCGCCACGGGGTGCGGCAGTTCGGCCGGGGTGCCGCGTGAGAGCGGCACAATCACCCGCGGGCGGCGGAGCGGTGCGCGGAGACTGGTGCGTCCCTCGATCAGGGCCTCCTGGCGGTCCAACGAACTGAGCAGGTCGAAGATCGCCTGGTTCATCGGGCGGATGCCAAAGCCCTCGGTCAGCACCAGGGTCAACGTAAGCCCGGCGGTGATGCGAGCATCGGGCAACGACCAGGCGGGAAGGGCCTCGCGCCAGGACTGCACCCCTGACCACTCGAGGAACTGGCGCAGTTCGTGCTCTTCGATTCCGCCCACGATCACCCCGCGAACCTGTTCGAGCACGGCCCGTCGCAGGGCAGCCGCGCTGATGGCGGCCCCGCCGATGATAATGGCGTAGGCGCTGCGGGTATCGATCTGCTCGGGCTGCACGATGTCGCCGGGGTCCGTGGCGATGAGCCGGAGCACGCCGGCATGGTCGGGGCCGAGACCAAACGCGCCGTAGACCTGCGCGGCGAGGGTGTCGATGGCTACGCCCCGGTTGGGGAAGACCTCGGTAACCAGCCCGCGCACTGCGGCTGAGAGTTCTTGCTCTACCGGATCGGGAACAATGGTGACATAGCCGGTCTCGGTATCAATGTCGGTGATCTCACCGCTCACCGGCGCGGCGCAGCGACGCCCGAACAGGCTTCCTGAGCGAGCCAGCACCTCGCCAGCGCTGATCTTAGCGCCCTTTTCGCGGCGCATGGCGCGGGGAACGTCGCCGGGCGGAATGCCCAGGGCCTGCGCCACGTTGATGATACGTGGCGGAGCGGGCATGAGGGTGGTCGCTACGATGTCTTCAGGCTCAACCCGCCGCCCCGGGCTGAGCAGCACGTCACCCGGGTAAGGCAAACGGCGTTCAATCCGCACCAACCCCGCCGCGACCAGCGGAGAGATGCCTTCGGGGTTGTACAGTACCATGGTGCCTCGTGATGTTGCGCCGGCCTGGAACTTGTCTCGAAACCTGGAGGAGCCTGAGGGCGCCAGCTTCCCCACCTGGTATGAACGTGGGAAACCCCGGTTTCCCCATACCCCAACCCGGTGTTGGGGGTGGCCCGGCGCCCCGAACGGCAGGGGTCCGGGAAAAGCCGGTTTCCCCGATGTTTACCATCAGAGCGCGGCGCAGCGGCGGACCATTCAGGAGAGATTATAGCACAGACCAGTTATACCATTTTAGATTTTGGATTGTGGATTACCACGCCGGGCAGCACAACGCCTGAAACCGCTTCAAGGAATGCGGCACCATCAACGGTAATTGGTATTATCACGACCGGCGGAGCGAGGATTCGGAGGCTGAGGGCCGAACGGGCCTGTGGCGCATCAGCCCCTGCGCGGCGCAGCCGCAGGGGCGTCTGTTATAATGAACCGGATTGTACGGCAACGGGGAGGTGCGCTGGTGGCTGCTCGGCCCGTGCAACCAGGCCGGCCCTGGCGGGCGCGAGATGGCGTCGCCGCCTGCCGATTGCTCGCTCTGATGGCGCTGGCGGGGCTGCTGAGCGCCTGCGCGGCGCCTGTGGGCGCGCCGGAGGCCGGCGAGCAGGCGCGGTTCTCGCGGGCGGTCGATCTGAGCCACGTGGTGCGCGAAGATGTGCCCCTGCGGGCCGGCGAGCCGCGGCCACGGCTGGTGCGCGCGCCGAATGGCGACGTGACGCAGATCGAGCTTGGCAGTAATACCGGTTCGCTGCTCCGTGTGGTCGCCGGGCCGGGCGCCGAACTCAACAGTATCGAGCACCTCTCGCCGCGCGACCTGGTGCTGCCCGCAGTGGTGATTGATGCCCGCGATCGCGCCCAGGACACGCCTACCTTTACGCTCAGCGCTGGCGATGTGCGCGCCTGGGAGCGTCGCTATGGTTCGGTGCCGCGGGGAACGCTGGTCCTCCTTGCTACCGGCTGGGATGTGCGCTGGGGCGATCCGCAGGCCTATCTGGGCGCGGGTGGCGAGCCGGGCCTCGCGGTGCCCGGTTTTGGCGCCGATGCGGCAGATCTGTTGCTCAACCAGCGCGGGGTGGCCGGTCTGGGGGTGGATGCTCCCGGGCGCCTCTACACGCCAGCACGGGGTTTCGCGCTGTTTCTGGAGAACCTGACCAGCCTGGAGCAGGTGCCGCCCACGGGAGCCACGGTGGTGATCGGCGTCCTGAAGCTACAGGCGGCCTCGAGCGCCCCGGCGCGGGTGCTGGCGCTGGTGCCGTGAAGTGAAAATAGTCCTCGCGCGGGAGGGTTGGGGAGGGCGCAGCCCTCCCAGGAAACAACCCGCCAGCGGGGAGGGTTGGGGAGGGCGCAGCCCTCCCAGGAAACAACCTGCCAGCGGGGAGGGTCTGGGAGGGCGCAGCCCTCCCAGGAAACAACCTGCCAGCGGGGAGGGTCTGGGAGGGCGAAGCCCTCCTGAGAACAAACCCATTTTCATCTGCCGGGCCGATGGCACAGGGGCATACTATGCGTAACGGTCACCAACCGCTCTCCGGTCGCGCGCGGCGGCCCGAACGGGCGGCGGGGGCGCCGGAACTGCTCTACCGGGCGAGGCAGTTCCGGGCGGCCCTGGAGGCGCGGGTCAGCCCGGAGGAGCTGGTTGTCGTACAGGGGCTGCTCACCCCCGCCGAATGGCGGCTCTTCAGCGCCATGCCGCCCTACGATCAGCGCCACTGTCTGGACGTGTACGCCACGCTGGTGGCCGCGGGTCACGCCGATCCATTGTTGCTGCGGGCTGCGCTGGTGCATGACTGCGGTAAGGTTGATGATGATGGCAGCCCGATGGCCCTGGGCTGGTACGTCCTGGCGACGGCGCTCAAGCGCGCGCCGGGGCTGTACCTGCTGGCGGCGCGGCTGCTGCGCCCGGTCGCCCTGTATGCCGAGCACGCCTGGCGCGGCGCGCGTATGGCCGCCGCCGCCGGCAGCCCGCCAGAAGTGGTCGAAACCCTGCGGCACTACCACGATCCCGCGCCCAGCGGCCGCGCTGCACTCCTGCAGTGGGCCGATGAGCAGCACTGAAGCATCTGGGGAACCCCGGGTTCCCCATGCCCCTGCCCTTGGGGAACCCGGGGTTCCCCGTGCCCCTGCCCTCGGAGAACCCGGGGCGCCCCGCGCCCCTGCCTGGCGGGAAGGTGTGCGAGGGCTGCGCCCTCATAATACCATTTTAGATTTTGGATTTTGGATTGTGGATTGCCACGCTGGGCAGCATAACGCCTGAAACCGTTTCAAGCAATGCGGTATCATCAACGGTAATTGGTATAAGCGGAAATGTATCGCCCCGATGTATGCCGTAACCCTGCCAGGCTTCAACGGTCCGCTTGACCTGTTGCTGCGTCTGATCGAGCGCGCTGAGCTTGACATAACATCAATCTCGCTGGCGCAGGTGGCCGATCAGTACCTGGCGCACGTGCGGGCGCTGGAGGCGCCGGAGCCTGGCGCCCTGGCCGAGTTCGTGAGCCTGGCGGCGCGCCTGCTGCTGATCAAGTCACGGGCGCTGCTGCCGCGCCCGACGGTCGAGGAGCGGCCTGCGCCCCCCGCAGATGCCGATGCCGAGGCGCTGGCGCGCCAGTTGCGCGAGTACCGGCGCTATAAGCAAGCAGCCGCGCTGCTGCGCGCCTGGCACGAGGAGGAACGGCGCACGTTTCTGCGCCTCGCGCCTGCCCCGCCCGAACTGGATCTGACCCCGCCGCCTGTGCGACATACGGTGGCCGATCTGGTCGCCGCGCTCCAGCGCCGCCTGCAACTGGCCCTGCCGCTGGAGGAGCCTGAGGTTATCGCGCTCGGTCCACGGTTGACGGTGGCCCGGGTGGTGGCCGATATTCTGCGGCGCCTGGAGCGGACCGCCTGGTTCAGCTTCGATGACCTGTTCACGCCGGATGTCCGCCGGGAGGAGGTGATTGTTGCTTTCTGGGCGGTGCTGGAGCTGTTGAAACGGGACGTGATTACGGTGGAACAAGCCGACCTCTTCGGGATGATCAGTATCGGTCGCGGCGCGACGGCGCTGGCGCCCGCCGAGGCGACGTTTGAAGGCGATGAGCTATGAGCGAGCCACTTCCGGGCAACGAGCCGCAGCACGGGGGGGTGCTGACGCTGCCTCTGGGCGATCTTCTGGCCCTGGGCAGCCAGATCCGCGTGCACGACACGCCCCAGGCCCTGCTGCGGGAGGTTGCTGAGACGCTGCGGCGGGTGGTTGCCAGCCCCCGGGTGTATGTGCGCCTGCGGAACATTGACACCGACGCCCTGGAAGCCGTGGCCTTCGCCGGTATTACCCCGGCGCTCGAGGCTCAGTTGCGCGCCGAGGCCGTACCGCCGGGGGTCTACCAGGCCCTGTTGCGGGCCGAGCACCGGCTAAGCGACTCGTTTTTGCTGCCCGCGGGTGAAGCCTTGCCGCTGCCAGCCGATGCCGCAGTGGTCCGGGACGCTGCCGCGCTCCTGGTGCCCTTGCGGGGCCGCAGCGATCGGCTGATCGGGGTGATCTATCTGGTTCTCGCCCCCGATACGCCAGCGCTCGATCTCACCGTGGTGCTGGTCATCGAGGCCATTGCCCGCCAGGCCGCTATGGCGGTCGAGAACGCGCGCCTCGCCGAGCGCAGCGCGCGGCTGCTGGCTAAGGAACAGCTCCTGGCCGCCCTGGGGCGCGATGTCAGCGCAACGCTGGATCTGCGCGCCATTCTCGACCGGACGATCGAGCGGGTGGCGGCGGCTTTCGGCAGCGGCTCGCTGGCCTTGCTCGATGAGGCCGACAGGCTGGTTATCGTCGCTGCCGCGCCCGGCGAGGCGCACCTGCTCGGCGCGCGCTTCAGCGTTGGCGAAGGGATGATCGACTGGGTGACTCGCCACGACCGCGCCTTCTTCGCCAATCAGTTCGACGAGCAGACCAGCTTTCCTCCGCCCGACCCTGACGCTCGCGCGGCGATTGTGGTGCCGCTCCGCAGCGGCGGGCGGGTGATCGGCACGCTCAACGTCGCGGCCCGGCGCCCCGGGGCCTTTACCTACGAGGACGTGGATCTGCTCGAAGCCATCGCTGCCCAGGTCGGCGGCCCGATCACCTCGGCCCGCCTCTACGCCGAGGCCCAGGATCTGGCGGCCCAGGTGCAGCGGCGCGCCGATCAGCTCGCCGTGCTCAACGCCATCGCCCGCAGCGCCACGGCCTCGCTCGACCAGGCGGTGAGCCTGCCCGAGGTCGCCGCCGAGATCCGCCGCGGTTTTGGCTACGCCCAGGTGGACCTCTTCCTGCTCGACGAGGAGACCGGCGAGCTGACGCTCGTGGCCTCCGAGGGCTGGGTGGCGCCGCAACGGGTCGGCTATCGCCAGCCCCTCCACCTGGGGCTGATCGGGCGCGCTGCCCGCAGCGGTCAGGCGCTGCTGGTGAACGATGTCACCGCCGAGCCGACCTACCTGCGCCTCGCGGAGCGCGCCAGTGTGCGCGCGGAGCTGGTGGCGCCGATCATGGCCGGTGGCCGGGTCATCGGCGTGATTAACGCCGAATCGCCCCGCGTGGGAGCCTTCAGCGACGAAGACGCGCGCATTCTGACCACGGTAGCCGATGTGCTCGCCGGGGCGCTTGAAAATGCCCGCCTCTACCGCAGAGCTCAGGCCGCGGCGGTCCTGGAGGAGCGCAACCGGCTGGCCCGCGAGTTGCACGACAGTGTAACGCAGCAACTCTTCAGCATTACCCTTACCGCTCAGGCCGCGCGGGTGCAACTCGAGCGCAACCCCCGGCGCGTGGCGCTCCAACTTGAACGTTTGCAGGAGACGGCCACCGCTGCGCTGGCCGAGATGCGCGCCCTGATCTACCAGCTTCGCCCGCCAGCGTTGCGCGACCAGGGGCTGGTCGCGGCTTTGCAGCAGCACGCCCAGTTCCTGGCTCACCGCGAGGGGATGGTGATCACCCTCAGTGTCAGTGGCGATGAACGCCTGGCCCGTGGCATCGAACAGCCGATCTATCGCATTGTGCAGGAAGCCTTGAACAATGTGGCAAAGCACGCTAATGCCCGTAATGTGCAAATTAACCTCGGATTCACCGGTGATTCTGTTCAGGTATCCGTGATTGACGATGGACAGGGCTTTGACCCTGAGACGCTGCCCGGCGGCGATGGACGGCGCTTCGGCCTGTGGAGCATGCGCGAGCGCGCCGCCGAGATCGGCGGTACGGTGGAGGTGCGTTCCGCGGTGGGTTGCGGCACCGAGGTGATTGTGACTGTACCGCGGTGAAACGGGCCGCAGCTCCGGCCTGACCAGGACTGTGGCCTCACGAAAGGATGAACAGATGGATCCCATCACGGTGCTGCTGATTGACGACCACCGCGTGGTGCGTCAGGGGTTGCGCGATTTTCTCGAGTTGCAGGAAGACATCGAGATCGTCGGTGAGGCGTCCAGCGGTGAAGAGGGGGTGCAACTGGCGCGTGAGCTGATCCCCGACGTGGTGCTGATGGACCTGGTGATGCCCGGTATTGACGGAGTCGAAGCTACCCGCCAGCTCAAGGCCGTCAGCCCCAGCACACGGGTGATCGTGCTCACCAGCTTCGCCGACGACGACAAGGTGTTCCCGGCGATCAAAGCCGGCGCGATCTCCTACCTGCTCAAAGACGTTTCGCCAGAGGAACTGGCCCATGCCATTCGCGCCGCGCAACGCAATGAAGCCGTGCTGCACCCGGAGGTAGCCGCCCGGCTGATGCAGGAGTTCAGCGCCCCCCGTCCTGACGAGGCGCCGGTTGAGCAACTCACGCCCCGCGAGATGGAGGTGCTGCGCCTGATCGCCAGGGGCAAATCGAACAAAGAGATCGCCGACGCGCTGATCGTCTCGGAGAAAACCGTCAAAACCCATGTGAGCAACATTTTATCCAAGCTCCACCTCGCCGATCGCACCCAGGCGGCGATTTACGCCCTGCGAAAGCGCATCGTCGCGATGGAGTAGCGCCGTTGCGCCTGCCTGGCGCGGGGGCTTTAAGGACGGACAGCGCATCCGAGCCAACGTGGCCTGTATCGCCCTGGAACGCCCCCCGCCCGCGGCGCTGGTCTCCCCGCTTCGACAGGCTCAGCGCAGGCAGCGAAGCTGGAGAGGCCCGCCCCTTCGGGCTGAGCCTCAGGGCGAAGCCTGTCGAAGGGGGCCAGGGGTGAGGACCAACCAGCGCATCCCCACGCCATAACGCCCGTCGGCGCCCACAGGTTCTGTCCGCCCCTGAAGCGCGGGGGCCAGGGGCCGCGCGCCAGGGGATGCCGGGAAGCTGTGTTTCCGGCATTCTTTTCGTTGTTTCAGGATACCTGCCACGGGGATGCCGGGAAGCTGTGTTTCCGGCATTCTTTTCGTTGTTTCAGGATACCTGCCATGGGGATGCCGGGAAGCTGTGTTCCCGGCATCCTTTTTTGTTGTTTCAGGGTACCTGCTACCCGACCCGGGGTAGTGTGAAAGGCTTTTCATTCTGCGCGCGGCTAGTAAATCACCTGTTTCTCATACACCAGTACTACCGTACCGGGTAACCGTATTACCGAGCTAGCGCTGCCGTGTAGTACCGATGGATGCCGTCTCCGACGGGCATCACAGGCTGTCGTTTTCATCGTCGAGACAAGGAGCATGAGGATGCGCACATCCACCCCCACGCCGTGGTACCGTACGGTACCGATCCGCAGCGCCCTGGTGACCCTCGTGATTGCGCTGGTGGCCCTGACCGCCACCTCGGCGGTGTACGCCGTGGCGTATGTTTTTCCCCCCACGCCCGACCCCGGGTTCACCCTGCCGAACGCCGTGTACGGCTACCCCTACCCCCCTGCGGGCTCGGGTCCCATTCGGTTGGTAGCCGACGGCACCAATGCGAGCACCCAGTTCTTCATCGTTGATCCTCCGCCCGAAGGCTACTCCCCTCCTCTGGGCACCCGATTGCCGGGCGGTATTACCCTGCAGAGGGTCGCTCAAAACGAGGCGCGACTGGTAGCCGCATCGGTAACCGAGCCGGCGACGACCGTTCCGGGAACGCCCTCGTACAATGAGAACGGCATTACTTTTGCCATCGGCGTCACCGGCGACGCCAACCAGCCAGTGGGATCGGGAACGGTTGCGGCGGCAGGCTACCGCATCCGGGTTGACCCTGCCCCGCTGACCGTTACCGCGGTCAACCAGAGCCGGCGCTACGGCGCTCCCAACCCCGTGTTCACCTTCAATGTGACCGGCCTGCGCAACGGCGACACCATCGCTCAGGTGTTCCAGGGCGCGCTGTCAACAACGGCTACCAGCGCCAGCCCGGTGGGTACCTACCAGATCACCCAGGGTACCCTGGCCCTGTCGAACTACGGCCGGGCGCGCTACCAGATCACTGCCTTTGAGCCCGGTACGCTGAGCGTGACCCGCGCTCCGCTGACGGTCATCGCTAACGACGCGACCCGGCGGGTCGGCGCGCCTGACCCGACCTTCAGCGCGCGTTATGAAGGCTTCGTCAATGGCGATAGCCCGGCGGATCTGGGTGGCGAGTTGCGCTTCTCGACCAACGCAACAGGCGCCAGCCCGGCGGGCGCCTACCGCATCACCCCCAGCGGGCTGACGAGCAACAACTATGCGATCAGCTATGTTGATGGCACGCTGAGGGTGGTGGACCGAGACGTGCCCCGGATCATCTGGCCCGATCCAGCGGAGATCACCTACGGCACACCGCTGGCGGCGACCCATCTGAACGCCACGGCCAGCTTCAACGGCCAGACGGTGGCCGGCACGTTCGACTACAACCCGCCGCTCGGCACGGTGTTGCCAGCCGGCACGCAGAACGTGCAGGTGGTTTTTACGCCCAACGATAGCGCCAACTTCGCGCCGGTGACCATGAACCAGACGATCCGGGTGAACCGCGCCCCGTTGACGATCAGGGCCAACAATGTTACTCGCCCGGTTGGCGCAGCCAACCCGCAGTTTACCGCCAGCTTCAGCGGTTTTGTTAACAGCGACGACGCAGCGGACCTGGTGGGCGAGTTGAGCTTCGAAACTGAGGCGACGGCCAGCAGCCCGGTGGGAACCTACTCTATCGTCGCCAGCGGGTTGTCGAGCCCCAACTACGACATCACCTACGTGGCGGGCACGCTAACGGTGACCAATGCGCGGGTCTACATTCCGGTTGTGCTGAGATAGTGTGACCGGGGCTCCAGAGGCGCTGGCGACGACGCGGGAGGGCCTGGCCCTCCCGCGTCGCCTTTGAGATGCAAGGGTTTCAAAGGGTTTTATACCATTTTAGATTGCCGATTTTGGATTGGAGATTACGATCCCGGGCATTACCGTGCGCTATCGCAGCTCGGGTTATGCGGAATGTTCAACAGAAATTGGTATTACCTGATCCAGGATGGGCTTCCTGATGCGAAAAAACGCCTGAATACGCCAACGAATGGGAAACGAATAAATAAACGAATGCGAAAGGCGTGTCTGGCTCTTCCGGGGATGCGCGCCGACCCGGCAGCCGCGCGAGCACGGGCGCCGTGATCCTCGCACGCCGTGAACGCGACGATCTTGTGATGCCCTTTGAAGGTGTCGAGACGCCGAATCTCTATTGTCACGTGCTATGATGTACCGGGGGAAGCCGGGGTTGCCCATGTCCTTGCCCGGCGAGGCGGGTGTGGGAGGGTGCAGCCCTCCCAGCAATACACCTGTTTCCAGCGTAAGGAACGAGCACAAGGAACGGAGCCGGGGATGCCGCGCATGATCCTGCTGGGTACAGGCACCGGTCTACCGGAGGTGGACCGGGGAAACACGCACATGGTCTGGGATGGGCCGGGTGGCCCGTTGCTCGTGGATGCCGGCGGCTGCACCTACGAGCGGCTGCTGCGCGCTGGCGTTGACCCGCAGGCCCTGACCGGCGTTATCATCACCCACAGCCACTGCGATCACATCAACGGGTTGCCGGGGCTGCTCTTCAGTATGCGTCTGGCCGGGCGCGAGGCGCCGTTGCCCATTCACGGGCTGGCGCCGGTGTTGCACCTGCTGGAGCGCACCCTGGAGGCAATGCAGGTTGAGTTTCACGTGCCGGCAGACTGGCGACCGCTGCAACCCGGCGACACGCTGGCGCTGGCCGAGGGGTGGCAGGTGCGCACGGCGCTGACGGCGCATAGCCGCCCGTGTCTGGCGTTGCGCTTCGAGGAACCGGCGCGAGGGCGCGCGCTGGTCTACTCGTCCGACACCGAGCCGTGCGCGGCGGTCGAGGAGCTGGCTCGGGGCGCGGCGACGTTGATCCACGAGGCGACTGTAGCCGAGCCGTTCGCCGGGCACACCACCCCGCAGCAAGCGGGGGCGCTGGCGGCCGCGGCGGGAGTGGCGCGGCTGGTGCTGGTGCACTACAGCCCGCGCTGGACGATGCCGGAGCCGGCGGCGCTGGCTGCGGTAGCAGCGGGGGGGTTCGCCGGTGTCGCCGAGATCGGGCGCGATGGGCAGGTCGTTGAGATGTGAGGTGGGCGCGCGGCACGCGCCTTGCGCCGTCATAGCAAGGTTCACAAAAGGGCTGCACCCTCCCAAACCCTCCCGCCAGGGAGGGGGGTGGGGAAACCGGGTTTCCCCGTATGTTCACCTCAGTCGTCCATGCGGCTGCGCCGCACAACGAGAGGGTGAAAATAACTATTCTTGGGAGGGCGCAGCCCTCCCAAACCCTCCCGGTGAGGAGGGCTTGCCATCCCGAGGGCGGGGGCGTGGGGAAACCCGGTTTCCCCATGTCCCAACCGCGGTTGGGAGCGGCTGGCGCCCCTATAGGCAGGGGGATGGGGAAACCCGGTTTCCCCGTATGTTCACCTCAGTGAGCAGTTGAGCATGGACGAGCAGACGCTGCGCGCATTACTGGAGCAGGTGCAACGGGGCGACACGGGGATCGAGGAGGCCCTGGCGCTGCTGCGCCGGCTGCCCTTCGACGATCTGGGTTTTGCCCGGATTGATACGCACCGGGCCTTGCGGACCGGGTTTCCCGAGGTGGTGTACTGCGAGGGCAAGCATCCGGAGCACGCCGCCGCGATCATCGCCCGGCTGGCCGCGGGGCCGGGGCCGGTGCTGGCAACCCGGGCCTCTCCCGAGGTGTACGCCAGAGTGCGCGAGGCGCTGCCAGCGGCGCGCTACAGTGATCTGGCGCGGATGATCATCGTCGAGCGCGAGGCGCCGATCAGGCGCCCCGGCACAGTGCTGGTGATCTGCGCCGGCACCGCCGACCTGCCCGTAGCCGAAGAGGCGGCGCTGACCGCCGAGGTGATGGGTAACCATGTCGAACGGCTGATGGATGTGGGGGTGGCCGGGCTGCACCGGCTGCTGGCCCACCTGGAACAGGTGCAACGGGCCACGGTGCTGGTGGTCGTCGCGGGGATGGAGGGCGCGCTACCCAGCGTAGTGGCTGGCCTGGTCCGACGACCGCTGATCGCCGTGCCGACCAGTGTGGGCTACGGCGCCAGCTTCGGGGGGTTGGCGGCCCTGCTGGCGATGCTCAACAGTTGCGCTGCGGGCGTAATGGTGGTAAACATTGACAATGGCTTCGGTGCGGGTTACGCTGCAGCGATGATCAATGCGCTGGCCGCTGGCGCGTAGCTCCGGGAGGGCCGGGCTTCAAAGGGTTTCCCCTGCTCCGGGATGGGCTTTCTGATGCGGCAACACGCCTGAATGCGCCAACGAAGGGGAAACGAATTACGCCAACGAATGGGAAACGAATAAACGAATGCTCAAGGTGTGCCTGACTCTTCCAGGGATGCGCGCCAACCCGGCAGCCGCGCGAGCACGGGCGCCATGATCCGCGCATGCTGTGAACGCGATGGTCGCGTGATACCCTTTGAAAGGGCCGGACCCTCGGGCGCGGCTGCTCTACGCAAGACAAGAGAAGCGCGAATGGACGACGAAAGCTTGCTCCCCGAACTTGCCGCCAGAGCGGCGCGCCTGGAGAGCATCCTGCGGGAGCTGGGCGGCGCGGTGGTCGCCCTGTCGGGCGGTGTGGATAGCGCGGTGCTGACCCGGGCGACCTATGCCGCCCTGGGCGCGCGGACACTCGCCGTTACCGCCGATTCGCCATCGTTGCCGCGCCGCGAGTTGCGCCAGGCGGAGGAACTGGCGCGCCTGGTGGGGGTGCGTCACCTGGTCATTCGGACCGATGAGGTCGCCGACCCGCGCTACGCGGCGAACCCGAGCAATCGCTGCTACTTCTGCAAGCGCGAGTTGTTCACCCACCTGCGCGCCCTGGCCGCGCAGCATGACCTGCCCTGGGTGCTCTACGGCGAGAACCTTGACGATCTGGCCGATCACCGGCCAGGGGCCAGGGCGGCTCTGGAGCACGGTGTGCGCGCGCCGCTGAAGGAGGCCGGCCTGACCAAGGCCGATATCCGCGCCCTGGCCCGCTGCTACGGACTGCCGGTGTGGGATAAGCCGGCCTTTGCCTGCCTCGGTTCGCGCTTTCCCTATGGCACGCCGATCACGCCTGAGAAGCTGGCGCAGGTGGAGGCGGCGGAGGAGGTGCTGTGGGCGCTGGGTCTGCGGCAGTACCGGGTGCGGCACCACGGCGACCTGGCGCGGATTGAAGTCGAGCCGGCGGATATGCCGCGGCTGCTGGAACAGGCAGCCGGGGTGGTCGAACGAATCCGCGCCGTGGCCGGGTTTCGCTACGTGACGCTGGACCTGGCCGGCTACCGGCGCGGGAGTTTGCTCGAGGGTTCGGAGGCGGTTCACGCGCCGGAACCGCTGCAGCGAGGCCGGCTATGAACGCGCCGCGGAACCGGCGACTGGCCTCTGCAAGCCCGGCTGCCGCGACGGCGCTGAGCCGCTTGCCGGGGCGCCTGTTGCGAACGCTGGCGGGCCTGGCCGGTGTGGCGGCGATTGGCGTGGGCCTCTGGCTGCTGATCACCCCGCGGATGTCGCTGGCGGGGATTGAGCGGCTCACCCTGGGCGCGACGCCGGTCACGGTGTACCGGCCCGCGGGGGCGGCGGCGGCCCCGGCGGTGGTGATCGCCCATGGCTTTGCGGCCTCGCGCCAGATCATGGAGCCGTTCGCGCTCACGCTGGCGCGAAACGGCTACCTGGCGCTCACCTTCGACTTTCCCGGCCACGGCCAGAACATCGAACCACTCAGGGGCGATCTGGCCGACCGTGAAGGGCGCTACCAGCAGTTACGCACGGCCCTCGATGCCGTGGTAGCCTATGCCCGCGAGCAGGGCGACGGCCGGGTGGGGCTGGTCGGGCACTCGATGGGCAGCGAAGCAGTGGTGCGCTACGCAATCGAGCATCCCGAGATCGCCGCGACAGTCGCGGTTTCGCTGGTCTACGACGGAGCGACGGGCAGCCGCCCGGCCAATCTGCTGGTGCTCACGGGCGCGCTGGAGGGCGGCCTGCGACCGCTGGCGCAGGCGGTGATCGCGGAGGCGGGCGGGCCGACGGGGGTTCCCGGCGAAACATACGGCGATCTGGCCGCAGGCACGGGTCGGAGGGTGGTGTTCGTGCCCGGAGCCGAGCACCTGCGGGTGCTCTTTCATCAGGTGAGTATGGCCGAGGCGCTGCGCTGGTTCCAGGGGGCGATGCCGCTCACGGCGGCGCCGCCCGGAGCGGGCTTTCTCGACAACCGCTTGCCGGCCCTGGGGCTGGTCTATGTCGGGTCCGTGCTGCTGTACTGGCCTCTGGTGCAACTGCTGCAACCGATTGGCGCCCCCGGCGGGCAGGCAGCGCCCTTCCCGCGGCGAGCCTGGTGGGTGGTGGCGCTTGCGCCGGCGCTGCTTGCGCCGCTGCTCCTGCGCCTGATCCCGGCGGGCGATCTGCTGCCCATTCGCGTTGGCGGGCCGCTGGCGCTCTTCTTTGGCCTCTACGGGCTGCTCACCGCCGCAGGGCTGGCGCTGCTGAGCCAGGGCCGGCGCCCGACGTGGAACGGGCTGGCTGTCTGGCGGCGCAGCGTGCTCATGGCTGTGGCCGCCGCGCTGCTGATGGTGGGCTATGTTTTTCTCAGCTTCGGACTGCCGACCCACCTGTTCGTGCTCAACTACTTCCCGCCGCCCCCGCGCTGGCCGGTGTTTCTGGCGATCTTTGCGGCCATGCTCGTCTACTTTCTGGCCGACGAACGCCTGACCCGCGGCGCCGGAGCGCCGCGCGGGGCCTACGCGCTGACAAAAGGCGCATTCCTGGGTGGATTGATCCTGGCGATTATTGTCAATCCGCGGGAGCTGTTCTTCCTGGTGCTGATCGCCCCGCTCTTCGTGGTCTACTTTGTGCTCTACGGCCTCTTGAGCGCGCTGGTCCACCGGCGCAGCGGCACCATTCTGGTCGGCGCTCTGGTGAATGCGGTGGTGTTTGCGTGGATCGTCGCAACGACGTTCCCGCTGATGTGAAAATACGGGGAAACCGGTTTCCCCGGGCCCCTGCGTTCCATCCCTTGCCTGCCGTGACGAAGCGCTACGTACTATTTTCGGTTATACTTGTTTGCTACGCTAGGTGTGCCGTTGCGGGCAACGGCTGGTGGGAAGCGAGCGATGGGCGAGCGAATATACCGAACTGAGGCGCTGATCCTGCGGCGGAGCGATGCCGGCGAGGCCGACCGGGTGATGCTGCTCGCCACGCCCGGCGGGAAGCGCCGGGTGGTCGCTCGCGGGGTCCGCAAGACGACCAGCAAGCTTGCCGGGCACCTGGAGCTGTTCACCCGGGTGGGGTTGTTGCTCGCCATTGGGCGAACCTTCGACGTCATCACCCAGAGCGAGATCCGCGACAGCTATGCGACCCTGCGGGCCGAGTTGCCCCGGCTGAGTTGCGCCTACTATGCGGCTGAGTTGTACGACTGCTTCAGCCAGGAGGACGACGAGCATCCTGAGATCTATGCGCTGCTGGCGCAAACGTTTACGGCTCTGGATCGCAGCGCCAACCCCGACCTCGCGCTGCGCTGGTACGAACTGCGCCTGTTGCACCTGACAGGCTACCGCCCGCAGTTGCACTACTGCATCGTCTGTCAGGAGGCTTTGACGGAGGCGGCCAGCCGCTTCAGCCCGAGCCTCGGCGGCGTGCTCTGCCCGGAGCATGAAAGCGCTGACCGGGCGGCATTGACGATGAGTGGCCCGGCCTTTCGCCTGTTACGCTACCTGCAGAGCCAGCCCCTTGCGGTTGTGGAGAGCCTCCGGCTCTCGCCAGCGGTCCGGAGTGAGGCCGAGAGCCTGCTGCGGGCCTACCTGCGCCGTCTTCTGGAGCGCGATCTGCGTTCGGTCGCCTTCCTGGACGAGGCAATGCGCATCGAATGAGGAGTACCGCATGGCCTACATTGACCATCTGCTCGGTCGCGGGGAGCAGATTCTCTACGTCGCCCGCCAGCATCTCTTCGTGTTGATCGCCAACATTCTGACCGAACTGGCGCTGATCGCCCTGCTCGTTGCGGCAGGTGTGGCCTCGCATATGGCCTTCGATACAGCCACGCTCACCTTTGGCGGCATCACCGCCAGCAACCTGATCCTGCTGATCTGCATAGGTATCAGCGTGGCGGTGCTGTTCAGCGGCTTCCTCGACTTTCTGCGCTGGAACAGTGAGCAGCACGTGGTAACCGACCGGCGTCTGCTCCAGGTGCAGGGGGTGCTGAGCAAAAGGGTGCATGACGTGGCGCTGGAGAAGATCAGCGATGTGACGTTGCATCAGGGCTTTAGCGGTCGCCTGCTCAATTTTGGCACGGTCACGGTGTTTACTTCGGGCGATTCGGGCCCCGGCGTGCTCGACCGGATCGCGGACCCGCTGGCCTTCCAACGGGCGCTGCTCGAAGCTAAACACCAGCTCGAGCAAAACTACAGGTTCCTCGAGCAGATCTACCGCACGGCCCCCGTGGAAGGTGCGCCGGTCGAGGTGCAGCGCAGGCTGGAGGAACTGGTCGCGCTGCGTGACCGCGGCATTCTCTCGATTGACGAGTTCGAATCCCGGAAGCGTGAGTTGTTGAGTCAGCGGTAGGGGGCCTGCGGGGCGAACCATTGCTGTTTTCGACACTCGTGCGGATTCTCCTGGGAGGGCGCAGCCCTTCCCTGAGGGAGGGGCATGGGGAAACCCGGTTTCCCCATCTTCTGGCTTGCGGCACTGGCGTTCCAACTGGCTGGAGCACGGAGGCAGGTTGCTCAAGTGATATACGATCTGATCGAACATGCGCGGGCCAGTATTGCCGCCCGGGTGTCGCTGAGGCCGCGGGTCGGGCTGATCCTCGGTTCGGGGTTGGGCGCGCTGGCCGATGCGCTCGAGGGATCGGTTGCGGTTCCCTACCAGGCCATCCCCGGGTTTCACGAGCCGAAGGTGCCCGGCCATCGGGGCGAACTGGCAGTGGGATGGCTGAGCGGGCAGCCGGTGGCGGCGCTGCGCGGGCGGTTTCACTTCTACGAGGGCTACACGATGCAGGAGGTGACCTTCCCGGTGCGCGTGCTGCGCGCCCTGGGATGTGACACGCTGATCGTGACGAATGCCGCGGGTGGTCTGCGCCCGGACTGGCAGGTGGGCGATATCATGCGCATCAGCGACCAGATCTTTCTGCCGGGGATGGCGGGGCACCATCCGCTGATTGGGCCGAACGACGAGCGGCTCGGTCCGCGCTTCCCGGCGATGGTCGGAGCGTTCGATGATGAGCTGGCAGCCCTGGCCCGCGCCGTGGCCGCGGAGCAGGGAGTGCCGCTGCGCGAAGGGGTATACTGTATGGTGGCGGGGCCGAGTTTCGAGAGCGCCGCCGAACTGCGCCTGTTGCGCGCCCTCGGCGCGGATGCGGTGGGCATGTCTACCGCGCCCGAGGTGATCGTGGCGCGCCACAGCGGGATGCGCACGCTGGGCCTCTCGCTGATCACCAATCTGGCCCTGCCCGACGGCCCCCCGGCCCACCACGAGGAGGTGCTTGCCGCCGGTGAGCAGGCGCGCCCGCGCTTTGCCGCGCTGATCCAGGGGGTGCTGGCGCGGATGCCGGCGCAGGTGTAGTACCGTTTTCGATTGCAGATTGCGCTGCGAGGGGTTGTCGAGAGAGTGCGGTCCCCCCATCTTCACCCGCGCAGCGTTTCTCCACCACCCCGTCGAGGGTTTCTGCGAAGCTCGCCTCGCCCTCTCATACGCTCTCCGGGAGGTTCATATGCTCCCTCTGACGCCCCTTGAACGGCTTGAAGCGATGGATGCGGCGCTGCGCGCCAGACTGGCGAGCTACTGGATCACCAGCGTCGAAGAGTTCTACGCCGCGGTTCGTTCGAGCAACCAGCAGTACGGTACGGGGGTCCAGGCCCTGGCGGTGGCGCTGGATCTTGCTGAAGAGCAGGTGCGCGCGCTGGCCGAGGCGGCCCAGCCATTGCTGCCCGAAGGGGTGTCCTTCAGCGTGCCGGTGGAGCTGGAGGTCGGGGCCGGCCTGGTGATTGATGCCTACGAGGATGTTGAGGCTGCCGCGTTTGCCGTGCCCACGACGTTGCCGGAACGGGTTGACCCGCCGGGGCATCTGCCGCCGCCGGGCAATCAGGGGGTGCGGAACTCCTGTGTGGCCTTTACCCTGGCCGCGCTCTTCCAGGCCCGCAGCGGCGATCCAACTGATCTCTCCGAACAGTTCCTCTACTGGGCGTGCAAAGATCGCGACGGCATCCGCGGCGATGTGGGCACCGATCCGCTGGTGGGCGTGCGGGTCCTGCAAGATCTGGGCATCTGTACCGAGGCGACCTGGCCCTACCGGCCCGCCCCGAGCGACCACGCCCGGCCGGGCCACGAGCGCCCGCCGGCCCAGGCCTTCGATGAGGCCAGACTCCGGCGCGTGACCGCTTTTCGGAAACTGCCCGCGAAAGATGGGGTGCTGCAGATGAAAGACGCGCTGGCCCGGGGCCATCCGGTGCTGATCGGCCTGTACATCTGGGAGCACTGGATCGGCTCGTGGCAGGGGCGCAACCTGGGGCGCCTGCGCCATCCGCTGCCCGGTGAAGCGCGCCGCGGCGGCCACGCCATGGCCGTGCTGGGTTATCGTGATGACGCCGATGCGCCCGGCGGCGGTTACTTCATCGTGCGCAACTCCTGGGGCGTTGATTGGGGCGTCGAGAACCCCGATGGGCCGGGCTACGCCCACGTGCCCTACCGCCTGGTCGCCGAGAGCGGTCTGGCGGCGATCGCCATCGAGGCGGTGGAGTCCCCGCGCTCCGCTGTTCGCCCGGTGAGCGGCGAGCCGGCGCGGGTGGGCCAGCTCAGTATGGACGAGATCTACCGCGAGGTTGTGGCCCTGCGCGCCGACTTCCAGACGCTCATGGGGCGCCTCGATGCCCTGGCGGCGCGACTGGGCGCGCCAGTGGACGCCGGGGCCGGGGTAGTCCGCGAAGCTGCCGCGCCTGAGACGCCGGTTGCCCCCGCGCCCCCTGCACCGTCCGCCGTTGCGGCAGGAAGCCGCCTCAGCGGCCCGCTGCTTCTCCTCCGCCGTGAAGGCCCCGGCGCTGGCGATGAACTCTACCCCAACGGACTCTCGCCCGACGGCACGCCGTTGCTCCGCATTGATGCCGCGTCGGCAAGTGAACTGGCCCAGGGTCCGCCCAGCGCCGAGCCGCCAGAGTTGCAGGGCGTCTACAGGGCGAAGAAGGAAGTTGCCGAGACAACCCACCTCGGTACGACCCGCGACATTGACCCGCTCGACCTGGCCCAGGCCCGGTGGGCAGTGGTGATCAACGCCACCGAGAGCGCCGGGTTGATCAAGGCCGTCTGGCCCCTGATTGCCCACCGGATGGAGCAGATGGGCCTCAGCGTTCCCGCCGTGACCTTTGGCGCCGACGAGAACGCCGGGGCCTGGGTGAACCGGCACACCGACAATGGCAGCAAGAACCTGCGCGAGCACTGGGGCCAGATTCCCCCCGTGCTCATCTACCGCCCCGGTGAGCGGGTCGGACGCTGGCTGGCTCGTCACGGGGTGAGCCAGGGGCCGGTCGATCCGCGCCGTGGCGTGCCCTACTACCTGCTGTTGCTCGGTCTGCCCGGCCCGCTTCGCCCCGACGATACACGCTTCATTCCCTTCAACTTCCAGTATGAACTGGATCTCTTCTGGGCCGTCGGGCGGCTCTGCTTCACCGGCGCTGACGGCGACCACCGTCTGGCGGACTACGCGACCTACGCCGAACGGCAGGTCAGCTTTGAGCAGCGGCCCGACCGGGCCGACCAGGTGCGCAACGAGGTGATCTACTATGCGACCCAGCACGATATGGACATCTCAACGCGGCGCAGCGCCGAGGAGCTGGTGCGACCGCTGATTCGCTGGACCGGAGACCCCGCCAATGTGCCGCACAAGCAGGGCTTCGTGGCGCGCCCGTTCGTGGCGGGCGAGGCCACTCGGGCGGCGCTGGAGCGGATCGCGCGCGGCGAAGGCGACGGCAAGGCCCCGGCGCTGCTGTTTGCGGCCTGCCACGGCCTGGGTCTGCCACTGAGCGATGCGCGGCTCGCGCTGCACCAGGGCGCCCTGGTAACCCAGGACTGGAACGGGTCGGGCAATGTGCGGCGCGAGCACTGGTTTGCTGGCGAGGACCTCGACGGGCAGACGCACCTGGAGGGGACGATGGCGCTGCTCTTCGCCTGTTACGGCGCTGGCTGCCCTGACCGCGATGAGTTCATCTTCGATGAGACGCGGACACGCCCGCAGGTGGCCCCATTCCCGCTGATCAGCCAGTTGCCGCAACGCCTGCTGCTCAGCGGCGTCCAGGCGGTGATCGGCCATATCGAGCGGGCCTGGACTTACTCCTTCAGCGGCACCGATGGCGCGCGCTCACAGACCCAGGCCTTCGAGGATGTGATCGCCCGCCTGCTGCTGGGCGAGCCGGCAGGCAACGCGACCGATGACTTCAACATCGTGCAGGGGGCGCGGGCTATGGCTCTCACCGAAGAGTTGGAAAACATCAAGTTCGGCAAAATCGTGGACCCGCTGGAGCTGGCCCAGCTCTGGGTGGCGCGCAACGACGCGCGTAACTACGCCCTGCTGGGCGATCCGGCTGCGCGCCTGAGGTGAACATATGGGGAAACCGGGTTTCCCCATACCTCCTCCCTGCGGGGAGGCGCCCGGTTCCCTCCCCCAGCGGGGGAGGGCCAGGGAGGGGGCGGCCCTCCCAAAGACGCC
>CAKZKA010000117.1 GCA_937120965.1 uncultured Chloroflexota bacterium
CTCCTGGCTCGGCAGAACTGGATGACGGAAGCATACCGCATTTCCCGCCCTCCTGGTACCAAGATACCAGGGGCCGGGGGTGAGGACCAACCAGCGCATCCCAACGCCATCCGCCAAAAACCCTACACCTGAAAGGGGGCAGCCCTCCCACGTTTTCATGCTGGCGTGGCGCCGCACAGCCGCACGGACGGCTGGTTGTGAGAGCTGCCAGGGGGCAGGCGCAGCCCTCGCCGAAACAAGCCGGGTCACCCCGGTGGACGGGGCGCCTCTTCACCGGTCACTCATCACTCGTCACCGGTGCAACTTCGGCGTGAACCGGCTCGGGCCACAACGTGACCAGCATCAGTGTACCCGCGGCGGCGAAGGTGCCACCCAGAGCCAGGGCAAGGGCGGCCGGAGTGGCGCCGAGGTCACGGGCCACACCGGTCAGATAGGCCGAGAGCGCGGTGGTGAGCGTCAACGCGGCGTACTCGGTCGCAAACACGCGCCCGAGCAGGCGATTGGGCACCCGCGCCTGCAACAGTGTGGTGCTGAAGACCCACTGGATGCTGCCGCCGATGTGGGCGAACAGGACGCACAGCGCCGCCAGGGGCAGAGAGGCCACGAAACTCAGGGCCAGGTAGCCCGCGGCGCTGATGAAGAACGCCACGGCTACGGATCGGCGCAGAAAGCGCGACCCTGAACCGCCAAGACGCAAGGCCAGAAATGGCCCGATGCCCGTCCCCACGCCGCGCGCAGCGTAGAGCAACCCGATGCTGATGGCCCCATCGCGACCAAGTGGCGCGACCTCGCGACCATAGAGCGTCAGCAGCAGCAGCACACCGCCCCCCAGGCTCCAGATCGCCTTGCTGAACGTCAGCCAGCCGATCTCATGGCGCGTCAGCACATAGTGGAGGCCCTCGCGCAACTCCATCAGCGCCCCCCGTGGGCCTGACGAAGGCTGCGGCGCGAGCGGTTCTGTCACTGTGGCCGAAGCAGCGTGGGGCTGGGGAACGCGCACCGTGGCGATCAACGCCGCCGAGAGCACAAACGAGGTCGCATCGAGGAGGAACGCTGTGCGCACGCCCAGGGTGCCTGCCACGATCCCGCCGAGAGCCGCCCCCAGGGCCAGCATAGCCGACCAGGTGGCTCCACTGATCGCATTGGCCGCCACCAGCTCGTCGGGGCGGCACAGGCTCGGCAGGATCGCCGAACGCGCCGGTTCAAAGAACGCCGTGAGCGACACCTTCGCCGCGACCGCCGTGTACAACAGCCACAGATCCTCGGGGCCGTGGACCAGCAGCAGCAGCAGTACCAGCAGCGCTCGTCCCAGGTCACTGGCGATCAACACCAGCTTGCGGGGCAGCCGATCAACGATCACCCCGGCGATGGGGCCTACCGCCGCTCCGGGCAAGAACTCGGCCAGCAACAGCAGGCCGACGGCCTGCCCCGAGCCGGTCAGATTGAGGGTGAGCGTAAATAGCGCAACACTATCGAGCCAGTCGCCGATCTGGCTGACCACCTGGCCGTACCACAGGCGCCGATAGTTGCGGTTCATGCGCAGAACCTGCAGGTAGCCGGTCATAGCTACTCGCGGGCGCGCGACTTCATAGCTCGCTCGATATCGCGCTGCGCCTCGCGCCGGGCGATATCCTCGCGGCGATCATAGACCTTCTTGCCCCGCGCCACGCCAAGTTCCACCTTGGCGCGCCGGCCCTTGAAGTAGATCTTGAGCGGCACCAGCGTCAGGCCCTTCTGGCGCACCAACCCATCGAGGCGGCTGATCTCGCGACGGTGGAGCAGCAATTTGCGCGGACGCAGCGGATCGTGGTTGAAGTATTTGCCCGACTGCTCGTAGGGCGAGATGTGCGCATCGTACAGGAAGACCTCGTCATTGTGTACGCGGGCATAGCTCCCGCGCAGGTTCACGCGCCCGGCGCGCACCGACTTGATCTCGCTGCCGGTCAACACAATCCCGGCCTCGTAGGTCTCTTCAATATCATAGTCGTGGCGCGCCTTGCGGTTCTCCGCCACGACGCGGGGAGGGGCCTGCTTCGTACTCATCGCCTTGCCTGAAAACAGGCGAGTGGAGGGCGATGCCCTCCACTCGAACGGGTCGCTTCTCGGCATTATAGCAGACTTGCGGGCGGCTCGGCGGGCGGGAGGGGAGCTGCGGCGCAGCCCCCCACAACCCTCTCCTACAGCAATGCTCCCACGTACTGCTGGCGCAGCTCATTCTGGCGGCGGAAGAACACCGTCACCAGCGACGAGGTAATCACAATAAACAGCGAGTACAGTACGGGGATGAGGGCGATCTCGTTGGCCAGCTCGCCCTGGAAGCTGAGCAACACAATCGAGAGCGCCAGCGGGCCATTCTGAATGCCGGTTTCCAGGGCGACAGTGGTGGCGCGGCGAAAGCCCAGCCCAACCCCCTGGCTGACCAGGAAGCCAAAGAAGAAGCCAATCACCCCCACGCCCACGGCGGCAGCATAGACCTGCCAGGGCGTCGTGGCGAGCAGCGGCGCGTTGCGCGGCACCCACAGCGCGATCAGCGCCAGGATAATGACAACCCCCAGAATGCCGCCGAGCAGTTCGAGCAAGGCGCCCACATTGGCGTTGCGCCGCCGGATGAACATCCCGATGACCACGGGAATGAGCATCACCACCAGGCCGACAATCACACTACTCATCCCGACGCTGATCTCGCTGGTCATGAAGCGGCTGCCGTAGAGGAAAATCCACAGCGGCGCCATCACGAAGGCGGCCAGGGTCGAAAAGGTGGTCATCGTCACACTGAGGGCCAGATCGCCCTTGGCGAAGTAGGTAAAGATGTTGGAGGTCGAACCACCGGGCATGCACGAGATGATAATCAGCCCGATGGCGATGGCCGGGGGCAGTTGCAACGCCACGGCCAGGCTAAAGCCAATCGCGGGCATGAGCAGGTACTGCGAGGCGAAGCCGATCAGAATGGCCTGCGGGCGCTTAAAAGCGCGGAAGAAGTCGCGCCAGGTGAGCGAGGCGCCCATGCCGAGCATAATCACCCCGATCATCAGCGCCAGGAGCAACTGTTCGGTCTGGCTAACCATTGACGCCTCCTTCCTCCTGGTGCGTTACCCGGGCCTCGGCGCGCAACTCGCGACGCAGCACCTTGCCCACAGGGCTCTTCGGCAACTCGGCGCGCAGTTCGACCGCCTTCGGCACCTTGTAGGCCGCCAGGTACTGCTTGCAATGCTCGCGCACCTGCTCGGCCGTCAGGGCTGCGCCGGGTTTGGCAACCACAAAGGCCTTCACCATCTCGCCCGTCTTCGCGTCAGGCAACCCAACCACCGCTACTTCAGCGACACCCGGGCAGGCGGCAATGCAGTCTTCGACCTCATTCGGGTAGACATTGAAGCCACTGACGATGATCAGATCCTTCTTGCGGTCAACGATACGCAGGTAGCCATCGGCATCGATCTCGGCAATATCGCCGGTGAGGAGCCAGCCATCCTTGATCACCTTCGCGGTCTCCTCGGGGCGCTGCCAGTAGCCCTGCATCACCTGGGGGCCACGCACCGCCAGTTCGCCCGGCTCACCGGGGGCAGCCGCTTCGCCATAGGCATTGAGCAGGCGCACCTCGGTGCCCAGCAGCGGCAAGCCGATGCTGCCGGGCCGGTTGGCCTCGAAGGGGTTGAGCGTCACCACCGGGGAGCACTCGGTCAGACCGTAGCCCTCGATGATCGGCGTGCCGGTCACGCGCTGCCAGCGCTCGGCCACGGTGGTGTGCAGCGCCGTGCCGCCCGCAATGCTGCCGCGCAACTTCGGTGGGGGATGATCGGCGAACCACTCTTCGTTCAGCAGACCGTTGAACAGCGTATTCACTCCGGGAATCCAACTGATGGGGTAGTTCTCGATGGCCCGCTGGAGGTTAGAGAGCGGTCGGGGATTGGCCACCAGGACGTTGCGCGCCCCGGCCTGGAAGAAGTAGAGCAAATTGGTGGTAAAGGCGAAGATGTGGTACAGCGGCAGGACCGCCAGGGGGCATTCCGCGCCGTGGGTCACATTACCGGCCACACGCTCTTCAATCTGCGCCACATTGGCCAGCAGGTTCCTGTGCGAGAGCATGGCGCCCTTGCTGACACCGGTGGTGCCGCCGGTGTACTGGAGCACCGCCAGATCATCGGGGCTGGTGGCCGCCGTGTAGGCCGCAACGTCCACACTGCGCTCGTGGAGGTGGCGCGCGCCGCGGGAAAGGGCCTCCTGGAAGGAGATCGTCGGCGCGGTGCATGCGGGTACGAGGCGGTTCCAGTACTTGATGACGTTGTAGGCCACGAAGCCCGGCAGGCGGGAGAAGCGGTCGGTGAGGCGCACCAGCACCACGTGCTCGATACCGGTCCGTTCCAGCACCGGGGCGATCTTGTCGCCGAAGAGATCCACAATCACCAGCACACGCGCGCCGCTGTCGTTGAACTGGTGGATCATCTCCGCCGGGGTGTAGAGCGGGTTGGTGTTGACCAGAACACATCCTGCCTTGAGCACGCCAAAGGCGCAGATCGGGTAGGCCAGGCTGTTCGGCAATTGAATGGCCACCCGATCGCCGGCTGCCAGTCCCAGCTCCTCGCGCAAAAACGCCGCGAAGCGGTCGGCATCGCGGCGCACGTGGGCGAAGCTGAGGTTGCCAAACATGCCGTTGGGCAGCACGGCGGTAAAGGCGTGCTGCCGGGCGTAGCGTTCGCAGGTCCGATCGACCATGTCGGGCAAATGACGGAAGGGCAGGGAAACGGGCGTTCCGGCTGGCGCTGCGGCAGGCGCGGCAGATCGGGCCGATACCTGCGTGGTCTGGTCAAGGTCGAGTGTCGTCATACGCCTCCAACTCGCTTCATCGAGAGCCTACGAATTATAGTCCGCCACCTGGCGGTGGCGGATACGCGGCACGCTGTTTTCTGCACGAAACTTGAACAACTATAGCACCGGCTTTTGCACAGCTTCCAGGGGAGAACTCCCTGTCCAGCGAGGGAGGCGTTGTACTATTTTAGAGTGCAGATTTCAGGTTGCAGATGGCCGCAATGGTGTTGTAATGCGCTCTGGCGGGAGTGCCTATGCGGTTTGTTCAATGTTCCCCATTCCCCTGCCTGTGGGGGGTGCCAGCCGCTCCCAACAGCGGTTGGGAAAAGGGGGAAACCGGGTTTCCCCAATCCCCTCCCTGCGGGGAGGGTTTGGGAGGGCTGCGCCCTCCCAAAGATACCCCATGTTCATCACGGCGTTGTGCGCCCTGCGCATGGGGCCTGATATGAACATACGGGGAAACCGCGTTTCCCCATTCCTCTGCCTGTGGGGGGTGCCAGCCGCTCCCAACAGCGGTTGGGAAAAGGGGAAACCGGGTTTCCCCAATCCCCTCCCTGCGGGGAGGGTTTGGGAGGGCGCAGCCCTCCCAAAGATACCCTATGTTCATCGCGGCGTTGTGCGCCCCGCGCATGGGGCCTGATGTGAACATACGGGGAAACCGGGTTTCCCCAATCCCCTCCCTGCGGGGAGGGTTTGGGAGGGCGCAGCCCTCCCAAGAACAACAATATTTTCATTCTGGCGTTGTGCGCCCCGCGCACGGGGCTTAAAGTGGTAGGGGAAGGGGCCTGAGGCGTGGTTGACGAGCGGGCATAGCTCGCCCGGGCGTATCTCTGTTCATTCCCGTGGTGTGCAGCGTGGCCGCGGGGGTGTCTCACGGATTTCCAGCACGCTGCACTAGCGCTCCAGACCCAGGGCGAACAGCACGGCCTCTTCGTGGGCACGCATAGCCGCTGCGTCATCGGGGCCGCGCTCGTGGTCATAGCCCAGCAGGTGCAGGGTGCCGTGCACGGCGAGGTAGGCCAGTTCCCGGGCCGGCGAGTGGCCGTACTCGTCGGCCTGGGCCAGCGCGCGCTCGAGGGAGATGGCGATGTCTCCCAGGTAGCGGGGGCCTTCCGGCTGGCTGATAAACGGGCCTGTGGCGCCATCATCGCCAAAGGAGAGCACATCGGTCGGCGCGTCAACGCCGCGGTAATCGCGGTTCAGGGCGTGCAGCCGGGTATCATCGGCGATGAGCACTCCCACCTCCACCGGGCCGGCCACCCTCTCGGCCTGTAAGGTTGCCAGCACAGCCCGCTCGACCAGGCTCGCGTCGAGGCCGTGGGCCGCAAGTTGTTCTTCCATGCCCGCGTCGGTGGTTACTTCAACGATATGATCTGTCATTGGCGTACCTGAAGCTATGGGAAAACCACGTCTCTCCAGCCTCCTGCCCCACCCATGGGGAGGACCTGTCGTCCCCACCGGCAGGGGGATGGGGAAACCCGGTTTCCCCGTATTTTCACCTCAGGGAAAACCTGGCTTCCGCGCCGGGCGGGCAGGAACGCCGGTTACGTCGGATCAGGCTGGCCATCGCGCAGGATCGTCTGGACCTGGAGGAGCACATCACGCTCGCGCTCAAAGGAGACGCGCCGGATGGCCTCATCGAGGGGGAACCAGCGCGCATCGTCAACCTCGGCCTCCTGAGGATGCAACTCGCCCCGTTCGTAGCGAATAAGAAACAGGTCCACATATTTGTGGACCCGCGAGGGACCGGCGCGAAACCAGTATTCAATCATTGCCAGGTGACGCACGATTGCCCCTTCCAGACCGGTCTCTTCGGCGACTTCGCGCACCGCGGCGGCCTCGGCGGTTTCGCCGCGGTTCACGTGGCCCTTGGGCAAGCCCCAGCGTTCGCCACGGTCGGTGGCGATCAGGGCAACTTCTACCCGCCCGGCGACAACGCGAAAGATGACTCCGCCAGCAGAGTAGGCGGTACGATGGGCGCCGGACCGGTTGGAACGTGACGACATTGGCCTCAGGCGCGCTTGAGCAACCGCCCAGCGCGCATATCCCAGTAGTTGTTAATCGCGTAGAGAATACGCTGCCGCGCTACATCCACGTGCTCCCAGCCCACCGGCTCGACGCGGGTGCCTTCCAGGTCTTTGTAGACCGTGAAGAAGTGTTCGACCTCTTTCAGGTAGTGGGGCGGTAGATCGGTATAGTCGGTAAAACTTGCAAAGAACGGATCGTACTGGAGCACGGCCAGGATCTTGTCGTCGTGCTCGCCTTTATCGAGCATACGGAACATACCCACGGGGCGGGCCTCGACGATACACCCGGTGAACGTGGGCAGGTTGGTCATCACCAGCACATCCAGCGGATCGCCGTCATCGTAGTAGGTCTGGGGGATGAATCCGTAGTCGCCCGGGTACTGCACTGCCGAGTAGAGCACGCGGTCGAGCTTGAAGGCGCCGATCGTTTTATCGAATTCGTACTTGTTGCGTGAGCCCTTGGGGATTTCGACAACAGTATGGATTACATCGGGGACACTGGGTCCGGGTTCCAGATCGTGCCAGTAGTTCTGCATTGCCGGCCTTTCTGAATGTGCCTGACGCCTCTTCTGACGCTTCATTATAGCATGCAACTGATGTGACGATGGGGAAACCCGGTTTTCCCACGTCCCCCTCTGGGAGGGTTTGGCAGGGCGTAGCCCTCCCAGGAACAAGTATTGTCTCTTGCAGCAAATTCGAACCTGGACGGGGAGCGCCCCTGCAAAGGGTATCACGAGACTGTCGCGTTCACGGCATGCGAGGATCACGGGGCCCGTGCGCCCGCGCGGCTGCTGGGTTGGCGCGCCTCCCTGGAAGGGTCAGGCACGCCTTGAGCATTCGCGTATTCGTTTCCCATTCGTTGGCGCATTCAGGCGTTTTGCCGCATCAGGAAGACCATCTCAGAGCAGGTGAAACCCTTTGAAGGGAGCGCCCCCGCGGGCGCCTCACCTTGCTCCGAGGAGGGCCAGGGCGAGCGCCTGCTCCAGGGGCCAGCGTTCCGGCGTGGTGAGGTAGAGCGCCGCCGTGGCGCCATCGGCAGCGAGGTGCAGGGCGCCAGCGCGAGGGGCGCCGTTGGGAGCGGCGCCGGTAACCGGTTGCAGGGTCGAGCCGTCGCCGAGCCGCAGCGTATCGCCAGGGCGGGCCCCGGGGGCCAGAAGTTCGGGGAACAGGGCCGTCACCTCGCCGGGAGGACCGCCGGCCCGCAACCGGGCAGCGATCGCCGCCCCCTGAGGGCCGTCGGCGATCAGATAATCCGCGGCGACGATGCGCGTCGTCCAACCTGGAGGGACGGCCAGGGCAAACCCGGCGTCGCTGCGCCTGATTTCCGGGGGCGCCGGTAGCCACAGCAAGGGCGATCCGAAGTCCACACCCGTTGCCAGCCGTCTCTCTGGCTCGCTCCCCGGGCGCCAGCGCCAGATCTCTCCGCGGCGATTGTCCGGAAAGCGCGGCTGGTAGGCGCTCAACCCCGGCGACCACCCTTCCGGCAGGATCAGCGCCAGCGCCGCGCCATCAGGCGCCCACGCCGCTGCCGTGGCCCAGGTCTGGCTGCCAATCTCGCTTGCGTCCATCGTCATCGTCCCGAAGGGTAACTCCATCACCGTCTCGATGCCGAGGCGCAACGCGCGCGTGGACCAGACATCGTACCCCGTGAAGCCGCGCGCGTCACTGTAGTTGTACCCGCTCACCGCAAGGCGCGTTCCATCGGGAGCGTAGCGCGGCGGAGCCTCCCAGCCGGCGCCGAGGGTCAGTGGACGAGACCGCCGCTGGTAGGAACTGGTTGCTTCGGTCAGGTTGACGTCCACCAGCGCGCGGTAACCTACGAAGCGCTGATAGGCTACCTGCCCCCCGTCAGGCGACCAGCTCGGGGCGTAGACCACCAACCCATCGGTTTCACCCGCGCCACCGGCGCGCGCCACGTCCCAGCCATGCTCACCCTGCCGGTTGACGAGCCGGATACTGTTGACCGCGGTGGGGATGTCGAACCCCGGGGCCGGCTCGGTTGGCGGCGTGACAAAAGCAATCCGGCGGCCATCGGGCGCGAAGACCGGCTCACACCCCTGCCCCAGGGTGCGCTCCACGCCCCCGGGCAGATCGAGCCGCCGCACCTCGGCCGTGGCGCACCACGCGCTCCAGGTTTCCCACTCGGAGAGGGCGGGTGGCAATGTCGGCGCTGCGGTGTAGACCAGAGAGGTTCCATCGGGGGCCCAGCCCGGCCCACTCTCCGCCAGCGCGTTGTTGGTCACCTGGCGCAGCGCGAGGGTGTTGCGCTCCAGTACCCAGATCTCGACCCTATCGCCCACTCCCCGGGTGAGAGCGATCAGGCGTCCATCGGGGGTAGCGGCAACGGAGCGCACCGCGTCGGCCAGAACCTGCTCCTGCCCACGGGCGCTGTCGAGGGCCACCAGCGCGCCGCCGCGCAGGAAGAGGATTTCCGCGCCGATCGAGCCGGCCACGGGCGGAACAGTGGGCACAACCGTGGCGGTCGCGACAGGGGAGGCCGTCGGCGCCGCGGTGGGCGAAGGTGCCAGCGGAGACGGAGTCGGGACGCCCGTGGCAGTCGCCGGGGGCGAGGTCGGGGCGCCCGTGGCAGTCGCCGGGGGCGAGGTCGGGGCGCCCGTGGCAGTCGCCGGGGGCGGCGTGAGGGTTGCCGTGGACAGGGGCGTGGGAGCCTGGCTGGTGGGCTGCCCCGCGCAGCCGCTCAGGGCAAACGCCGCCAGCAGCATCATCACGGGGAAGGTGGTCCAGGCGCGCATAGCCGACCTCCGCTGTTGGGCGGCGAAGCCGCACAGTAGACGAACGTGAACCCGGGGGAGAGCCGGTTTCCCCACCTTCCAACCGGCGCCGGGGGCGTCTGACACCCCGGCGGGGAAGGAGCGGGGGGAAACTCACTTTACCCTGTTTTCACGCTAAACGTAGGCGGAGACGGGATTCCGGCTGACACCCAACTGAATGACGAATGAGACGCCCCTGCGGCTACGCCGCACCCTGACAGGATGAACACAGGTTTTTTCTCCCCGCTGGCGAGTGGTTTCACGGGAGGGTCACCCCCCTTTCAGGTGTAGCGTTTCTGGCGGATGGCGTCCTGATGCGCTGCTGGTCCTCACCCCCCCTGCCCCCCTTCGGCTCCGCTCAGGGCGGGCCTCTCCCTGAGCGGGAGAGGGGGGTATGTGGTCGGCGTTACGATGCGCCGGCTCCGCTGACGTACCGTAACGCCAGATTCTGCCCCCCTCCCCTGGCAGGGGAGAAGGTAGGGAGGTGGGGTATGCGGGGCCCGGGGGTTGCACCCCCGAAAACTCTACACTTGAGAGGGGTCACCCCCTCCCCGGGCATCGCCACAGGGAGGGACGTGGGAAAACCCGGCTGCCCGAGGTTATCACACCGGGAACCGGGTCAACATCACTGCCCTGGTTGAGTAACCAGGCTCTCGGCAGGCACGAGGATCTTAATTTGCTGGGCCGCATCGGCCTGGGCCCGCAGTTGATCGACGAAGGGCAGAAACTTCTCCACGAAGGCCTGCTGTCCGGCCTGGGTCTGGAGGAGTTCGCTGCTGGCCAGGGGGCGCACCTCGGGCGGATCAACGATCTCGATAATGTGCCAGCCAAACTGGGACTGAACCAGGCGCCGCTCGCCGCGGGCCATGCTGAACACCGCCTCATCAAACGGTTCCACAAACAGGCCGCGGGGCGCCCAGCCCAGATCCCCTCCGTTGATGCGCGAGCCTTCATCATCGGAGTGCTCGGCAGCGAGGGCGGCAAAATCGGCGCCCTGGTCGAGCTGGGTCATCAGGCCCTCAGCCTCCACCCGCGCCGCCTCGACGGCCACGGTGTCGGTCAGCGTATCAGTGGCGATGAGAATATGACGGGCGCGCACCTGCTCCAGGGGCGTATGGCGGCGGATCATCTCCTCGATCACCTGGTTGCGTTCCAGAAGGCGGCGAAGTTCATCGAGGCCGTTGATGTTCTGTTCCTGAAGAAACGCCGCGAACTGGGCGTCGTCGCCGTTGGCCTGGGTGGCCTTGATGCGTTCGATCTGTTCGCTGACCACGGCAGCATCGGCGCTCACACCCTCTTCGGCGGCTGCCTGCACGATCAACTCGATCTGGATCAACTGGTCGAGCACTTCCTGGGGGTCACTGCCCGGCTGGTAGAAGCGCACGAAGTCGCCGCGGGAGATCGCCGCATCGCCAACCGTGGCAATCACCTCCGTCCTGTCGCCCTCCACTGCTACGGGCAGGGGCAAAGCGGTGGGCACACCCGCCTGCATAGTGGCCAGGGTCGGCGGAACCTGATCGACCTCGCGCAAGGGGCCGGAGGGCAGGATCAGACCAAGACCAACGCCGATCGCGGCCAGAATCAGCACCAGCCCGATAATAATCGGCCAGCGTGGGCGCCTGCCGGAGTCGGCCTCTTCATCATCGCCCGCGTCGGTCGTCTGAGGCGTGGGATCAGGATCGTCGGGTTCGGGGAGCGTATCGTTATCTGTGCGTGTGTCGCGGTCGCTGGCCTGCTCGTCGGTCACCGGGGTCTCCTTGCCTGGGGTATGCGGAACGGAATACCGTTTCAGTCTACCATATCATGCGCCCTTGCGGCGTCGCTGGCGGTCGTTTTTCGGTAACTGTTCACCCTTCCCCCAGGGGCGCGAGCAGCTTGACTGCACAAACACAGATCCAGACAGGACGCCCGCGTTCCCGGGCATGGGTGGCGCCCCCAACGCTGAACACGTACCTTTCCTGAAAGCTCGCAGCTCATACCAGCCATCCATGCGGCTGCGCCGCACAACGCCAGAATGAAAATATTATTGTTCCTGGGAGGGCGTAGAGGCGCGGCGGCGCCGCGCCTCTACGCCCAAACCCTCCCCGCTGGCGGGTTGGTTCCTGGGAGGGCTGCGTCCTCCCAGACCCTCCCCGCGGGCAGGCTATATTCACGTGAGACGCCCATGCGCGAGGCGTACACCGCCGCGATGAACATGGAGTATCTTTGGGAAGGCCGCCCTCTCCCTGGCCCTCCCCCGCTGGGGGAGGGAACCGGGCGCCTCCCCGCAGGGAAGGGGTTGGGGAAACCCGGTTTCCCCATATTTTTTCAGCTCAGGATGCGCCCTCGTGATGCACGGACCGTCTGGGTAGTTTCGTGCTGGCTTTCGCGGATGAACTGAGCGGGACGGGTAAGGATGTCTCGTTGCCTATCCATCCGAATGATGCATGCTCCGTCGTACAAGTTGTATGCTGAGCGTGTCTTCGCAAGAAGGAGAACCCCATGCCCAACCTGCTCGGCGAACTGCTGCCAATGATCCTGGGCAACATCCTGGCGCCACTGTGGCTGATCATCGTCCTGTTGCTGCTCGCCAGCCCGGGCGGGGTTGTGAAAGCGTCCGCCTTCGTCCTCGGCATGACCCTCACCCGTGTGGCGCAGGGGGTGATCTTCGGCATAGTTCTGGCATCCGCATCAGACAGGCCAGCGGGCGACCGCTCTCTCGTGGTTGCGACCCTGAACCTGTTCCTCGGCATTCTGCTCATGATCGCCGCGTTCAAGAAATGGCGCAAGGAGGAGGACCCGGACGAGCCGCCGCCGAAGTGGATACAGTCGCTCAACCAGACCACGGCCCTCAAAGCGTTGGGCCTGGGTGCGCTGGGCATCGCCGTCGGCCCGAAGCTCTGGGCATTCACCCTCTCGGCGCTGGCCGCCATCAACGCCGCCGAGATCGATCGGACCAGCGCAATTATCGCCTACGCCGCCTATATCGTTTTTGCACAGATCCTGCTCATCCTGGCCATTCTTGTCTCCGTAGTCGTGCCACAGGGCTCACGTGCGCTGCTCCAGCGCGCGATAGACTGGCTCACGACCTACAATCGGCCGATCTCGATCACGGTGGCTCTGGTATTCGGTCTGTATTTCATCTGGGGCGGCGTGAGTAAATTTCTGGGTCTCTAGTGGAACCCGTAAGTTGTGCCGCACGCTCAGGAGCCTCTTTTCGCCCCTCAAAGGCTCTCAGCGCCCTCCTCTGCCTCTATCGCGAGGCGCTTGACCGGGAATCCGGGCCCCATCAACGCCCTGTGTGCCAGAGTCGGCCCGTGTTACCCAATAGCGCGAGCCGGGTGGGGTGTGACGTGCCGTCTTGCAAGCACCGGCCCGGCTCCGGATGCCCCGCCGCCGCGGTAGGGTCAGGCCGACGCAGGCGGCCGGGCGACGCGCGGCCACTGCGCCGCCGCGGCGATGCCGCCTCCCCCCCGCGGCGCGCGCCGCCCCGGGCCGCCCCCGCGTACCCCGGGCCACCGCGCCGCCCTGCGGCGGGGTCAGGCCGCAGCATGCGCCTCACGGGGGCGGGTGTGCCTGTGGCGTGCTGCTGGCGCACGCTTCGGCCCTACGGGGCCGCCGGATTGCCCCGATCGGCCCCATTGCGCCGGGATGGCGCGGCACGGCCACCCCACGGCCCCCGGTCGTCGCGCTGCTCCGGGCCACCGCGCCGCCCTGCGGCGGGGTCAGGCCGCAGCATGCGCCTCACGGGGGCGGGTGTGCCTGTGGCGTGCTGCTGGCGCACGCTTCGGCCCTACAGAGCGGGTGTGCGGGCAGCTTGCGCGCATCCAGGCCATTGCGGGCGGGACGCCCGCGCACCCGGGGTGACGCCGTACCCCACATGTGAACACATACGGCCGCCCAATGTCCGGGCCGTCCCGCCACCCCGGTCCTCCCCGCGATAGCCCTCTGCCCCGCCACTCCTCGCTCGGGCAACGCTGCCCGCGGCCAACGGGATCGTTGCACGCGTGGGCGCCGCGCAAGCGATTACGTCACACCCAGCCGGGTGGAAGAGGCGTCATCGCTGTTGTCTTCATGGTATACTGCCTCCGCGATGGGTGCTCGAGAGAGGAACGTTCGGAGATGACCCTGCTGCGCCACCTGGCTCGGATCTGGACGATCATTCTGAGCTGCACGGCGTTGCTTCTGGCAGGAGGGTTTGCCGTATCCGCGCTTATCCCGTGGACACCCCTGGCTCCCACCCCGAGCGTTGTGGCCATCGAGCCAGCGGATCAGGCCAGCGATGTGCTGCCGCGCACGGTGATCACCATTCGCTTTAGCGCTCCAATGAACCGCGCGGCCACCGCCGCCGCCCTGCGGATCACCCCGGAGACGCCGGGGAGCCGCATCTGGTCCCCCGATGCGACGGTGCTCACCTTTCAGCCGGCTACGACGCTCCTGCCTGCCGTGACCTACACTGTCAGCCTCAATGAGCAGGCGCTCGGGCGCTGGTGGCGCCCTCTGGCCCAACCGGTTACGGTGCGCTTTCGCACCGCCCCGCAACCCGCCGTCGTCGCCGCGCTGCCCGGTGGTGCCGGGGTTGCGCCGGATGCGTCGCTGGCCGTGGTCTTCAGCCAGCCTATGGTGCTCGCGGAGCAGATCGGCCAGACGCTGGAGATGCGGCAGGTTCAGTTCGATCCGCCTTTCTCCGCCGCCTTCCGCTGGCTCGATCAGCATACGCTGCTGATCCGCCCCACGGCGCCCCTGGCCGCGGCGACGCCCTACACGGTTACTATCGCTCCCGATCTCACCGATCTGCGGGGGGTTGAACTCGGAACGCCATTCACCTGGCGTTTCAGCACTGCCTGGCCGGAGGTGCTCGACCGCGCTCCGGCTGACGGCGCCCGCTGGGTCGGGCCGCGCACGCCGCTAACCGTGCGCCTGGCCGCCCCTGTAGCCGCGGAGCGGATCGAGCGCGCCCTGCGGATCGAGCCGCCCATCCAGGGCGATCTCGCCACTGCGGTCATTGATGCGACCCGGGTGATTACCTTTACTCCCCGCCCGGGCTGGAGCCAGGGGATCAGCTACACGGTCAGGCTCGCCGATCCTCTGGACGACGGCGCCGGGATCGCGCCCTGGAGCTTCGCCATCGCGCCCGAACCGCGCCTGGTGGCTTTCTTCCCCGGCCAGGGCCAGATCATCGCCCCCGGGCAGGCCATTCGCCTGGTCTTTAGTTCGCCGATGAGTGAAGAGGGGTTGCGGGCCGGCCTGCGTTTCGAGCCTCCGGTGGGCGAGGTCCCGATCACGATCAACGAGACGGAGGTGCGTCTGCGCCCGGAGTTGCGTCCCTCGACGCGCTATACCATGACCCTGGCCGCAGGGACGCTGGACCAGGCCGGAGAGCCGCTGCCGAGCGATGTGGTGGTCGGGCTGCGCACCGCTCCGGCGGCGCCGGCGCTGAGCGCGCCGCAGGCGTTCGGCGGCATTGTTCCCCTGGCGGCGAATGAGCCCGCCGCGGTCGAGTTTGAGCGTATCAATCTGACGGCCCTCGATGCGCAACTCTACCCGCTCGACGAAGCTACCCTCCTGCGCGCCGTGGCGCTGCGCCCCGATGAACGCGCACTGTTCAACCCCGAACGCTACGGGCAAACCCTGGCCCGGAGCTGGCGCGTGGATCTGCGCGATCCGCCGGATAGGCTCGCGCGCTCGCGTGTGCCGGTGGGGCTGAGCGACGGCGCGGCCCTCGCCCCGGGGGCCTACTTCCTCCGCGTGTTGACCCCCGAGGGTCCTCAGGCCCATCTATTGTTGCTCGTCTCGACGGCGCGCCTGACCCTGCGCGCCGTTGATGACCAGGCGCTGGTGTGGGCCACCGATGCTGAGAGCGGCGCGCCCTTGCCCGATCTGCCGGTGGCGCTCTACCGCGGGAGCACGCTGCTTGCCCGCGGGCGGACCGGCGCCGATGGACTGTGGATCACGGCCATCGCCGGGGGCGAGGGGCCATTGATCGCCTCTGCCGGGGGCGATCGTCCGGCAGTTGTACGCGCCGACTGGGCGCCCGCTGCCGGCGCTACGCCTGTCTACCGCAGCCTGATGTTCGTTGACCGGCCCGAATACGCCCCCGGCGAGACGCTCCAGATAACTGGCCTGGTACGCCGCCGCGACCAGAGCGGCCAGTTCGTCGCCCCCGCCCCCGATGCGCTCTGCCGCATGCAACTGCGCCCCCTCACCGGCGGCGCGGCACCCCTCCCGCCGACAGTCTGCACTCCTGATCCGGCCAGCGGGATCGTGCGCGAAACCCTCACCCTGCCGGCGGATCTCGCCCCCGGCGACTACCGCCTGACCACCCAGATCGGCGATGCTGCCGGTAGCGTGTCGCTGCGCGTCGCCCGCCGCGATGGCCCCCCGCCCTTCGCTCCTGCCGTCTTCGAAGAACCCGATGGCCTGCGGGTGCGATTGGAGCGCAATGGCCTGCCGCTGCCAGGCGCAACGCTCAGTTGGAGCCTCCGGCTGGAACCGCTGGGCGTGCCACCCGCGCCGCCGGGCTACCGTCTTGATGGGGCGCCCGTGGAAGCGCTCAGCCTGACGGGTAGCGCTTCCACCGATGTCGCCGGCGAGCTGCGTATCACCCTGCCGGCCCGCCCTGCCGGCGCGATGCGCTATCGTCTGTGGATGGCCCCGGCTGGATCCGCCAGCGCATCCGCCGGCGTCGAGGTCGAAGGGGTGCTCGCCGGTGGAACGCCTCTGGTCGCCGCGGGTCTCTCCGAACGGGTGATCGCCGCTGACCAGCGCAGCACGGTGAACCTGCTGGCCCTCGATGGGCTTGGACGGCCCGTGCCCGGCACGCAGGTGAAGGTCGAGGTGACGCTGGCGCAGGGCAGCGCGCCGCTGCTGGTGCGCCAGGCCACCACGGAAGCCGATGGACGCGCCGCGGTGCAACTGGTCCCGCTTGCTCCCGGCCGCTACCAGGTAACGGCCTCAGCGGGCGGCGTTGCGACCAGTGTGGAGCTGTGGGTCGTGGGTGCGCGCTCCACCAACTGGAACCTCCCCGACGGCCAGCTTGCCCTGATCGCCGACCGTGACCGCTACCGCCCCGGTGAGGTCGCCAGGTTGTTCGTGGCGACCCCGGAGGCCGCAAGCACCGTGCTGCTTATGATCGAGCGCGGGACGTTGCTGGCAGCCGAAGTGCAAAGCCTGCGCGCCGGGCAGGTCATTTCTCTTCCGATTACCGCTGCGATGGCCCCCGGCGCGAGCCTGAGCGCGGTGGCTACAGCGGGTGATACCTGGCGCTGGGGCAGCACGACCATCCTGGTGACTGCCGCCGATCCACCCACGGTCGCGCTCAACAGCGGAGCGCCGGTTCAGCCCCCCGGGGCGACGGGCGTCCTGACGATCACCGCTACCGGCGCCCTGCCCTCCGCCGAGACCACCCTGCTCACCATCGCTCCGGCGCCCGAAGGGGAAGGTGAAGGGCTGCTGAGCGCCGCGGCCTGGACGCAGCGGTTCCAACCGGAGCCGTTGCCAGCGCCGGTTGCTGCTACGCTGCCGCAGCCCGCGATGAACCTGGCGCCGCCACCGCGCGCTATTGCCGTGGCTGCGCCGGGCTACGCTCCCCCGGTCGAATGGCCCAACGACGCGCCCGGTAGCGCGCATATACGCCTGCCCGCCACGCCTGGACGGTGGCTGGTGAACGCGGTAACGGCTGCGCCCACCGAACCGCCCACCGGCGCCAGCGTGGTGATCACCACCAGCCTGCCGCTGACGTACCATCTCCTGGCGCCGGCGACACTCCGCCCGACCGATCAGAGCGTGATTGCCCTTGAACTCCGCAATACTGGAACCGGCAGCCGCCAGGTCCGGGTGCGGCTCAACCGGAGCAACCTCATCCTCGAGCGGACCGCGCCGGTCGAACAGCGGCTGACCCTCGACGAGGGAGCCACCGCTCGGGTCTCCTGGCGCGTGCGTCCAGAACCCGGCGCGACCCGGGCCAGCCTCACGCTCAGTATCGTGACTGACGGCCAGCGCGACCTGCTCGCCCATAGCATCCCTGTCGAGACCGCTCCAGCCCCTGCGTTGCGCGGTGCGACCTTCCCTGGCGCCGGGCCCCTGGAAGTAACGGTGGAGCGTTCGACGACCGCTGCCCCCCTTGTAGTTGCGCTTGCGCCGGGTGTGGGCGCGGCGCTGGAGGACCAGGCCGGGCGCCTGGCCGCCGCTCCGTCGCGCTCGGTGGACGAGCAGGCGAGTCTGGCGCTGATCGCCGCGCGGCTGGTCCGTGGATCCCAGGGGCCGGAACGCGCCCGCTGGGCCGCGCTGACGCGCGACGCGCTGCGCGAACTCGAGACAGCGCAGAATGAAGACGGCGGCTGGGGTTGGTGGCCGGCCTCCCCCTCGCGCCCCTTTGTGACGGCGCTGGTTCTGGAGGCCCAGATAGCTGCCCACGCGGCGCTGGACGATGACCGCCCGCCCAATCTGCGGGCTGTCACCTACCTCAGCCGCGCCGCGCCCGCTGCCGATCCCAACACCCGGGCCTATGTCGCCTACGCCCTGGCCCGGGCCGGGCGCGCCGATCCGGGGACGATCGCGCTGCTCGATGAGCCGCTCGCCGCCGACGGGCTGGCCTTTCTCAGCCTGGCTCTGCCCCCGGAACAGGCCGCCCCGGCCCTGGATCGCCTGCAAGCCCTGGCTCGCCGGGAGACAGCAGGCGCAGGCCAGCCGAGCCTGGTGCGCTGGACAGCCGATCGTCCCACCGGCCTGCCCGGTGGAACCACCTCGGTCACGGCGGCAGCGGTGCAGGCGCTGCGGGCGCGCCGCCCCGCCGCTGCCGAACTCCCCGACGCCGAACGGGCGCTCCTGGCCGCCTGGGGCGTGGAAGGCTGGCCCGGCGCATGGGACGCCGCGCGGGTGGCGGTCGCGCTGCCGGTGGAGGCCGCGCCCGCGGTTGGCCCCCGGCGCGTGCTCCTCAACGGCGCGCCGCTGCTTGGCGACGGCACGCCGATTACCACCACCCTGCGGGCCAGCGTGCCCTCCCCGCCTCCCGACGCGACCCTGCGGGTCGAGGCCGGGGCCGCGGCCAGGTACCTCCTGGCTTATGGCCTTCCCGGCGTAACCGGCGAAGCCGCCGGGCAGATCGCCCTCCACGCGGAACTGGTTGACCCGGCCAGTGGCACTCCCCTCGCCGCTGCTACCGTCCGCCCGGGCCAGATCGTCGGCCTGCGGCTGACCGTGGTAACGGTGCAGCCCCTGCCGAGGGCCAGCATCGTTGTGCCATTGCCCGCCGGTCTCGAAGCCCTGCCGGGCGCAGCCGCCTCGCCCCTGCGTCAGACCGCGGCGTTCGTCGAGGGGCAGCTCACACTCCAGGCGTCCGATCTGGCTCCCGGCGTTTACACCGGGACCATCCTCGTCCGGGCCATTGCCGCGGGGACCTACAGCGCGCCGCCGGCCTGGATCACGCCGGTGTTTGCGCCGGAGCTGGCAGCCGTCGCCCCCACGGGGGTCACCATCGAGGTTGTGGAGTGAAACAAGAAGCCATGCGCCACCTTCTCACCCGGACGATCCCGATCCTGCTGGCGCTGCTGGCCCTGACCGCCGCCACGGCGCCAGGCGCGACGCCGCGCGCCGCGCCCGTCGCGCCCTTGAAGCCACCTACCAGCCCGCCGGTCTTCGGACTCAATTCCCACCTGGCCACGCGCTACCCCGACCCCTCCTCGATGGACGTCCCGGCGGCCCTGGTGAGCGAACTGGGCGTCACCTGGGTGCGCGAGGACCTGCACTGGCACCGTGTGCAGCCCCGCCCTGATGTGTGGGACTGGACCTTCACCGACGCGGCGTTGCGGGCCTTGCTCAGCCGGGGGATCAACGTGCTGGGGGTGCTCGGGCCGTCGGTGGGCTGGGCCACGCCCTATCGCAACGACATACCCAACGATGTCTCCTACTACGCGCCCGACCCGGACGCCTTCGTGAACTACGCGCGGGGAGTTGTCACCCGCTACCGCCGCTACGTCAAACACTGGGAGATCTGGAACGAGCCTGACCACGCCATCTTCTGGCGGCCCGCCCCTGACGCCGCGGCCTATGCCAGTTTGCTCAACCGCACGGCGGCGGCGATCCGCGAGGTGGACCCGGAGGCAACCATCCTCATCGGCGGCGTGAACCCCTTCGACACGACCTTTCTACGCGCGGTGGCCGAACACGGCGCCTGGAACAGCTTCGACATTCTGGCCATCCATCCCTACGTCAACCCATACGCCCCCGAGAACGGCAACCTGACCGCGGCGGTGATAGGTGTGCGGGCCCTGGGGCAACAGTTTGGTGAGAAACCGATCTGGGTGACCGAGGTGGGCTGGGCGAGCGGCCCTAGCGACCGTGACAGCGCAGGGCGCGCCGACGAACAGAGCCAGGCCAATCACCTGCCGCGCGCCATGCTCATGCTCTGGGAAGCGGGGGTCGAGCGGGTCTTCTGGTACACCTTTAAGGACGATCCGGGCAACCCCTACGGGCTGATCCGCCTGGGGCGCGGACGCACCGACTACAGTGCGCGCAAACCGGCCTTTGAGTCCTTCCGCACCCTGAACCAGCACCTGGCAGACACGACCTACGTCGAACGGCGCGATCTCTTCGAGCAGCGGGTGCTGGTAGATTTCGAAACCGTCCAGGGATGGCGTCGGGTGAGCCAGCCGAACGGCGCCCTGCGGCTAAGCAACGACGCCTATCGGGGCAGCAGCAGCGCCGAACTCAACTACACCTTCAGCACCCGCCAGAACGACTACGTCGCCTTCGAGCGTGAACCGCCTCTCCCCCTGGAAGGCGAACCCTACGCGATTGGCGCCTGGGTTTACGGCGATGGCAGCACCCACGGGCTGAAAGTGTGGATCCGCGACGCAGAGGGCGAAGTGCTGCAATTCGTCCTCGGCCCCGTCGGCGCAGCAAGCTGGCACTTCCTGCAAACACCCATCGGCGGCGAGGTCGAGCCGGGCAACGTGATCGTCCCCGGCGGGAACCGGCGGGTAGACTTCCCGGCGGCCTTGCAGGCCATCGTGCTCGACGATATTGTGGACTCCTTCGTCGGCGGGGGCACAATCTGGATTGACGACCTGAGCGCCATTCACGGCCACGAAATCTACGACCTGCGCCTGGAGCGCAACGGCGACGCGCTGGACGTGCTGTGGTCACCCCCGGGTGCGCGGGTCACCCTCGCTACGCGGAGCGAAGAGGCGCGCCTGATCCTGCGCGACGGCGCCGAGCGCTCCCTGCCAGTCGAGAACGGACGCCTGCGCCTCACGGTAGGACCGGAGCCGATCTACGTGTGGCACCGGCGGTAGGGTGTGGCTCGCATCTGCTCAGGCGCGCGCCTTGAGCCAGTCGGCGATTGTCGGCGCCAGGTCACGCTGGGCCTTACCGCTCACGTACATCCCGATGTGCCCGACCGGGAAGGCGCAAAGGGTGTAATCGGACGTGCCCACGTGGTCGCCGAGAGCGATGGACGAGGGCGGCGGCACCAGATGGTCCTGTTCGGCGTAGATGTTCAGCACCGGCATCGTCAGCCGGCGCAGGTCAATCCGGCGCCCGCCGATCTCGGCCTCGCCGCGAACCAGTTTGTTGGCGTGGAAGAAGTCCTTGACAAACTGGCGAAACGCCTCGCCCGCCAGATCCGGGCTGTCGAAGATCCACTTCTCCATACGCAGGAAGTTGAGCAGCTTCTGCTCGTCGTCCATCATTTCGAGGGCGTCCAGGTACTTCTGAAAATTGAGCTGGAGCGGCTTGAGCATCACAAAGCCGAAGTTCATCAGTTCGCCGGGAATGTTCCCCGTAGCCTCGACGAGCTGATCCACATCCAGCCCCAGGCCCCACAGGTTCAGCAGCCCGCTCCGCCCCTCCTGGGTGGCGTGGAAATCAATCGGCGCCACCATAACCGTCAGGTTCTTCACCTTCTCCGGATAGAGCGCTGCGTAGCAGACCGAGAAGGTGCCGCCCTGACAGATGCCGAGCACGTTGATCCTTTCCAGGCCGTGGCGTTCGCGCACCACATCCACGCACGTATCGAGGTAGCCGGCAATATAGTCCTCCAGGGTCAGGTAGCGGTCAGCCCGCGAGGGGTAGCCCCAGTCGATCAGGTACACGTCCATCCCCTGGGCCAGCAGGTTGCGCACCAGGGAGCGGTCGGGCTGCAGGTCGGCCACAGCGGGGCGGTTGACCAGAGCGTATACGATCAGGAGCGGAATGGGGAACGGTTGCTCGACCAGGGGCCGGTAGCGGTAGAGTACCAGCTTGTCCTCGCGATAGACCGGATCTTTCGGTGTCGTGCCGACCTGGATATCATCGTGGCGCATGCGGCTCAGGGTCCGCATCCCTTCCACGAGCTTGCGATGCATCTCGGTCAGTTCGTGAAGCGTATTAACGGGATTGAGCTGAATAGGAGGCTGGCTCATCGCGGGTCTCCTGATGTGAAAATAGTCCTCGCGCGGGAGGGTTTGGGAGGGCGCAGCCCTCCCAGGAACGAGCCCCCAGCGGGGAGGGTTTGGGAGGGCTGTGCCCTCCCAAGAACAAGTATTTTCATTCTGACGTTGTGCGGCGCAGCCGCATGGATGACCGAGGTGAACATATGGGGAAACCGGGTTTCCCCATACCCCTGCCTGTGGGAGCGGCAAGCCCTCCCAACCATACACCTGCGTTCATCGCGGCGTTGTGCGCCCTGCGCATAGGGCCTGATGTGAACATAGGTGGGGAAACCGGGTTTCCCCACGCGGAGTGCCGACGGGCGCTCACGGAGACTTCTTGCGGGCAGGCGCGCGCCGGGCCGGAGTTTCGCGCGCCTGGCGCAGTTCCTTGCGCAACGCCCGCAGCTCCTTGCGCAGCTCGTAGAGGTTGCGGTGCACCTCGTCAATCTCGCTGCGCGTCGGCACATAGCTCGCCCGCAGGCCAAACTCGACGATCTGCTGCTCATGGAGGCGGTAGCGCATCGCGGCGTTGAACAACTGGCGTTGGGCCTGCAGGAAGGCCTCACCGGAGAAGGCCGCCTCCAACTGCCGGTCGGCCACACCGGTCCAGAACTGGAGCAATTCGTGCAGGCTCTGGATAGGGCGGCCCGTCTGACTGCGTTCGGCCAGGCCGCGCAGCACCTGCTCGAACACATCGGTCCAGATGTTAGCGACAACCAGTTGGAAATGAATGCTGGCGCGGCGCAGGTCGGCCCAGGCATCGAAGCCGCGGAGCAACTTCTCCTCCAGTTCACGTGAGAAGCCCATACGCGGGCTTTCAACCAGGCGCCCGAACGAACGCTCATAGGCATCCCAGTAGAGGCTGGTCAGTTCCAGCAAGGCGCTGCCACCGGGAGGCGCGCCCGGCGTCGGACGCAGCGCCTCCGCCCAGGGCCGGGCCAGTTGCTGCATCTCCTCTATGTAGAGCCGCCAGAGGTCGCTGCTCTCCTGGATCGCGCGCGCAAGTGTAGCCGGTTCGGGGAAGAACTGGCGCCGCAGATGCTCAGCGGCCTCGCGCAATGCCCGCGTTTCGTCTTCGCCGGCGGCGAGCCGCGGCGTTAGATCCTGCCACGAGCGCGCAAGGCTCTCAATCACCTGCAACATGGTTCCTTGCGCATTCATCAGTTGGCGCGACATCACCTGGGCGAAAGGGTCGGCTCCGGTGAGCCAGACTGTGAAGCCCTGCGTCGCAGCCTGTTGCCACTGCGCAATCATCTGCGGCAGAGCGGGAGGTCCCTCCTGGCCGTCGGTTATGCCATACAGCCGCTGCCAGGTCTGCCGCTGCGCGTCGAGCCAGAAGTCCATGAGGGTGCGAGGCGGTTCTGCCGATGCCATAGACGATCCCTCCTGATGTGAAAATAGGGAACCCGGGGTTCCCTCCCCTCCTGTTCACCGGGATGCCAGCCGCTCCCAACAGCGGTTGGGGGTGTGGGGAAACCCGGTTTCCCCACACCCCTCCCTGGCGGGAGGGTTTGGGATGGCTGCGCCCTCCCAAGAAAAACCTATGTTCATCTCATCGTTGTGCGGCGCAGCCGCATAGACAACTGATGTGAACATACGGGGAAACCGGGTTTCCCCGCGCCCCTCCCTGAGGGGAGGGTTTGGGAGGGCGAAGCCCTCCCGAAAATCAAC
>CAKZKA010000118.1 GCA_937120965.1 uncultured Chloroflexota bacterium
GCCGCTGGCGGAAACGCGCAGCCGCGGCCCTACGCCTGCCGCCTGCTCAGTTCGGTGCGTGTGCTCTACGTTGATGAGTCGAGCGGAGTGGCCTATCTCGAACTCACACCGTACCAGGCCCACACGATCTGGGCGCTTCAGGCCGCCGGGCTTGAACTGTGGGGCGAGCGCTACGGGGCAACCTCCACGCCGCTGAGCACGCTCGACCGGCTCGACATCGGTCAGGTCAGTGTCGAACAGCTTGACGCCCCGATTACAGCCGATCCTGCCGCGACCACGACGATCCCCGGCGCCACCAGCCCTGTTCCTGGGAGCCGTCAACCATAGGAGGCTTGCGCGCTGCGCTTCGCCCATGCGGCTGTGCCTCGTAACAACGCAATCTACAAGGTGGTCCCGGAAGGGCTGTGCCCTCGGCTGTTTCCTGGGAGGGCTTCGCCCTCCCAAACCCTCCCGGTGGGGAGGGCTTGCCGCCCCCACAGGCAGGGGGACGGGGAAAACCGGTTTCCCCATATGTTCACCTCAGGAGGACCGTCATGCACGCCGACGATTTTGACGACGAGATGCCCTTCCCTTCCTGGGAAACGCCCGACCACGATCCGGGCATGGTCAGCGCCGTGGCCAATGAGTTGCGTAGCTTCGTGCGGAGTGGCCGCTTGCGCGATTGCTGGCACCTGCCGCCCGAGGAGGTGTTTGGCCTGGTCGGTGTTGGCGGAGAACTGCTCGAACACGATTGGGTGCGCGTGGACTGGTACGGCCCGCTGGAGCTGTGGCGCGATCCCGAACACGAGGTCTCCGATATCCTCTATAACGGCCCGCCCGGCGACCCCTTCTTCGTTGTCCAGCGTGGCGCCATGCTGAACACCGGCGTCACGGCGCACCCGCAGTGGATTGCCTGGACCCAGCGCCAGTTGCTGCTGCGGAGCTTCCGCCTCCAACCCTACGAAGACTGGCCCGCGCCGATGATGCAGGGCGTGGCTGATGGCCTGCGCTTCGCCATCACCCGGCCACCGGTGTCGCGTGACGGTGGCAGCCTGGCCATCCGTCTGCTCCCCGAGCGCTGGCGCACCCTCGACGATCTGGTGCAGGCCGGGATGCTCACCCGCGAGGCCAGCGACCTGTTGCTGGAGGCGCTCGCCGGTGGCGCCTCGGTGCTGGTTGCTGGACCGACCGGCTGTGGCAAGACGACGCTCACAGCGGGGTTCACCCAGGCGATTGGGCAGCGGATGCGCCTGGTGTTTGTCGAAGATGGCGGCGAACTGCCCCGCGGGCCGAACAGCCTGCACATCGAGGTGACTGAAGCGGCGGCGTTCAGTCAGGCAGTGAAGTTCGCCCTGCGGCAGAAGCCGGGCTACATCATCGTGGGCGAGGTGCGCGGGGGCGAGGCTATGGCTATGCTCCAGGCCGCGGCCACGGGCCACCCCGGCATTGGCACCATTCACGCCGGCAGTGTTCAGGGGGCGCTGCGTAACCTGGAGCGGATGGCCATGATCGGCCTGGCCGCCGAGGCCAGCGGCGGCGGGCAGGCGGCGGCCCAGATCGTGCGCGGGCTGATCACCTCGGATGTTGTCAGTTTGATTGTGGTGCAGATTGGCCGCACGCCCCGCGGACGTCGGGCGGTGGTCGCGATCGAAGAAGTGCTGCGCCAGGGCGCCCAGGGTCAGAGTGGCGACGTGTTTCCCACCAACCCGCTCTTCCGGTACGACCCTCACACGGATTGCCTGCTGCGGGTCGGCAACGTCAACGGCGCCTGGGGCCTGGGGCGCCTGTAGGCCCCGGTTCTTCCGCGCAAATCCCGACGCCCGTAGTGTAGGGGCGGACAGAACATCCGAGCCAACGTGGCCTGTACCGCATTGGAACGCCCTCGCGCGCCGCTCTGGTCTCCCCGCTTCGACAGGCTCAGCGCAGGCTGTCCAGCGAAGCTGGAGAGGCCCGCCCCTTCGGGCTGAGCCTCAGGGCGAAGCCTGAGCCTGTCGAAGGGAGCCGGGGGTGAGGACTAACCAGCGCATCCCAATGCCATAACGCTCGTCGGCGCTCATACGTTCTATCTGCCCCTGAACGCAGGCGGGAGGGGCCGGGGGTGAGGGCCTCCGGGGCGTCCCTATACCCTATCTCCCGCATACGTCCACATGTTCTGTTCGCTCCTAAAGATGCCTGTAGCAGGGAAAGGAGAAAGGTTTTCGCTCTGGAAAAACCATGCGAATAAACCTCGGATCGCCCTGTAGCCCGGCTGCGCGGGCCTCCGGCTCGCAAGCGGGCCACGCGGCAAGGCCCCGGGGGTTATTTGCGCTCACCAGCCTTTTGTTCCATACCGGCGCCGGACAGCGCAGCCCTGACCGGCACGCCATCAGGCCCATCGCTTCTATTCGGTCCATTCGCGGAGGATGCTACATGGAACTGGTGATCTTTTCGGCCCTGGATGGATTACAGGCCCATCTCGAGCAGTACGGCGACCTGGCCATCCTGGCCCCCTCGCGGTTGGAGCAGGTCACTCGTGTGCTGGAGGACGCCCGGCCCCCTGAGGCGCTGTACCTCGACGATACGCGCCCTGCGGCGCTGCCCGATCTCTGGCGCGTTATCACCCTGGCGCGTCGGGTGGGAGTACGCGTGCTGGTCAACTTTAGCGGGCCGACCCGCGGCGCCCTCAACGATGCGCAGGCCGCCGGCCTGCCAACTCTCAGCGAGCGCGACCCGGCCCGCGTCGCCGCCTGGCTCGGCGAACAGTTGCGTCTGGGACGCGCCGCGCCTCCACGCCTGGCGATGGTCGCCATCGGCGCGGCGAAGGGTGGTATTGGCAAGACCTTCGCCACCTGTGTGCTGGCCGAGGGCCTGCGTCGTCGCGGTCTGCGCGTGCTGGTCTGGGACAGCGACATCTCCAACCCGGGGCTGGTGCCGGCCTTTCGGATCCCTTCCAGCGCACCGTCGTACCTGCACTTGATCCAGCGCGGCCCGGCTCACTGGGGCCCCGACGGCATCCGGCCATTTATCTTCCAGCCTGAGCACACGCGCGGCAGCGCCAACGGCTGGGGCGGGATCGATTTTCTGATCGGCTCGCACGCCGTGGCGCGGGCCGAGAACGACGTCCGGCTCCCCGACTGGCAGGGTTTCTACGAGGGTGTCGCGCGTCTGGAGGGTTACGATCTGGTGCTGATTGATACGCCGCCCGATTATCTGCGCCGGCCGTATGCCACCCACGCGCTCCAGCGGGGCGGCGCGGTGGTGCTCCCGGCGCCGCCCGGCGCGCGCGAGCGAATGGGTGTCGGCCACCTGCTCGACCATTTGCGCGAGCACGCCCCGGAGCGCCTGGAGCAGTGCATGCTGCTCTTTATGGAGCCGGAACGGGGCGTGACGGCGACGGTCAAGGAGGTGGCGGTGCTGTTTGCCCGGCGCTACCCCCAGGTGAGCAGCCTGGGCGCCCTGCCCCGCGCTCCCCGGCTGGCCAGCCTGGCTGATGAGCACGACGGCTACATCTCGATGCTCGACCTGGGACCGCATGGCCCCTTCGCCGCCGCTGTGCATCAGGTGGTGGACGCTCTCTGCGGGCGGTTGGGGTTGACGCCGCCCCTGCCCATGCCGCGCTCGAGCCTCTGGGCGCGTCTCAACGCGCGGCTGCGCGGCGAGGGCGCGCTCGCTGCCCGTTCACCCGCTGTCGCTTGAAGTCAGGAGCGTTGCCATGTCCACATCCGCACACCGGCCCCTGCTGGTGATCGAAGACGGCGGTCTCGCTGCCCTGGGTTCTGAACCGACCCGGGCGCGAGCCGCTGCGTCGATCGGTGACCCTGCCGTTCTCCAGGAGGTGCGCGAAGCCCTCCGCGACCGCATCAGCGCCGAATTGCTCGACCCGGTGGCGCCCGCGGCTACCCGTAACCCCGAGGTGCTGCGCGTGCTCCGGGCCGAGATCGGCGCGCAGATCGAACGGGGCTACGGTCCGCTGCGCGACCTGCCGACCGACGAGCGGAGCCTGCTGCGGCTCTTCCAGGACGCCCTGGGCTGGGGGCCGGCCCAGCCCTACCTCGACGATGAGCGCGTTCAAGAGGTGAAGATCGTCGGCGACGTGATTATGGTGCAGGAAGAAGGCGGCGATTTTGTGATCGCGCCCGAACGCTTCCCCGACCCGCGGCAGGCCCTCGACCGGGCCTTGCTGCTCGCGGCGCGGCTCAACGTGCCCCTGGATCGTTCACATCCTCAGGACACGCTTCCACTGGCCCACGGCACGCGCATGCACATCACCATCCCGCCCTGCACGCCCGAAGACACGGCGTTGATCTGCATCCGACGGGGGCGCCGCCACGCCTGGCGCCTCGACGATGTGCTCCGGCGCGACGCCTGTAGCCCCGCGGTTGGCGAGTTGCTCCGGCTGCTCGTGCGCGCCCGTTGCTCCTTTCTCATCGCCGGGGAAACCGGCAGTGGCAAGACAGCTCTGCTGGAGGCGATTGTCAATTCCTGGCCCGGCGAACCGCACGTCATCACCATCGAGGATAACACCCTCGAGATCAACGTGCGCCATCAGGCCTGGACCCGCGAACTGGTGCAGACGGCGGTTGAGCGGGGGGCCTTTGGCCGCGCCGCGCGTGAGGTGCTGCGGCAGACGCCCTCGCTCGTTGCGCCGGGCGAAACGCGGGCCGAAGAAGCCGGGGCGATTCTCGCCGTGGCGGTGAGCGGGCACGCTGTGGTCACGACCATTCATGCTCGCTCTGCCGCCCGCGCGGCCCAGCGCTTTGCCGATTGCGCGGCCATGCCCGGCGCGTACATGTACGAGGGTCGCCGCGCCAGCGCGCTGGAGGATCTCTGCGACAACTTCCACGTGATCATCCACCTGGAGAAAACCGCGGGTCGGCGCTACATCAGCGAGGTGGCGCTCCTCGACGGCGCCGACACCGACGGCGAGCGGCTGCGTCCGCGGCTGGTCGAACTGGCCCGCGCCGAGGTCGGTGACGACGGCCTCACCTGGCGCGTTGCTGCCCGTGTCGCGGGCCAGACCCTGGTCTGGGACGGCCCCGAGCGCACCCCCGCGGCGCTGCGGCGCCGGCTGGAGTTGCTGCGTCTCGAGGCGCCAGCACCCGCTACGGCCACCGGCCGGGAGGCGGTGGAGACCAGCGTCGCCCGCGCCGATACGGCGACCGGCGCCGGTGAGATCGACCGTGCCCTGGCGATCCTCGAACGGGCCTGGCGCGACCGGCGCGATGATCGGCTGGTGGCCGCAGCGCAACGCGCCATTCAGACTGACCTGAGCCTGGCGCAACGCCTGGCCGGGCAGGCCCGCGATGCCGAAGCGGCGGTGCGGAGCGCGCTGGCGGCTCGCGACTGGCCGGAGGCGCGCGCCGCTTACTCGGCGCTTATCGCCAGCCTGCCGCGCTTCGCCGCCCACACGCCCCCCGGTGGCTGGGCGACCCTGGAAGCCCTGATCAGTGCGGGCGAGGAGCGCGACCGGCTGGCCGGCGAACGGATCGCGCAGGCCCGCGTGGCCCTGAACCGCTCCCGCCCCCGCGATGCCGCTGACCTGCTCGCCCCGCTCGACCCGGGGCAACTCTCGCCAGCGGTGGGTCTGGACCTGCTCCACGCCCGCCGCGCGGCCCTGCTGGCCCTGCAGGCCAGCGGCGAGGTTGGAGCAGCGGCCCTGGCTCCGGTTGAGGCAGCCATCAGCGCCCTTGAGCAGAGGAGGCACCCGTGAACCCACCCACCACGCATCCTGAGTCGGCCTGGCTGGTGACGGCAACCGCGCCTGCCCTGGCGGCCGCAACGCTCCTGATCGTCGCCTTGCTGCTGCGTCGGCCTCTGGCGCTTCTCGTGGCTGTGGCGCGCAGCCGGCTCCGGCGACCGCCGACTCACCTGACCATCGCGCCGGCGCTGGTCTGGACGCCCGAGACCCTTGCCCCCGAGCGGCTGGTGGCCTGGTGCCTGGGTATCGCCCTGGTTCTCGCAGTGGCGCTTGCGCTGGTCGCGCCCCTGCACCTGGCCCTGCTGCTGGGGGCGCCTCTAACCGGCCTGGCCGGCTGGGGGCTGCTCATCGCAGCCGAACGGCGCTACGTGGCTCACCTGGAGACGGAACTGACCGCGGCGGTGGGGCGACTGGGCGCGCTGCTCAAAGGCGGGGCGAGCCTGCGTACCGCCCTTGAGCAGATTGTAGCCGAGTTGCCGACCGGCCCCTTGCGCGCCGAGTGGAGCTTCCTGCTCACGCGCCAGGGGGCGCCCCTGAACGACGGCATTGCCACCCCCCAGCAGGTGATTGCGGCCCTGGCCGATCAGACCCCCTCGCGTCGCCATGCGACCCTGCTCAACCACCTGGGGGCGGCGGCGGCTCAGCCCCTCGACGTGCTGACCCGGCGCTGTGAAGCGGCCTATGAGGCATTGCAGGCCATCGAGCGGCGCCGCGATGAGGTCGCTACCGAACTGGCTCAGGTGCGCTACAGTGGCGTGGCGGTTGGCCTGGCCGGCATCGGTATGGCCCTGTACCTGGTCTGGAGCCAGTGGGAGCGAGTGGTGCGGGCCTACTCGACCCCGGCGGGCATACTGGTGGGTCTGCTGGTCATCGGCGCCCTGTGCCTGCCGATCATCGGCGGGGTGCTGCTCGCCCGTTTCGAGGACATTGATTACTGATCAGCCGGAGGAACCACCATGCCCGATCTCCTGATCGTCCCCGGAGCGCCCTGCTGGCTGCTGTCGCTGGCCGGGGCGCTGCTGGCGCTGCTTGGTCTGACCCTCAGGCGGAACGCGCTGGCGCCTGGAGTCGCGCTCACACCTGGCCGCGTCGGGCGACTCGATGTGACGGGACGGCTCGTTGCCGGCCAGCTTGCCGGGGGCGCCGTAGCAACGCTGCTGCTCCTCGCCGCCGTGGTGGGTGGCGCACGCGACATGCCGCGCGCCCTGCTGCTCTGCGGCGCGCTGGGCGCCTATCTCGGCCTGGGCCTGCTGCTCCCCCGGTTGCCGGAGCGGCGCCGCGAGCGTGAAGCCGCGGCTCTACGCCGGCTCACGCCGGGCTTCGTCGCCTTCGTGCGTGTGGCTCTCGGGAGCTTCGAGGCCCCCATCGAGATCATGCGCCGCTACGTGGCGCGCCCGTACCCCCGCCTCGCGCCGATGCAGGCCCTCGTGAGCGAGGCCTTGCAACTCAGCGCCGATCTGCGCCTGCGCCCCTTTGCCGCCCTGGCCCATGTCGCCCTCGACCGGGGGTGCCGTGAACTGCTCGATGTCGCCCGGGCGCTGGCCCAGGCCGAAGCCGAGGGCGGCTCGGTCGAGGGCGTGCTGGCAGCGCAACAGGCGACGTTGAGCCTGATCCTGCAAGGGGAGTTCAAACGCGCTGTGCGGCGACGCACGCTCTACCTGTTGCTGATGGTTGCGATCAGCCTGGTGGTGGGCATTCTGATCAACCTGCTGTACGTCATGACCGCTGGCGGCAGCCTGTTCACCCGCCTGGGGTGAGGCCCACCGGCGCCTCACCGGTCGCGGCGGCCCGTTCAGCCGGAGCGGCGACCACGGGCCGTCGCGTTTCCAGGAGCGCCGCACCCGCCAGCAAGCCGAGGAGCGCCATGCCGTACAGCTTGTAGGAGATGCCCAGCAGGCTCAACACGCCGGTCACGGTTCCGTTGAAGAATGACCACTGGTTGCCGTAGGCGATCAAGGCGAAACTCACCCCCAGCGCCAGCAGGTAGCCCAGGGGCGCCTGCCGTCCCTGGAGGTACAACAACATGGCGGCGAAGGGGATCACCAGCAGCGTTTCGTAGTGCATCCAGGCCGCCGGGACGCACAGGACCATGAGGAGGAGAAACAGGCCGTATTGCAGCGCAAAGGCCGGGCTGCGCCGGTCGGTGGGGATCAGGGCCAGCCCGCACACCACCAGCGCCGTGGCCGCCGATAGCGCCATGCCCAGCAGCTGCAGCGGTTGATGCTGAAAAATCGTTGCCGACATCGGCGATGCCGCCAGCCGCGCAATGAAGCCCGAAAGGGTCTGATTCTCGACCCAGGCCGTGGTGCCGCCGATCTTCGGGAGCACCTCGAACAGGTAGACCCGGTGCAACTCCCAGCCCATCGCCGCAATGGCCACACCATTGCACAGCAGCATGCCCAGGGCGAAGCCCCACAGCCCGGCCCAGCGACGTTTGAGCACAAAGAACGCCAGCAACACGACCGGGTAGAGTTTGAACAGGGCGCCGAGGGCCACGAGCGCCCCGGCAAGGCCGTCGCGCCCTTCGCGCAGCGCCCAGAGCGCCGCGGTCAGCACGAACAACAGCACCAGGTCGATCTGCCCGAAGGCAATCGTGTCGGCCAGCGGGCGAAAATTCATGACGATCAGCAGTGCCGCGGCGCTCGGGGAGATCAGGGGCAGGCGCCACATACGCAGCCACAGCAGAGCCGTGGCGATAATCAGGAAGACGTTCATGACCCGGTGGGCGGCCAGCACGCTCAGGCCGTCGAAGGCCCGCGCCAGCGGCACGAAGAACATCCCGTAGAACGGCGGCACCTTGAAGACATGGCCGAAATGGTTGGTCGCGACAGCCTCCAGATCGTAGAGGGAGCCGCTGTTTGCCCAGGCGCGGGCGCCGCGGAAGAGAATCCAGAAGTCGGGCGCCTGGCGAGTGAAGGCGTACCACAGGCTCCAGCCCAGGTGCACGCCCGCGGCGAGCGCCAGCGTCACCAGGGCGATCTGCGCGCCCCGCGCTCGCCCTGCGCCCGGGGGCAGTCGGCGGCCCCGCAGCGCCCACCAGAGCGGCAAGCCGATACCCAGCGCGCCTGCCAGCCCCACCCCCACCCCGACCGTCCAGGGTGAGGGGCCAAGCGCCGTGGCTCCATCGAGGACCATGAAGCGCTGGTACAGCACAACCATCCAGTAGGCGATGGCCAGAACGATGGGGGCGTACTCGCCCGCAACCATCAACCGGGAGCCTGCTCCGCTGTGCTGCCTGAGAGCCAGCGGCACGATGAGACGGGCGAGCAGCACGCCCAGGCAGGCGATGGCTGCCGCAGCAGCGAAATGGCCGAGGTAGGGCAGCACCTCCAACGGGCGCATAACGACGCCGAAGGCGATCAGCGCCGCGCTCACACCCGTGCTCGTCAGGGCCAGACGGCTGCCGGCCCCGGCGAGACGCAGCGCGGCATACGCCAGCGCGCCCCCGGTGAGGGCGCACAGAGCAAGCCACGGACCCGGCAGCAGCAGGGCGCTGCACTGGGGTGTGAGCGTCGCGTCGAAGACCACCACCCCCAGATGGCGCCCGTCGCTCGCAATGAGGGGTGCTTCACTCTGGAGGCGCACCTGCACCGTCCCACTGGCGGAGAGTCGCGGCGGGAGTAGCAGGCGGTAGTTCCGCGGGAAATAGCCGTGCAGGACGAGAGCGGTGACCTCGGCGCCGTTTATCCCGAGCCGGACGACCAGAGGTGTGGAACGTTCAGGGCGGCTGTCAAGCAACGCAAGTCCCAGGACGGAGGGCGCTCCGGCGGGTGGCTGGGGCAGGAGCAGGGTAGAGTCCCCATCGGTCCAGCGCATGGAACGCCCGCCCAACTGCTCCGGCTCGTGGAACCCTCGGGCAAACCGATGATCGTTTCCGCCCACATCAACGGTGAGGGGCCATGCGGCGAGAGAGGCCGGCCACAGGAGCGCCAGGACGACGGCAGCAGCCAGGAGCGTGCGGAGCGCCTCAGCCACCGGCCCGGCAGCTCTCCCAGGAATCTCTCTTAACAAAAGCCCCTCCTTTCGGTACAATGCCGGGGTTGCGCAAACGATGCCGCTTCAACGTAGACCACCGGAAGTACGAATGACCCATCGAACCGCTCAACTCACCCGCCGGTTGATCTTCATCGCGCTTGTTGCCGCCCTGCTGCTCGTTGCTCTGCGTGCAGCCGCCCCTGGTGACGTCAGGGCCAATCCCTCCCGGCTACCCCTGCCGCGTGTTAGCGTCGAAGGAGGCAGGCTGGTCGCCGGTGGCGCACCCTTCGAGGTGCGCGGGGTCAACTACACCCATGCCACCACGACCCCGGCGGGTTGTCCTGAACTGCACTTCGGCGCGGATAGCCGCTGCCGATGGGACCAGGCCGCTATTGATGCCGACTTCGAGCGCATGCGCGCGTTGGGGGTGAACACGGTGCGGGTTTTCCTCAACTACTACGTCTTCGGCGGCGCCCGTGCCGACACGCCCGGCTACCGAATCACCCCGGCGCTTGACCATCTTGAGGCGCTGGTGGCAAGTGCTAACCGCCGCGGGATCTACGTCATACCCGTGCTGCTGGCGAAGTATCCACAGGATCAGTTTACTCCGGAAGGCTTCGAACGCGCCCTGGACTGGCACGTGCGGCCCGTGGCGGGGCGCCTGGCCGGCAACAGCGGCATTCTGGCCTGGGACCTGTTCAACGAGCCTGACATCGGCAGCCCGATCGATCAGCGCTGCTGGGACTGGGACAACGGCGACTTTCCCCTGTGTCTTGAACTTGCCGAGGCGCGCATTGCCTTTCTCACTCGCCTCCACTATGAAGTGAAGTGGATCGATCCGGATCAAATGACCACCATTGGCATGGCCTTTGCCAAGAGCTACTTCCGCCCGGCTGCGGTACCGTCGCCGCTGGCCGGCCTGGTGGATTTCTACTCGTTTCACTACTACGACGACGCGCCCTATGACTCAGGGCGTTACAGCGCTCACTGGTACTACGGCGAAGGGTTGCCGGGCGACCTGCAACGCGGTATCGCCGAGCTGCGCGCGCTGCGCTGGGGCAAGCCGGTGGTCGTCAGCGAACTGGGCTTTCCCAGCGGCGAAGGGCACCGTCGCGATACAGCCGAACTGCGCCGCGATCTGCGGATCGGACTACAGACCAGCCGCGAGACCGGGGCCACGGGTGTGATCCTCTGGCCCTTCCAACCCACCCCCGAGGAACTGGTCGGCGACCTGTTTACGGCACCGTAGTTATTCCGTGGAGCACGTGATGCCAGATCTGCTTGATAGGCCCCATTCGCGGGGAGCACAATGATAGGATGAAAATACTTGTTCTTGGAAGGGCGAAGCAAACCCTCCCCACAGGGAGAGGCGCGGGGAAACCCGGTTTCCCCATCCTCTGACAGGATGAAGACAGGTTTTTTTCTTGGGAGGGCGAAGTCCTCCCAAACCCTCCCCCAGCGGGGGGAGGCTGGGAGGGGGATGGGGAACCTCCCCATCGCGGACATCATAACCCCAGCACCTCCCGCACCAGCGGATACAACGAACTCTCGCGCAGCGCCACCGGATCGATAGTGCCGGCATAGACCTGATCGGCCAGCGCGCGCTCCTTGATCGCGACCAGCTCGCGCCCCTGCACGCGATCGCGGAACGCGGCATGCTTGAGCAGCAGGGCCGCCTCGTTGCGCGGCGCAACCCGCCCAGCGAACATCCGGTGCGGCGCACGCGCCTCCAGGCCGAGACCGTCACAGCGATCGAGCAACTCGCGGTCAATTTCCTGGCGGTAGATCGGATTGACCGTCGGCTGATCGCGGTAGAGATCACGGTAGTAGCTAACCGGATAGTTGCCCACCCGGGCCAGCAGCTCGTGGATGCGTACCCGGTGGTGCTCGTTCGGAATGTGCAGATACTCCCAGACCACAAAGTCAACCTGGGCATCGGCGCAGGCCCGCACCACCGAGCGCAGCGCCGTCTGGCGGTCGGTGACATAGGGGATAATCGGCACCAGCGCCACCCCGACCGGCACGCCTGCGCGCTTTAGCTCACGTAGCATCTCCAGGCGTAGCGCTGGCGAGGGGGCTTTGCCCTCCAGTCGTTCACTCAGATGCGGATCGGCCGTCACCAGCGTGGTCATCACCACTGCCAGGCTACGCTCGTTCATACGCTGGAGCAAGGATTTATCCTCCAGCACCATGGCGCTCTTGGTGAGCAGCAAGCAGGGCTGCTCCCGTTCGGCGAGCGCCTGTAACGTCTGGCGGGTGATGCGGTAGGTCTGCTCCGCGGGCTGGTAAGGATCGCTCAGGGCAGTGATGGCGATCAGGTCACCGCGGTCAACTCCCGTTAGCTCGGCAGCAAGACGCTGCGGCAGGTCGAGCGGCACATAGATCTGCTCGTTCAGCGGCCGTTCCTGGTAGATCCAGCTATCGCAGTAAGGGCAGCCCAACTCGCAACCGGTGTAGATGCTGAGGGTGTAGCTGGAGAGGAAAAACTCGTTGATGGTTGGCCGGCGGGGACTCAGGGCCGGGCGCTCGGATAGGGTCTCGCGAATATAGTAGGCCATAGGGCACCTGTAGTCACCCGCTGCACAGCCGGAGAGAGAGGATGTCTGGGAGGAAGCGGCGCTCGCCAGGCATTCCCCCGGGACTCTCAGAGGTAGAGTTTTTTGCGGGGCGCACCAGGACGCTATGGCTGCCGTGAGCCTTCACCCTCAGCCCCCCTCTGGCTACGCTCAGGGCAGGCCACTCCCGCTCAGGGAGTGTAAGGGCGGAGAGAACATCCGAGCCGACGTGGCTTGTACCGCATTGGAACGCCCCCACGCGCGGCTCTGGTCTCCCCTCCTTGTGTATCAGCGCGACGCGGATCGCGTTCGGATGCGCCGCGCCCTCTGCAATTGCGCTACGGTGGATTGTACCAGCATCCGCGCAAACCGCAAAGCCGCGTGCGTGTTCACATGTGGGGTAAGGCGTCACCCCGGGAGCGCGGGCGTCCCGCCCGCAAGGGCCTGGATGCGGGCAAGATGCCCGCGCACCCGGGAGAAGTGTGAACACTTACTACGTGTTTAGCGTTGGGGTAACCACGCAAGCCTGGGAGCGCGGGCGTCCCGCGTGCATCAGCGTTCGAGGGCAAGAAGCCCTCGCTCCCAGGACGGGTCTGAGCACAGACAGCCGCCTTGCATCCCCGGCGCTTCGGCGCTACAATCGCGCCGCTATGAGCCACAGCCCGCCGCTCGTTGCCGCGATTGTCGTGAGCTACAATACCGCCGCCCTTCTGCGCGACTGCCTGGTTTCGCTGCGCGCCTGTACGGCGCCGCTGCGCGTGGTTGTGGTTGACAACGCCTCGCGCGACGGCAGTCCGGCCCTGGTGCGTCGCGAGTTCCCCGAGGTGGAACTGCTCGCGCTGGAACACAACCGCGGGTTTGCGGGGGGCGTCGCCGCCGGTCTGGCCCATCTTGAAGGTCGGACACTCGATGCCCGCGCCCCGGACGCCGACGGCTCGTTCCTGGCCGCCCCTATCCCGCGTTTCTACCTCGCGATCCCCTACGTGCTCATCCTCAACCCCGACACCGTGGTGCATCCGGGGGCGATTGAGCACATGGTTGCCTTTCTGGAGGCGCATCCGCGCGTCGGATTGGTGGGGCCGCGTCTGCTCAACCCCGATGGCACGCTGCAACCGGCAGCCTTTCGCTTCCCGACCCTGCTGATGACCGCGCTCGACCTGTTCCCGCCGGGCGAAGTCATGCCGGGGCGGCTGTACGGTTCCTGGTGGCACGGTCGCTACCCGCAGGAGCGCGACGACGTACCTTTCCCAATTGACCACCCCCTCGGCGCGTGCATGCTTACCCGCGCCGAGGTGCTGGCCACCGTTGGCGCCCTGGACGAAAGCTACTTTATGTACAACGAAGAGATCGAGTGGTGCTGGCGCATCCGGCAGGCTGGGTGGGCGATCTGGCAGGTGCCGGCGGCGCGGGTGACCCACGTTGGCGGGGCGGCAACCGCCCAGGTGCGCTGGCCGATGCTGCTGGCACTCTGGCAGAGTCGTGACCGCTTTGCCGCTATGCGCGGCCCGACCTGGCGCCTTGCGGCCCATCGGGCCATTGTGCGCGCCGGCATGGTGCGTCTGACCCTGCGGGCCTGGCGCGCCCACCTGCGGGGGCAGATCGATCGTGATGAGTTGCGCGCGCGCCTGCTGGCCTACGGGCAGATCCTGCGGTTCTCGCAGCCAAACCCGATTGCCCCGCGCCCTTGCCCGCAGGGAGGGCTTGAGCAGGCGTAGCTCCGCCAGACACAGCAATCGCCCCTCGGGTCGGCACAACGAGCGCGGTGCCAGGACCAACGCAACGTCCGTGAGGGCCGAACGCGCCTGCTGTGTAGCAACCCTGAGCGCGCCGCGCAACTCCTTGCATCTGCGGCGTTCCGATGCTATAGTAGCAGTGAACCGGCAGCAACCGTTGAGTCGGCGGCCTCAAGGAACTGTCGGTCACTGAATGGAACTATCAGACGGATGAGGTGGATCCAGGGAGATTTCCCGGTGTTGCGCTTGTTCCGCTACCCCCTGGTCACCGGTAACGTGCGCCGATGGCACGATGCGATGACTGGCGCTGTTGAGCCAATCACCGCCACGCGCCCGCGTAGTCATCGCGCCCCGGCTCGCGTCCTGCGACTGCTGGCGCTGCATGGGTTGCCATGCGCAGCGCCCCGATGGGTAGCCCCGCGTCAGCCCCGAAGTATCTCCTGCCTGCCTTACGACCTACAACACAGGAGCAGATCAACAACCAATGTACGAGCAACGGCGACCCGACGTCGCAGTCTTCATTGACTTCGAGAACGTCTACGTAAGTGTACGTGATAAGCTGAACGCAAATCCGAACTTTGAGGCAATTATGGACCGCTGCGGCGATCTTGGCCGCGTGGTCATTTCCCGGGCCTACGCCGACTGGTATCGCTATCCCCGCGTCACGAGCGCGCTCTATGCCAACGCTATCGAGCCGATCTACGTGGCGACTTACTACTACGACAAGGATATGGGGCGCACCGGTCGGGCAATTAAGAACAGCGTCGATATGAATCTGTGCATCGACGCCATGAAGACGCTGTTCACCAATCCCAACATCAGCCGGTTCGTGCTGGTGACAGGCGACCGTGATTTCATTCCCCTGGTCAATAGCATTCGCCAGCAGGGGAAGGAAGTCTACATCATTGGTATCGGCGGGGCCGCGAGCACCCACCTGGCCCAGAGCGCCGATGAGTTTGTATTCTACGAGCAACTGGTTGGCAAGACGCCTGGCGGCACCGCCACCGCTGCGGCGATTGCCAGCCGCGCCACCGAACTGAGCCGGAGCCCCGAGCCTGTCCTCGAGCCGCCGCGCGAGCCGGCAGGTGAATCTCCCGCGGCGCCGGTCACGCCCGCCCCTGAACCCGATGTCTACGATGTGCTGGTGGAGGCGATCCACCTGGTACGCAAGCGCGGCTACGTCTCTACCCTTGGCTCGATCAAACTGGTGATGAAGGAGCTTATGGGCGGCGACTTCAAGGAGAGCCGCTACCGCGATCTGAACGGGCGTCCTTTCGCGAAGTTTAAGGACTTCGTGGTTGATGCCGAGAAGCGCGGGAAGGTGCAGATCTTTACCAACGGCACGGTGAACGAGGTGTTCCTGCCCGGTGAGGACCCGTACAAGCTCTCGCAGTTTGCCGCTGCCCTCAGCGAAGAGCTGCCGGTCGAGCCGGTGGTGGATACGAGCGTCCTGACCAATGGGCGCAAGGAAACGTCGCGCACGATCAGCGCCACGGTCGTGGTCGAGTCGGGCGCTGCGACGGGCGGGCGTCGCCGCCGACGGCGCTCCCGCCGCAGCCAGAACACCGGCGCCCCGGTCGAGCCGCTTGATGTCCAGGAGGTTGAGGCGGACCTCGATGAGCTTGAGTACACGCCGCCCGTCGAGGAAGAGCCGAAGCTGCTGGAGGAGGAACTCTTCGCCCTCGATGAATTCGCGCAGTCGGTCGAGGATGTCGTCTTCAGCGTTGAGCATCTGGCCGAAGAGATTGCCTTTACGGTCGAGCACCTGGCCGAGGATCTCGGCGATGTTGTCGAGGTCGCGTCACCTGAGGAGCCGGTGCTTACACTGGCGCCCGCCGAGGCCCCGGTGGAACCTGCCGGGGAGGCCGCGCCGGAAGTTTCGGCAGAGTTTGCCCCGGAGCCGGTCTCTGGAGCCGAGATGGTCGCCCAGGCCTTCGAGGAAGCGCCGGCTGCGCCACCAATGTCCGCCGAAACACCGGAGCCTGCGACTGAGGCGGTTGCCGAGGGCGCGCCTGAGGGCGATGAGGGCGGCGACACGTTCGAGGGGCTTGAGCCGATCGTGTTTAGCGATGAGGAGTGGGCGATCTTTCGTGAGATGATGAGCACTTTTACCCGGCCCGTCTCCTTCCAACAGATCTTCGACACGCTCCGCGAACGACGCAAGGAGCATAACCTGGCCCGTACCAATGAGCAGTTGCGCTCGATGGTCAAGCAGGCGATCAACGCGGGGATGCTCGAGCGCAGCGGACGCGGGAAACGGGTGTACTATACGCTGAAGACGGAGTAAGCGCGCTGCTGGAGTGACCGTGATTGTGAAGATCTGCGGCCTGCGCCGCGCTGACCATGCCAGCGCGGCGGCTGCTGCCGGGGCCGATTGGATCGGTCTGGTCTTTGCGGCGAGCAAACGGCGGGTGAGTGTAGCTGAAGCGAGCGCGATTGCTGCGGCATTGCGCGAAGGCCCTGCACCTCCGCCCTTGCTCGCCGGTCTCTTTGTGAATGAAACTCCTGCCACTATCGCCGCAATCGCCGAGGCCGTGGGGCTTGACCTGATCCAGTTGAGTGGTGATGAGCCGGTCGATGATGCCGATGCGTTGCCGTTGCCCGTGCTCAAGACCATCCGGCTTACCGGCACGCCCGCCGAGAGGGCCTGGATCGCGCGGGCGCAACGCGCGCAGGCAGAGAGCCAGGCGATCTCCGCCCGTACCCCGCCGCGTGTGGTGCTGCTGGTGGACGCCCACGTGCCCGGGGCCTACGGTGGCACTGGCACGCTGGCCGACTGGTCGCGGGCCGCGGCGCTGGCCGCCGAGGCGCCGCTGATCCTGGCAGGAGGGTTGCACCCCGCCAATGTGGCCCGGGCCATCGCCACCGTGCGCCCGATCGGTGTTGATGTCAGCAGCGGTGTTGAGACCGACGGCGTCAAGGATCCAGCCAGGATCGAGGCCTTCATTGCAGCAGTACGATCAGTCTAGAACACGCCGCCCGGCGCGGACGCTCATCCGCATCTTGCAGGTTATCGGCGGGCTGGCGCTCCTTGCGCTGGCCCTGCGCTGGGTCTTTCTCCGTCTGCGCCGGGTGGTGCTGCAGCCCACAGCCTACACCACGCCCCCGATTGGCCCGGAAGCGATCAACCCCCGGCAGCGCCGGATCGTGCTCAGCGACCTGCACCTCGGCGGCGGCGACCATCTCGATGATTTCAACGACGACGCAGCGCTGATCGCCTTCCTCGACCACTACCTGGCCGGCGCGCCGACAGAACTCATCCTCGCCGGCGATACCATCGAGTTCTTACAGGTGCGCCTGCCTGATCTCGACGATGACGAGTACAGCGACGCGGCCGCCGCGCGCCGCATCGAGGCGGTGATTCGCGCCCACGCCGGGGTGTTCGAGGCCCTGGCGCGCTTCCTCGCCCGGCCCGGAGCGCAGCTCAGCGTGTTGATCGGCAATCACGATTTTGAACTGCACTACCCTGCCGCCAAGGCCCGTATGCGCGAGGCCCTGGGTCTCGCCCCCGACGACCCGCGTCTGCGCTTCGGAGTCAGTTACCACGGCGGCGGTCTGTACATCGTGCACGGCAACCAGTTTGACGGCTGGAATCGCTTCACCTGCTTTGAGGGGATTACCGAGCCGTTTGAGGTGGTGCGCGGCACCCAGATGGTCAAAGAGGTCATCAATGACCTGGAGGATGAGCCGCTGGCGATTGCGCCCTTGATTGACAACGTCAAACCCTCCTCGGCCCTCTTCTGGTACCTGCTGGCCCTTCCACAGCTTCGCACCCCGGCGGCGCGGCGCTTTCTGGCCCGTGGCGTCGCCGGCTTCCTGCAAGTCGTGGCCTGGCCCGAACCACACCAGATGCCCATCACTGGCGAGGGCCCCGGCGGGCTGCTCAGCGCTCCGGCTCTGCGCGGCTTCTGGCGCTGGGGGGCCAGCATCCGCCGAGGCCGCGTGGCCCGCCATCGCGAAGTGGCGCGCCAGGTCGGCATGGTTGCCAGTGCGGTGGAACCGCCCGACGATATGATCGATCAGGTGCAGAGCGAAGCCACCCGCCAGGTGGCCCGCGAAGTGCGCGCCTTCAACGATCGGTTCGCCCGTGAGATGTTGCAGATCGCCCGCAGCCCCGCCCATCGCGACGATACGCTGTTCATCTGCGGCCATACCCACCTGGCCCGGATTGTGCCCCTCGGTATGGGCCAGTACTACATCAATACCGGTACCTGGACCGAGATCATCTACGATATTGCCACCATGCGCCGCCAGGAACAGCGCTTCCCCTTTCTTGAGATCACCTACCCCGATGGGCCGCAGCCCCGGGCGCGCCTGCTGGTCTGGATCGATCCAGAAACGCCGCCCCAACCCTGGCGCGAAGGCTCGGCATTGCGCTTGCCCCGGCAAGGCTCACGAACAGCCTCGCAGACTACCGCTGATCGGGTATAATGAAGCACTATATTGCGCCTGCGCTTCCGGTCTCGGCTCGCGGGCGTGCCTGTGACGCCCGTTCCAGTCAGTCAGGAGGAAAGTGTATGAAGGTCCTCGTTCGCATTCTCGGCGTTGCCGCTCTGGTTGCTCTGGCCGTGGTGATCATCCGCGCCATTCGCCAGTACCGCCAGGACAGCGTCTTTGATCTGGCTCCTGCTCCCGCCACCGGCGAAGGCCAGCGCCGGAGCATCAGCCCCGAATTGCTGAGCATTCTCGCCGATCCGGGCGACAAGGGGCCGGTCGAACTGATGACCGATAGCAGCGGCAAGGAGTGGCTGGTGAATCGTCGCAACGGCTATCGCTACCCGGTTGAGGACGGTATCCCCATTATGCTGCTCGAAGAGGGCGAGAAGAACAAGGACGAGAGCCTGATCCAGCGATAAGGTGTGTTGCAGACCCGGGTGTTCCACCTTGACCGTCGCTCCACGGCTGCGCGCAATCGCGGTGCAGGGGTGTGGAGATGGGAGGTGAAGGCCAGACGGTCAGACTCGCCTGAAACATCCCTGAGGAAGCGAGTTCCAGCCCATGACAACCGTGCCCGAAAGCCCCTGGACGGGCCGCTTCGGTCCGTATGGCGGGCGGTATGTGCCCGAAACGTTGATGCCCGCCGTAACCGTCCTGGAGGCGGCTTACGCGGCGGCCTCCGCCGATCCGTCGTTCTGGGAGGAACTGGCCCACCTGCACCGCACCTACACCGGTCGCCCCACGCCGCTCAGCTACGCCGCGCGCCTCACCGCCCGCTGCGGTGGGGCGAAGATCTACCTCAAGCGCGAGGATCTGGCCCATACCGGCGCCCATAAGATCAACAATGCCCTGGGTCAGGGCTTGCTCGCCCGGCGCATGGGCAAGCGCCGGGTGATCGCTGAGACGGGGGCCGGTCAGCACGGCGTTGCCACGGCGACGGTCTGTGCCTTGCTGGGCCTGGAGTGTGTGGTGTATATGGGCACCGAAGACATGGCCCGACAGCGGCCCAATGTCTTCCGGATGCGTCTGCTGGGGGCTGAGGTGCGCGGAGTGGATAGCGGCTCGCGCACCCTCAAGGATGCGATCAACGAGGCGATGCGCGACTGGGTGACCAATCCCGATAGCTACTACCTGCTCGGCTCGGCCCTCGGTCCGCATCCCTACCCGACCATGGTGCGCGATTTCCAGAGCGTGATCGGGCGCGAGGCCCGCGAGCAGATCCTGGCCGCCGAAGGGCGCCTCCCCGACGTGGTTGTGGCCTGTGTGGGCGGTGGCTCCAACGCTATCGGCATCTTCCACCCCTTCCTCAACGACGCGACAGTGGCGCTCCGCGGCGTCGAGGCGGGCGGACGCGGCCCGCGCCTCGGCGACCACGCTGCCCGCTTTCTCGCCGCCAGTCCCGGTGTGCTGCAAGGTACCTACTCCTACGTGTTGCAGGACGAGGCCGGCCAGATCGCCCTCACCCACTCGATCTCCGCAGGGTTGGACTACGCCAGCGTCGGCCCTGAACATGCCTGGCTCCACGATACCGGCCGCGCGACCTATACCAGCGCCGATGACGAGGAGGCCCTCGACGCCTTCGAGACGTGCGCCCGCCTGGAGGGGATCATCCCTGCCCTCGAGAGTGCCCACGCCGTGGCTGAGGCCCTCAAGCTTGCCCCCCGGATGGCCCCTGACCGGATCATCCTCGTCAATATGTCCGGTCGTGGCGATAAGGACATTTTCACCGTCGCCGAGGCGCTGGGCGTGGCGATCTGAGACTGTTGCAGAGTGCCGTGGGCGGGGAAACCGGGTTGCTCCGCTCCCCCTTCGCGGGAGACCTGGGAAGGTCACACCCGCCCCTCCAACCAGCGCTGAGGTCGCTTGCCGCGCCGAAGGGCAGGGGGACGGGGAAACCCGGCCTTCCTTTTTTACCTATGAAGACCTGTATCATCCTTAATCCCGCGGCGGGGCGGGGCGCCGCCGGTAAAGCCCGTGACGAACTGGAACAGGCCCTCCGCCGCGCCAGGGTGGATTACAGGCTCATCACCACCCACGCTCGCGGCGGAGGGATAGAACTGGCTGCGCAGGCGGTCGAGCAGGGCTTTACCTGTGTCGCTGCCGCCGGGGGCGATGGCACGGTCAACGAAGTGGCCAACGGCATTCTTGCCGCGCGCCAGGCGGGTGCTGGCGATGCCGCTCTCGGGCTCCTGCCGCTTGGCACCGGTTGCGACTTCGCGAAGATGTTTCCCGGCTTTGACACCAGCGGCCTGCCAGGCATGGCCTACCCCCTCGCCGCCGGAAGAATGACAACGATTGATGTCGGGAGCATCAGCGTTGAGAGTGGCGGCCTGGAAGTGCGCCGCGTCTTCGTGAATGGCCTCGGCGCGGGCATTGACGCCCAGGTCGCCGTTGAGGTTCAGAACCTGCCCCGCCTGACCGGTCTGGCCGCCTATATTGTCGCATCGCTGCGCGCTCTGGCAACCTACAAGCCCGCCATGATGAGCGTGCGCTACGACGGCAAGAGTCTCTACAAACGGCTCTTCTTCGCTACCGTCGCCAACGGACGCTGGCAGGGCGGCGGTTTTCTCCTGACACCCTCGGCAAAACTCGATGACGCCCTGCTCGATCTGTGCATCGTTCCGAAACTGCGCCTCGATGAAGTGATCCGCTACTACCCCCGAATGTTCGACGGCAGCCACGTCGAACTCCGCCAGATCACCACCGCCACCGTTGAGCGTGTCGAAATCGCCTCTGCTGCACCCTTTCCCGTAGCCACCGATGGGGAGGTTCTTACCACCAACGCCCGGCGCGTATGCGTTGAGATCCTGCCGCGCGCCTTGCGCGTGGTGGTGTAGCAGTTGCCGCTCGCGGCCAGTTCTGCTATACTCCGCTCTGGCACAAATGTTTTGCACCGGTCGTCGCGGGAGTTGCGCCGCCTTCCGCCAGGATGACAACGGGGCCGGTGGGCAGGCGCAGCCCTGCCCCGCCCCTGAGCCTTTAAGGGCAGACAGAACGTATGGGCGCCGACGGGCGTGATGGCGCGGGGAGGCGCTGGCTGGTCCTCACCCCCCCGCCCCCTTCGACAGGCTCAGGCTTCGCCCTGAGGCTCAGCCCGAAGGGGCGGGCCTCTCCAGCGAAGTTGGAGAGCCTGCGCTGAGCCTGTCGAAGCGGGGAGACCAGAGCCGCGCGCGAGGGCGTTCGAATGCGGTACACGCCACGTTGGCTCGAATGTTCTGTCCGCCCTTAGACCCTGAAGCCGGGGCGTGGAGAACTCCAATGCTCCCGCCATCGTATATGTTCAATGGAGAGACGCTCCTATGCAGTTGCTCTACCTTGATCCCCGTCAGCTTGAGACCGATCCCGACGGGGTGCGCGAGGACCCGGGGGACATCTCCGGCCTGGCTGCCACCATCGCCGAGCGGGGTCTGCTCCAGCCCCTTGGCGTGGTCAGCGTGGGTGGCGGGCGCTACCGCGTTGTCTACGGCGGGCGGCGCCGGGCCGCCGCCGAGCGACTGGGTCTGGAGAAGGTGCCCTGCATTGTGCTCGACGCCGACGATCCCGACCTGTTGCTACGCCAGTTGATCGAGAACGTGCAGCGCGAGGATCTGAACGATGTGGAGCAGGCGCGGGCCTTTGCCCGCCTGCGGGCGCGGATCGTTGAAGAACGGGGCAAGCTCGCGGACCACGAACTCGATGAGGCGGTCGGCATGGCCGTGGGCCTGAGCGGACGCACGGTGCGTCGCTATCTGGGGTTGCTCGAACTCCCCGACGAGGTGCAACAGTTGATCCGCCGCCGCGAACTGAACGTCACCCAGGCCCAGCACCTGCGCCGCGTGTCCAGCCCCCGCACCCAGGTTGAACTGGCGCGCTTTGCGGTCGAGGAGGGGCTTTCGGCGGCTGAGTTGAGCCGGCTGGTGGCCTACTTCGCCGCCAATCCTCATCTGACCCTTGAGACGGCGCTGCAGGCGCTCGAGGCGGGCGAGCAACTACGCACCGCTCCCGCCGGGCCGGAGGTGCAGATCAGCGGTGGGCCGCTGGGGAGGACCAGCGTGAGCGCCGTGGACCGGGAGGACAGCGATGCCGACCTGTGGGAAGACGAGGAGACCGGCGAGGACGACGGGCTTTACCTCGGCGTTGAGGACGAAACCATCGAGAACCAGCCGCGCAACAAGGCGCGCGTGTTCCGCATCCGCTCGCTGGACCAGATGGTGGATGAGACCGACCGGCTGACGCGCGCCTATGCTGAGGGTGACCTGATCAAGTGGGTCAAACACGACGAAGGCGCGCCGTTCAAGCTGCGGCTGCTGCTCAAGCAACTCGAGAACCTGACCCGTGGCCTGCGGGAACTGGCCCGCCAGCAGGGCTGGGAGGTAGAGGACTGAGGTGAACATACGGGGAAACCGGGTTTCCCCATCCCTCTGCCTGTGGGGGCGGCAAGCCCTCCCCACCGGGAGGGTTTGGGAGGGCTGCGCCCTCCCGGGCGCATCGCTGTGCATGCATCGCCCTAACCCTCGCGGGCCGGGCGGCGCTTCGCGGTGAGAAAGGCCTCGGCGCCGCAGGCCCGCGCGTAGGCAAGGGCCGCTTCGGCCAGGGGACCATCGTCGCCATTGAGATAGGCCCGCACAGCGGGAACGAGAGCCAGCGCCGGTTCAGCGATGGCGGGTTTCAGGCGCACCCCGGGGCGCTGCGCGGCCAGCACGGCGCCGTAGATCACCGCGCGGTCGGCTTCGCGCGCCAGGTCAGCCGGTGTTACCCTGGCGCGGCAGGGCGGTTCCTGGCTCATCGCGCCCCCTGGAACAGCTCGATCAACTCGGCGATGACCTGATCCCGGGCAAGGTCATCGTCACCCAGACAGTTGCGGGCGTAGCACTGCAATACCTGGCTGCTGACGCTGGCCAGGGCCGACTTGATCGCCGCCACCTGGGTGACAATCTCGCGGCAATCGCGGCCCTCATCAACCATGCGCTGCACACCGCGCACCTGGCCCTCGATACGGCGTAATCGAAGAAGAATGTCCTCGCGCCGCTCCGGCGAAAGGGTGCGCGCAGGATTAGCTTGCGGCTCAACCATGGTGACCTCCTTGTCAACGTGCGGGGCTGAGCAGCAGCCCCGGGGGTGTCTGCTCGTGCTGTCTGCCTCGAAACAGCCTCATACTATGCCCGCGCGCGGGAGGGTTTGGGAGGGCGCAGCCCTCCCAGGAAAAACCCATTTTCAGCTTGTCGTTGTGCGGCGCAGCCGCATGGGCGCCTGATGTGAACATATGGGGAAACCGGGTTTTCTCATCCCTCCTCACTACAGGCAGGGGGATGGGGAAAGCGGGTTTCCCCTATGTGCGCATCAGCCGAGCACCTTATTGAAGACTTCGCGATACTGGGCCTCAGAACGCGAACCAACCAGTCGCCCGACCTCCTGACCGTTCTTAAAGATGATGAGCGTCGGGATGCCCTGAATGCCCAGACGGCTGGCGTGCTGGATCTCCTCGTCGGTGTTCACCTTGGCGATGGTCAGACGCCCTTCGTACTCGGTGGCGAGCTTATCGAGGATGGGCGCAATGACCCGGCAGGGGGCGCACCAGGGCGCCCAGAAATCAACGACCACCGGCTTGTCGGCCTGGAGCACCTTCTCCTCGAAATCGGCGTCTGTTACTACAATCGGCTTCGCCATCCCCGTACCCTCCTCATGCGGGCCGCCCGCGGCCCGGAACACGTGTGTACAAATCTGTGGGTACCCCCACGGGGTACTCATTATACCCTGCCGTAGCGCGCTGTCAATTGCCAGGGTTGCTTGTGCTATACTGTTTTTGCTCGTGCTGGCCGGTTGCGCGCGCAGTTGCGCCGCGGCTCTGCCGGGATGCAACACATAGAGGCGCGGCGCCGCTGCGCCTCTACGCCCACGCTCTTCCTGGCGTGAAGGGCGCGGGGAAACCCGGTTTCCCCTGAGTTCATCATCAGTGTGTCGTCAAGGAGGCGGACATGACCACGATCGGCAAAGATGTCACGATCACCCGGGTCGGCCACGGCACGTTCCATATCACGACCCCTGAGGGCAAGGATATTCTGATCGACGCCTGGGTTGACGGCAATCCCGCCTGTCCTGAGCCGTTGAAGAGCCGCGTGCGCCAGAACCTGGCGGCAATCTTCATAACGCACGGCCATTTCGACCACATCGGCGATGTGCAGGCCCTTGCGCAGGACACCGGCGCCACCGTTGTCTGCCAGTTTGATATGGTGCCCTATCTGGAAGCGAAGGGCATCGCAACAGAGAAACTGGTCGGCTTCAATATGGGCGGTACGGTGACGGTCGCCGGGGTGCGCGCCACGATGACCGCCGCGCACCATTCCAGCACGATCTACGAAAATGGTCAGATTATCAACCTGGGCGCCCCGGCGGGTTACGTGCTGCGCTTTAGCAATGACTTCACTATTTACCACACCGGCGATACCTGCGTAACGATGGATATGCAGATCATCGGTGAGCTGTACAAACCCGATCTGGTTATTTTGCCGATTGGCGATTACTTTACCATGGACCCACGCCAGGCGGCCTATGCGTTGAAGCTGATCGGGGCGCGCTATGCCATTCCTGAACATTTCGCCACATTCCCGATCCTTACCGGCACCCCTGAGGCTCTGGCAGAAGCGTGTAAGGAGTTTGGCGTGACGACGCAGATCATCGCCCTCAAACCGGGCGAGTCGGTCGCCTGAGGGTGTTTCCATCGTGAAGCAGTTCACCAGCCCCGCGCGCCCATCGGTTACCCGTGGCGCTGCGTTGCCACCGCGGGGCGCGAGGGCGCAGCCCTCCCGGACCCGCCCCGCAGGGAGGGGCCCGGGGAAACCCGGTTTCCCCATCTGTTCACGTCAGGCCCCATGCGCAAGGCGCACAACGCCAGAATGAACATTTGTGCTTGGGAGGGTGTAGAGGCGCGGCGCCGCCGCGACTCTACGCCCAAATCCTTCCGCGCGCGGGCTATGTTCACATCAGCACGAGGGGCCCGCGCCGGCGCCGGACAGGAGAAGTATGCGCCGCCTTCCAGTGTTGTTGTTGTTTGTTGTGGCCCTGGCGCTGGGTGGGTTGCCCGCGGTTAACCTTCAGGCGCAGGGCGAGCAACGCTGCTTCCGCGAAACCGGCCAGTGTATCAGCGGGGCGATCCGGCGCTACTGGGAACAGAATGGCGCCCTGGCGGTCTTCGGGTTTCCGATTTCGCCGCTGCGCCTCGAAACGGTCGAGAACTGGACCGGACCGGTTCAGTGGTTTGAACGGGATCGTCTGGAGGATCACTCAGCCGAGGGTCAGGGGGTGCTGGCGGGGCGCCTCGGCGTCGAGTACCTGGCGCGGCAGGGTCGCCCGTGGCAGTTCCGGCCCGCAGGCGCGCCTCTCCCCGGGTGTCGGCTCTTCCCTGAAACAGGCTATTACCTCTGCGGCGGCTTTCGCGCCCATTGGGAACGCAATGGAGGACTGGAGCGCTTCGGCTTTCCGATCACCGATGAGATCACCGAAGTGATCGAAGGACGCGCGTTAGCTGTGCAGTACTTCGAGCGCCGGCGCATGGAGTACCATCCTGAGAACCGCCCGCCATTTGACATTCTGCTCGGGCTCCTCGGGCGAGAGTTGCTCCTCGGCGCTCCGCCGATCGCGCCAACACCGGCGCCGCCGACGCCAACGCCAGTGCCGCCCACGCCCGTCGTTCCCCAGATTCTGCTCGACGAGCCGGCTGAGGGTGCGACTGTCAGCAGTCCGGTGCGTTTGAGTGGCCGCACCACCCGCCCCCCTGCCGACGAGCGGTTGTTCTTCCGTTTCACCGAGCCGAACGGCGCCGAACTGGCGCGAGGCAGTTTCCCGGTGCGCGAGCAGCGCTTCTCCCAGCAGGTTGCCTACATCGCGCCCGTGGGCAACACGGTGATCATCGAGTTGAGCGATGTCGATCCGCGCAGCGGGGTGGTGATTGCCAGCACCCGGCGCAGCGTGCGCTACGCGCCGACGACCGCCCAGCAGATCACCATCGAGCAACCGGCGAGTGGCAGCACTGTCGGCACGCGGGTGCAGGTGCGTGGCCGCGCGGCGATTTTTCCCTCTGAGGGCGATCTGTATATTACCGTCTTCGATACGCGCGGCGTGGTAGTTTACACGCTCATCGCAACGGTGCGCGGTATCCCCGGCCAGGCGGTTGATTTTGTGATAGACTTCGATCTGCCCGACCAGGGCGGTCGTCTGGTGACGATTGAAGTCGCCGACGTCAATGCGCGCGGCGATGTCCTTGCGCGGGCCAGTGTCAATGTTTTCGCCGGGACGGCCTACCCCGCTCCCCGTGCTTCGGCCGGGTCGGCGCCGTAACCGCATCGTAGCATCGAAGGAGGAACCATGCTTGAACACCTGCGGGCATCCGATCCTGCCATCGCCGAGGCCATCGAGCAAGAGGCGCGCCGCCAGCGCGAGGGATTGGAATTGATCGCCAGTGAAAACTACACCAGTCTGGCGGTGATGGAGGCCCAGGGCTCGGTACTGACAAACAAGTACGCCGAGGGCCTGCCCGGAAAGCGCTACTACGGCGGTTGCGAGTACGTAGACATTGTGGAGCAACTGGCCATTGAGCGGGCCCTGAAGCTGTTTGGCGCACCGGCGGCCAATGTGCAGCCCCACAGTGGCGCCCAGGCCAATATCGCCGTCTTTACCGCGCTGCTGCAGCCGGGCGACCCGGTTCTCGGCATGCGCCTCGACCATGGTGGCCACCTGACCCACGGCAGCCCGGTGAATTTCTCCGGCAAGTGGTACAGCGTCCAGTTCTACGGGGTGGACCCGGCGAGCGGCCAGATTGACTACGACGATCTGTTACGCAAGGCGAAGGAGGTGCGCCCCCGGCTGATCACCTCGGGGGCCAGCGCCTACCCGCGGATCATTGACTTCGCGCGCATGCGCCAGATCGCCGACGAGGTCGGCGCGCTACTCATGGCCGACATTGCCCACATCGCCGGACTGGTGGCCGCGGGCGAGCATCCTACGCCTGTGGGTTACGCCCAGGTGATCACCACCACGACCCACAAGACCCTGCGCGGCCCCCGCGGTGGGCTGATCCTGATGGAGGAAGATCTGGCCAGAGCGATCAACTCGTCGGTCTTCCCTGGCACACAGGGCGGCCCGCTGATGCACGTGATCGCGGCCAAGGCAGTGGCCTTTGGCGAGGCCCTGCGTCCCGAGTTCAAAACCTACGCGGCGCAGATCCGCCGCAATGCGCGGGCGCTGGCCGAGGGTCTGACCCGCCGTGGCCTGAAGCTGGTCAGTGGCGGCACCGACAACCACCTGATGCTGGTTGACCTGACCGGCCTCGGGATTACCGGCGCCCAGGCCCAGAAGGCGCTCGATCGCGCCCATATCACCGTCAACAAGAACGCTATCCCCGACGACCCCCAGCCGCCGATGCGCACGTCGGGGATCCGCATTGGTACGCCTGCGGTTACCACGCGAGGCATGCGCGAGCCGGAGATGGAGCGTATTGCCGGCTGGATCGTCGAGGTGCTGGAACGGATTGACGATACCGCCGTGCAGGAGCGTATCGCCGGCGAGGTACAGGCGCTCTGCCAGGGCTTTCCGGTGCCGGCCGACGCGGTGCGGGTGTAGCCGGGCAGAAGGCGGGGGGAGGGGTCCCTTTCACGGGTAGATGTTCTGGGGCTACGGCCTCTCTCCACCTCACCCCCTGGCCCCCTCTCCTTACCATACCTCTGACGGTGGTTTCAAGAGGCGCACGCCAAGGCTCAGCGCCACACCCAGGGCGCCAACCAGCACCAGGACCAGGCCGACCAGACGCTGCCGCTGGTCGAGGGTGGCGCGGAGGCTCAGAGCGTTGCCGTGGCGCACAGTGTCGCCAAGCGCGGCGAATTCGGCGGCGGCGCTGTCGGCGGCGGCGCGCGCCTCGGGGTACCGCAAGCCCTGCGCCAGCCGGCTGGCTGCGGCGAGCTGGGCGCTGGCCTGGAGGCCGCGGGTGGCCCGCTGTTCGTAGATAGCCAGCACCTCGGCCTGGCGCGTATCGTTGAGCTTGCCGTAGGCGGTGCGCGCCGCCTCGATCAGCACCAGGGAGCGCTCGTAGTCGGCGGCTTCGAGAGCCGCGCGGGCGCGCTCAGCCAGTTCTTCGGCGCGCATCCCCGCCTGAGCGCGGGCCAGCAGCGCCTCGGCCTCATCCAGCACGTCGGGTGGCTGAGTGTCGGCCTGTCGCCGCAACCACTCCAGCGTCTGCTGCAACTCTTCCACTGCCGCGGCGTAGTTGCCCTGCGTTACCAGGTCACGCACCAGCGCCAGATCGTACCGCTCCACGGCATTGCGCCGGTACCCCCCGTCGAGGTACCCGGGCAGCCAGTCCAGCCACTCGGCTTCGAGTTCGGTGGGTGTGCGGGCATAGATCCGCTCCAGGGCCGAACGGTAGCCGCTGCTGCGCGCGCTGACGCGAAGGAACTCGCGGAACTGCGCGAAGCCGTTACGCTCGACCAGAAAGGCCACCACCGAGAGCGTCTGCGGGTAGGCCACCTCCGGGGCGCCGTAGATCTGGTCGCGGTGGTCGAAGGCGCTCCAGGGCAGCAGGCGGCCCTGATCACGCGCAACGCGCAGCATTGCCACCCGTCGCTCCAGTTCGCCAGACGCGTGCTCCATATACTGGGCCAGGCCCTCCTGAAAGCCGGTGTTCAGGCGGTTCTCGCTCAGATCGGCGGCAATAATGTGCGTCAGTTCGTGGCGCACATTGTTGCGCACCTCCACCTCGGTCTGCCGGGCGGTGCGCTCAATGATGACCACCAGTTCGCGCCGCCGGAAGTCAGCGTGGGCGATCACCCCCGGCACATTGCGCGCGGCAGGGTTCACCTGGTAGTAGTCCTCGCTGGTAGGATAGAGCCGCAGGGTCAGCGGGGTGGCAGTGCGGAAACCAAAGGCGGCGGCGAGTTCCGCGTAGATCTCGTCAACCCAGCCAGCGTAGCGCTCGGCCTCGGTCTCGCTGCCGAGGGCGTAGAGGATGGTGAAATGGGCTGTGGCGCGTTCGCGCCAGGGCAGGCCCGGCTGCGCCGCAGCCCGGCCCGGAACCAGGAGTATTGCGATCAGTGCCACGAGTAGCGGCACAAGCAGGTGTCGAAATCGCTCCACGGGACCTTCCTGACATTATGCGATGGGCGCCCGCGCGGCGCAACCGCACGCCGACAAGATGAGAACAGGTTTATGTTTGAAAGAACACGGCTTCAAAGGGTTGCACCTGCTCCGGGATGGGCTTCCTGATGCGGCAAAACGTCTAAATGGGCCAACGAATAGGAGACGAATAAACGAATGGGAAACGAAATGGGCCAGCGAATGGGAAACGAATAAACGAATAAACGAATGCGAATGGCGTGCATGACTCTTCCGGGGATGGGCGCTAACCCATCAGCCGCGTGAGCACGAATGCCGCGATCCTCGTATGCCGTGAATGCGATGGTCTCGTGATACCCTGTGAAAGGGCGCGGCTCTTCCGCACCCGCGCCGTTGGAAGGAGTGCAGGGAGCCTGTGAGGGTGTGGGGGCGTGGAGATGAACGCAGGGATACGTTGTACATCTCCACACCTTCACAGAGCGAACCCCGGGCTTCCTGCGCCTACATCAGTGTACCAGATCCTGCGGGGCTGCGCTGTCCGGGTCCGGGCTTGACCTGCCGGCCAACCTGTGCTACAATCCAAACATCTGATCATCAGATGTTTGGATTGGCAGGCGCCCTTTGCGGGACGCACAACGCCGCGATGACCATGGGGTATCTCTGGGAGGGCCGCCCCCTCCCTGGCCCTCCCCCGCTGGGGTTTAAGGGCGGACAGAACATCCGGGCTAACGTGGCTTATACCGCATTGGAACGCCCCCGCGCATGGCTCTGGTCTCCCCGCTTCGACAGGCTCAGCGCAGGCGCTCCAGCGAAGCTGGAGAGGGGGAGGGGGCGGGAGCCAGGCAGCGCATCCCAACGCCATACCGCCCGTCGGCGCTCATACGTTCTGTCCGCCCCTGAACCCAGCGGGGCAGGGAACCGGGCTTTTTCCCTCAGGGAGGGGGATGGGGAACCCCGGTTTCCCCATATGTTCACATCAGGTACACACATGATCCAGCGACAGCAATTGGTAGACCAGGTAATCGAGCGGTTACGAGCGCGGATTGACGCGGGCGAGTTCCCGCCAGGCTCGCGGCTGCCTCCCGAGCCGCACCTGATGGCCGAGCTGGGCGTGGGCCGTTCGACGGTGCGCGAGGCGGTGCGCGCTCTGGCCCACAGTGGCGTGCTCGAGGTGCGGCAGGGGGACGGCACCTACGTGCGGATGCCGGGGGTGGCCGATGAGCCGCTGGGGGTCCGCCTGCGGCGCGCGCAGGTCCACGAGGTGCACGAGGTGCGTCGGGCCCTGGAGCTTGAGATCGCCCGCCTGGCGGCCCTGCGCCGTGACGAGGCCGACCTGGCGGCCCTGGGCGCGGCGCTGGCGGCGCGGGGCGAGGCCCTGGCCCGGGGCGAGCGCGATGCGGCCCTGACTGCCGATCTGGCGTTGCACGCCGCGCTTGCCGACGCCACGCACAACCGTGTCCTGGCCGATCTCTACCGCGCCTTTGCTCCGCCGATGCGCGAGGCCCTTGCTGCCCTCTGGGCAGCGCGGGAGAGCGGCGCGGCGACCCATCAGCTCCATGCCGATCTGGTCGCCGCTGTTGCCGCTGGCGATCCTGGCCGCGCCAGCGCCGCTGCCGCAGCGATTCTTGACCAGCACTCCGATCTGATGGAAGGCCCAGGGAGCGACGTATGACCTTTATCGAACTGAGCATGCTTTTTGCTGTTGCCGCGGCTGCGGGGGCGATCAACGCCGTGGCCGGAGGGGGCAGCTTCATCTCCTTTCCCGCGCTGGTGCTGGCGGGGGTGCCACCCATCAGCGCCAATGCCACCAACACCACGGCGCTCTGGCCGGGCAGCGCAGCGAGTGTAGGCGCCTACCGCCGCGAGCTGGCCCATCAGCGCAACGAGATCTTCCTGTTCAGCGGGTTGAGCCTCACAGGCGGCCTGCTGGGGGCCTTGTTGCTGCTCCGCACCCGTGAGGCGGTCTTTGCGCAGTTGATCCCCTACCTTCTGCTGCTTGCCACACTGGTCTTCGCGGCCAGTCCCTGGCTTACCCGCATGGCGCGGCAGCTCGGCGCCGATGGAGGCGGCTGGTTCCGGCGCGCCGGGATCCTCACCCTCTACCTGGGCATCGCGGTCTACGGCGGCTTCTTCGGCGCCGGGCTGGGTATTCTTACCCTGGCGGCCCTGGCGCTGCTGGGGCAGGAGAACATCCACGAGATGAACGCGCTCAAGACGTTGCAGGCGACCCTGGTCAATGGCGTGGCCGTGATGGCCTTCGTGCTGGCGGGGGTGGTGCAGTGGCCGGTGGCCCTGGTGATGACGGCGGGGGCCATTCTCGGCGGCTACGGGGGAGCGGCCGTCGCCCGGCGCATCGATCCGCGCCTGGTGCGCTACGCTGTGCTGGCCTTCAGTCTGGCGCTCACAGTCTACTTCTTTATGCGCACCGCGTAGGCGCTCTGCCCACCCGCCCGCCCGGCCATTCAGTACCCCTCCGGGGCGCGGTAGCGCTCCAGGTTCTGGAAGCGGGTGGTGCGCGGTTCGAACCGCAGGGGGATCACCCCCAGGGGGCCGTTGCGGTGCTTGGCGATGTGGATCTCGGCGATACCTTTTTTATCAGTGTCTTTGTCGTAGAGTTCTTCACGGTAGATGAACATCACGATGTCGGCGTCTTGTTCGATACTCCCGGACTCGCGCAGATCGCTCAGCATGGGCACGTGGCTCTGGCGTCCCTCGACGGCGCGGGAGAGCTGCGAGAGGGCGATCACCGGCACATTCAGTTCGCGGGCGAGCGATTTGAGGCCCCGGCTGATCTCGCTGACCTCCTGCACCCGGTTATCGTTGCGCCGGCCCGACATGAGTTGCAGGTAGTCGATCATCAACAGATCAACGCCGACCTCGGCGGCCAGGCGGCGGGCCCTGGAGCGCACCTCGGTAATGCTCAGGCCGGGGGTGTCTTCGATGTAGATCGGCAATTCCGAGAGGACGCCCATTCCCTCAAAGGCCAGGTTCAGCTCATCACCGCGCAGATTACCGGTCCGCAGGCGCTGCATATCAATACCCGTGTGCATTGCCAGCACCCGCTGCACGAGCTGATCGCGGCTCATCTCCAGGCTGAAAATGCCCACCGTGCCGTTGCTCAGAAAGGCCACGTTGTAGGCCAGCGAGAGGGCCAGGGACGTTTTGCCAACACTGGGCCGGGCCGCCAGGATGATCAGGTCACTCGGTTGCAGGCCGCCGGTAAGCCCATCGAGATCGGGGTAGCCGGTGGGAACGCCGGCCACCTCGCCGCGCCGTTCCTGGAGGCTCTCGATCTGCGTAAACAACTGGTTGACGACCTGGCCGATTGCCACGAAGTCCTGCGTGCTGCGGCGCTGCGAAACGTTGAACAGTTCCGCCTCGGCCCGATCCAGCGTCTCGTCCAGATCGGCAGACTCATCATAGCCTAGGGCGGCGATCTTGCCGCCGGCTTCGATCAGGCGGCGCAGCACAGCGGTGCGTTCGACGATGCGGGCGTAGTACTCGATGTGCACCGCAGTGGGCACTTCGGCGGCCAGGTCGCTCAGGTAGCTCAGGCCGCCCACCAGTTCCAGGCGCTCCTGGCGGCGCAACTCCGCCGCAACCGTGGCGAGGTCGGGCGGTTCGCGGCGGTTGTAGCAGGCCAGCATGGCCTCGTAGATCAGGGCGTGCTTTTCGAGGTAGAAGTACTCGGCTGGCAGCCATGGCGCGATGGTGATAATCGCATCCCGTTCCAGCAGGATGGCGCCGAGCGTGGCTCGTTCGGCGTGAAGGTCAAATGGCACGGAGCGATCCATAGCTTCGTCCCCTGCTTCTCCACCCCGTTCCCCGGTTTATCCAGAGCGTTTCCACAGTGGGTGTAGAAACGACGATGTGCCACGGCGCTGCCGCGGCACATCCTTGAACGGATGTTTAGTTGTATTTTAGTACGTATGTGTTACAACACGGTCACAGGTGATATGAACCTGGGGAAACCCGGTTTCCCCAGGCCCCTACCCCCAGGGGAAACCCACCCTCCGCAGCGGGAGGGCGTAGCGCTGCCGGGAAACACACCGTGTTGATCTAATGTGAACCTGGGGAAACCCGGTTTCCCCACGCCCCTCCCTGCGGGGAGGGTTGGGAGGGCTACGCTGCTGGATCGGCGAGTTCGGGCGAGGTGACTGAGGGTTCCTCCCGGCCCTCACCCGTGACGACCACGTTCACCGTCGGTTCGACGCCGCTCATCAGGCGCACGGTGACGGGATAGGTTCCGGTGCGCTTGATCGGCTCGTCAAGCTCGATCTTGCGACGATCCACCTCTACACCCAGTTGCGCGGCGATCTGCTCGGCAATGTCGCTGCTGGTGACCGAACCGTAGAGCCGGTCCTGCTCGCCTACTTTGACGATGAAGGTAACTGCGCGACCGTTGATACGCGCAGCGACCGCCTCGGCATCGCGGCGCACGGCCTCGGCGCGGCGCCGCTCGGCGGCAAGCCGCTGTTCGGCCTGCTTAATCTGGCCGCGGGTGGCAAGCACCGCGTAGCCCTTCGGGATCAAATAGTTACGTCCAAAGCCACCAGAAACGTCTTTGATTTCTCCGGCTTTGCCCAGGTGCTCAACATCCTGAACCAGGATGACCTTCATTTTGGCGCCCACAATACCACTCCTCAAGGTTGTGCCCCGTAATACAGCGTCGGCTATGATACCACAGGGGGCGAAAGGGCGTCAATCGGTAAGAGTGCGTGTTCACATGTGGGGGTAAGGCGCCACTCCGGGAGCGCGGGCGTCCCGCCCGCAAGGGTCTGGATGCGGGCAAGATGCCCGCGCTCCCAGGAGAAGTGTGAGTACTTACTTAAGGGATATCTGGGCGTTCACCTGCCAGATCTGCGCCCCCACTGCCGGCAGGCCCGTAAGGGGCAGCCACCCGTCCTGCACCGTAGTCTCGACGCCGCTGAGGAGTTCGCGCAGGGGTGTGCCATCGGGCAGGCCGCCGTGGCGCACCGGCAGAGCCGCGAGGCCATCGTCGCCACGCCGGGCCACGACGATCAGGCGTTCGTCGGGGGTCTCGCGCAGGTAGGCCAGGGTATGCCCGGTGGCGTAGAGGAGTTGAAAGCCACCCTGGCGCAAGGCGGGCGACGCGCGCCGCAACCGCGCCAGGCGCTGGTAGAAGGCCCGCAGGTCGTGGTCCCACTCGCCTTCATTCCATGGCATGGTGCGGCGGCTCTCAGGGTCGCCATTGCCCGACAGACCGACCTCATCGCCGTAGTAGATGCAGGGCACGCCCGGATAGGTAAAGAGCAGGACCACGGCTACCCGCAGGCGCCGCTGGTCGTGCTCGAGGACGCTGCGCACGCGGGCGGTGTCGTGGCTGCCGAGGAGATTGAACTGCTGAACGGCGATCTGCCAGGGCACCGCGGCGCGAAAGGCTGCCAACTGAGCGGCCATGGCCGCGGTTGGCAGAGGATGGGGATCGCTCCAGGGCTTCTGCGCGCCGCTGCCGCCGAGCCAGCTCCAGACGGGAAAGGTGAAGCCCTGATAGTTCATGGTAGCGTCGAGTTCATCGCCCTGGAGGTGGGGCGTTCCATCGAAGAAGTGTTCGCCGAGCAGGTAGGCGGCGGGGTTCTCGCTCTTGACGGCGCGGCGAATGCCCCGGCCCAGCTTGTGCCCCAGGTTCCAGGGACCCTGACGCCCGAGCATGTTGGCCACGTCGATGCGCCAGCCGTCGATGCGGTAAGGCGGGCGCATCCACTGGCGCATCAGCGCGTCGGGGCCGGCGTACATCAGGTCGCGCAGCCGCTCGCTGCGGTAATTGAGCTTCGGCAGGCTTCGCACGCCCAGCCAGCACTCGTAGTCGTCGGGATGGCGGTGGAAGGTGAAGAACTCCGCCTCGGGCGCCTGGGGGTCGGCCAGCGCCGCCTGGAACCAGGGATGGGTGCTGCCGCAGTGGTTGGGCGCAATGTCGAGCACCAGATGCATCTCGCGGGCGCTGAGGGCCTCCCGCAGGCGCGCCAGGGCCGCATTGCCGCCAAAGTGCGGGTCCACCTGGCTGTAATCGGCCACATCGTACTTGTGGCTGCTGGGGGCCACGAAGATCGGGTTGAGATAGAGCGCCGTAACGCCGAGATCCTGGAGGTAATCGAGGCGCTGCATGATCCCCTGCAAGTCGCCGCCGTAGAACTCGCAGGAGCCGTGGCCCTTGCGTGGCGGCGCGCCCCAGGGCCGGGCCGTCACCGGGCGCCCGTAGCAGAGGTACTCCCCGTCGCGCACGTTGTTGGTGGGGTCGCCGTCGGCAAAACGGTCGGGAAAAATCTGGTAGAACACGCTGTCGCGCACCCAGGCCGGCTCTTCGTAGCCGGCGAGCAGCACAAAGTCGTTCGCGTCGGTGGGGTTGTGCATCCAGACCCCGGCTGCGTTATACCAGCGGTTACCCTCGCGGGTGCGCAGCAGAAAGCGGTAGCCAGTGCGGCGCATCGTCAATCGCAGGCTGACCTGCCACCAGCGACAGACGCCCTCGACGCCCACCGGCTCCATCGCCACGATCGCCTCTTCCCCATCGGGACAGGTGCGGAGGTAGACGCCCTCTACGGGCGCGTCAGCATCAACGCGCAGCCAGAGACGGGCGCTGTCGCCCACAGCCAGGCCTGCGCGCTGTACGTAGCGTGGCGAGCCGTCGTGATGGATGGAATGAGACCAGTTTGGGAGCATTGAGCTATTCCCCGCTGGAAGGGGTGTGGGGAAACAATGAGTTTTTCTTGGGAGGGCGCAGCCCTCCCAAACCCTCCCCGCTGGCGGCTTGGTTCCTGGGAGGGTTACGCCCTCCCAAGCCCTCCCGTACACGGCCTATTTTCTCCTCAGATGCTCACTCCAGGGCCGCAATGGCGGTGTCGAGGCGCGCGAGCACGCGGTCGCAACCGAGGGCGGCGAGCATGTCGAAGAGGGGCGGGGCTACGGTCCGCCCGGAGACGGCCACACGCAACGCGCCAAAGAGTTGGCCCGGCTTGCGCTCCAGACGCGTGCACAGGTCCCGCAGCGCCGCCTCCAGCGTCTCGGGGGTCCACGGTTCCACAGCGCTCAAGGTAGCGCGGGCTGCGCGCAGCATTGCCGCCGTCTGGGGAGCATCCAGCCCTCTGGGGATGAGCGCAGCGGGAGCATAGCCATCGGCGCCGGGCCGCGGCTCACGGAAGAAGAACTCGAGCAGGCCAGGGGCCTCGCTCAGCTCCTCCAGCCGCTCGTGGATCATCGGCACGAGGCGCACGACGTAGGCGCGTTCGGCCGCGGTGGGCGGATCGCCGATCAGGCCGGCGGCGGCCAGAAAGGGCGCCAGGCGTTCCGCAAGTTCCTCGGAAGAAAGCTTGCGGATGTAGATGCCATTCATATCGCGCAGCTTCTCGGGGTTCCAGCGAGCGGGGCTGGCCTGCACCCGATCGATGGTGAACCGCTCGATCAGCTCCTCGTGGCTCATGATCTCGGTCTTATCGTCGTAGCTCCAGCCCTGCAAGGCCAGGTAGTTCAGCATAGCCTCGGGCAGATAGCCACGTTCCCAGAAGCGATTGGTCGCCACATCATCTTTGCGTTTGGAGAGCTTGCCCTTGCCGTCCTGGCGCAGAATCACCGGCAGGTGGGCAAAGACCGGCGGCTCCCAGCCGAAAGCCTGGTAGAGCAACACGTGATAGGGCGTTGAGGGCACCCACTCCTCGGCCCGCAGCACGTGGGTGATCCGCATCAGATGATCATCCACCAGATGGGCGAAGTGATAGACCGGCATACCGCTGGCCTTGATCAGCACAATATCCTGGAGTTGATCGTTCTGCACACTGATCCCCTCGGCGCCACGGACCAGATCGCTGAATGTCGTCTGGCCCGTCAGGGGTGTTTTGAGGCGAATCGTGTAGGGTTTACCAGTGGCAGCCAGTTCGCGCTGCCGTTCGAGCGGCCAGTCGCGTTCGGGGCCGCGGAAGCGGAAGGCCTTGACCCCGCGGCTCTCGGCCTCGGCGCGGAGCCGGGCCAGTTCCTCCTCGGTGGTGAAGGACATATAGGCGTGGCCCGACTCGAGCAGTTGCTCACTATACACCCGGTAGATCCCCTGGTCGAAGCGCAGCGATTGCACATAGGGACCGTAAGGCCCGCCGATATCCGGGCCTTCGTCCCATTCGATACCGACCCAGCGCAGCGAGGCAATGATGTCATCGGCGGCGCCGGGAACGTAGCGTTTCTCGTCGGTGTCTTCGATGCGCAGGATGAACTGCCCGCCGTAGTGGCGCGCAAAGAGCCAGTTGAACAGGGCGGTGCGCACGCCACCAATGTGCAGGTAGCCAGTGGGGCTGGGCGCAAAACGCACCCGAACAGGGGGCGTAATCTCAATCATGCACAGGCTCCGCTGCTGGAGGGTCCAGCCACTTCTGGCATTATACCATTTCAGATTGTAGATTTTAGATTGTAGATTGTCGCACGAGATGGTTATCTCTACTTTGTCAGTTCCACCGACGGCCCATGAAAGAACCGTTCTGACCCTTTGGCAGCCCCCTAGCGGCGCTGCGGGCGGTAGTCGTCGAGGCGGCCATCGCGCAGGAGTTCCTCAATGGCCAGGAGCCGGAGCCAATCGAGAATCTGGCGATGGATCGCCGCCAGGGATTGGCGGCGGCGATCCGGCCGAGGGGGAAAACGCGCGGCGCCCAGGGGCGCCACGCGCCGGACGTTGCTGCCATTCATGCCAGACCAGGAAGCTGTAGGCCAGCATCTCCAGGATGGCATGGCGAGGGAAGCTGTCCCAGCGCCGGCCTTGATGCTGGTCCCAGCCCAACAGGGTCTTGGCATCCTGGTGGAACCGCTCGACCTGGCGGCGGCGATGGGCATACTCGACCATGGTGGTCAGGCGGGTGGTCGGCGGGAAGTTACTCCAATACCAGCGCGGGTCGCCGCGCTGCCCACGCGCCGGGGCCTCACCGATCAGCCAACCCTCCCGCCAGCGCAGCAGGTCATCCTGCCGCCAGCAGCGCACGGCCAGGAAGCGCGCCCGCAGCCGCCCTTGACTGCCCTCCCGCCAGCCAATCGTTTGCCAGGCACGCTGAGGGTAGGCGGCCAGCAACGCATCGGCACGCTGGGAGGGCCCATCCAGACTCGCCCGCACCGTGAAGTCGCGGCGCACCGCCATCACGGATCGCAGCGACCGGCGGTCCATCTGATCGAGGAACCAGGGTTGATCGCCGTAGTCCGCGTCGGCGACCACCGCAGCGAACGGCACGCCCTGCGCAATGGCCCAATCCGCCAGATCCCGCGCAATCTCCGCCTTGGTCTGAAAGACGATGGCGTCGGGCGCCTGGGCCTTGGCGCGGCGTTCCGGGTCGCTGGCCCACGCCTCCGGCAGGCACAACCGCGTCGTCAGCGGCCAGGCGACCGTGCGTTCCGCGTAGGTCAGGTTCACGGTGATCCGGCAGTTATCCGCTTTACCCAACGCGCCGGAGTATTGGCGGGCCACGCCCACCGAGGCTGTTCCTTGCTCAGGGAAGCCCATATCGTCAATCATCAGCACCCCATCGCCTTCGGTCGGCAACGTCTGGAGGCGCGCCACGCGCTGGGCGTTGAGCGCTGCTGCATCCCGGCGCATCGTGGTCAGCATCCCCTGGAGTGATTGCTCGGACGTTTGGGGCGCCACCTGCGCGATGGCGTCGCAGTTTTTGTTCGGATGTTCGGTCAGCAACCCGGTGAGGCGCCGTTCCATGGCGTGCCGACTTTCCCGGCGCGGAAAATGGACGGCCAAGGGTTCCAGAAAGGCGGCCAAATCATCGAGCGGCGCACTGGGCGCCTGCGGGAGGCGGGTGGTTGCACTTACCATAACGTGCAGTATGCCGCCTCCTCACCGAACTGACAAAGTAGAGTTATGCGCGCGGCGCGCAACGACAGTATGAACCACGCAGAGGCGCGTCGCCGCCGCACCTCTACGGTCTCCCCGATCGCATCTGATACCAAATTGAACAGGCCGCATTCGCACGCTCACCAGCGCGCATTGCAACGGCATTGCGGCAATCTGCAATCCGAAATCTGCAATCTGAAATGGTGTGAGCCTGCCTTCAAGGAGCCGCAGGAAAACCCGGCCTCGCCGCGTCCCTGGCTGGCGGGGGCGTTCGGCGGTGTGGCGTGGAGGTCGGGGGAAACCGGCTTTTGCGGGAGCTAGGCGCCGCGCTCGAGTAGTTCCATCAACTCCGGCACGCTTCTGGTCACGGTAAACAGGTGAAAATGATCCGGATGGATGAACCCGGAGGCCCGGGCGTGCTCAAAGAACTGGAGCAGGGGTTGGAAGAAGCCTGCGGTATCGAGCAGATAGATCGGCTTATTATGGTAGCGCAACTGGCGCAGGGTCAGTGTTTCGACCGTCTCCTCGAGAGTGCCAAAACCGCCGGGCAGGGTGACAAAGGCATCGGAGCGTTCAAACATCAGCGCCTTACGTTCGCGCAGGGTTTCGGTGATGATCAATTCGCTCACCTCGGTGTAGCCCTGTTCGCGCTCGAGCAGGGCACGGGGAATGACCCCGATGACCTGACCGCCCACGGCGACGGCAGCGCGCGCCGCCACGCCCATCAAGCCTACGTTGCCGCCACCGTAGACCAGCCGCCACCCACGCGCTGCCACCGCCTGGCCGAGCGCCGCCGCATCGGCGGCAAAGGCCGGATTTGTGCCGGAATGGGAGCCACAGTACAGACAGATCGAGCACTTCATAGACATCCTCCACTGCGGGGCGATGAAAGCCCCACACTCGCATGCAGGCAGGCGTGACAGACGTGCCGACCGTGGAGAAGTCCCTCAGGGCGGGCATGCCCTTCTGGTGACCCTCACCGCCGCAGCTTCGCGTTGGAAGCATTGAGTATTGTACACCAGGGTTGACGTAGGTCGGCGGGTTGTCTCGGCAGGGCTGATGCAACAGTCATCCATGCGGCTGCGCCGCACAACGACAAGATGAAAATGAGTTTTTCCTGGGAGGGCTGCGCCCTCCCAAACCCTCCCCGCGGGCGGGCTATGTTCACCTAAGTCATCCATGCGGCTGCGCCGCACAACGCCGGAATGAAAATATTATTGTTCTTGGGAGGGCTTCGCCCTCCCAAACCCTCGCCGCGGGCGGGTTGTTTCTGGGAGGGCGCAGGCGCGGCGCCGCCGCGCCTCTACGCCCAAACCCTCCCGCACGCGGGCTATTTTCACATCAGATGGGTTATAATAGTCGGGCGACTCCCAGGAACTCTCCGAAGATGGGATGACTCAAGGTTTTTTCCCCGCCTCCGTCCCGCAGGACGGTGCGGGAGAGGTGGGTTATGCCGCCCTCAGGGAGGGGTGTAGGGAAACCTGCTTTCCCTATATGTCCCCATCAGCCGTTCATGCGCATGGCGCACAACGCTGGAATGGACATAGTCGTTATTCCTGGGAGGGCGCAGCCCTCCCAGGCCCTCCCCGCGGGCGGGTTGTTTCTGGGAGGGCGCAGCCCTCGCCCATCTGCCCCAGCGGTTCGCCATGGATGACAAGGAGGTCAACGATGCCCAAGTACGTGATCGAGCGTGAGCTTCCCGGAGCAGGTAAGCTCTCGGCGCAGGAGTTGCAGGCCATCTCGCAGAAGTCGTGTAACGTGTTGCAGAGTATGGGGCCACAGATCCAGTGGCTTCATAGCTATGTTACCGACGACAAAATCTACTGCGTGTATATTGCGCCGAACGAGGCGTTGATCCGGGAGCACGCGGAGAAAGGCGGCTTTCCGGCGAATCGCATCTCCGAGATCAGGACCGTGATTGACCCCACGACGGCGGAATAGGTTCGTCCTTGCCTCCTCCGGGGCAGGGCTCCGGGCAGGCGCAGCCCGCCCGGACCCGCCCCGCAGGTTCAGGGGCGGACAGAACCTGTGGGCGCCGACGGGCGGTATGGCGTTGGGATGCGCTGGTTGGTCCTCACCCCCCGGCAGGCCAGAGTCGCGCGCGGGGGTATTCCAATGTGGTACACGCCACGTTAGCTCGGATGTTCTGTCGGCCCCTGAATGCCCCGCAGGCAGGGGCGCGCACTCTCACCCCAACCCGAAGGCATCAGGCAACAGGTCGGTGATGGGAACGGGTCGCCGGGGTTCAGCGTCACTGATGATCAACAGATGAGGGGCGAACTCGATGAGGGCCTGCAAGCAATCACCGCAGGGGTAGGGCATATCCGCGCCCGCACCGGCAACGGCCAGCGCGGTGAACCGGCGCGCCCCCCCGGCCCAGGCGCTGACCAGCGCCGCTTTGGCTGCGCAGACGCTCGATCCGTAGTTAGCGACTTCCAGGTTACCCGCAGCGAAGATTCTTCCATCGTCAGCCATAAGCGCTGCGCCGCACGGACGCCCCGTGCGCGGCGCGTGGGCCAGTGCTATCGCCTGGCGCGCTGCGTCGAGCAGGGCTGCGAGGTCGGTCATACGCTGCGCTCCTGCATCAACTGCTCGAACAGCGCGTCCACTCGCGCGTTCAACGCCGCAAGATCGCCGTCGTTGAGGATGAGATAATCGGCCATGGCGATCGGCCCACCTTTCTCGATGTGCTCGATCTCGCGATAGTCGCGCGCTTCGGCCTCGAACGGCGTAAGCGGTCGCTCATCACGCATCGCCAGGCGGCGATAGCGCTCTGCCCGTGGCGTGTAGACTGCGACGACCACCAGTTCGTCGCCGAACTCGTCTTTCAGGGTTTTGTACTCGCTAAAGCTGTACATCCCATCAATGATCACCGCCGGATGCCCGGCGAGCAGGGCGTGGATCTGCGGCAGGGCGAGCCGGGCGCATACGTCCATACCGTGAGTTGCCCGCAGTTCCTCGCGCACGGCACGCTCGTGCTCAGGGGTGATTGGCAGATTCCGGGCCTGCACCTCGCGGATGATGAATTCGCCAAAGCGGATGGTCGGCAGGCCCTTCTCCGCCAGCCGCCGCGTCACCTGGCTCTTGCCCGAACCGGCCATCCCTACAATTGCCAGAACCATTGCGCGCTTCCTTATGCCACAAATTACCCCACCCTGATGCGAACGTATGGGGAAACCGGGTTTCCCCGCGCCCCTCCCTGACACCTGTTTTCATCGCGGCGTTGTGCGTTCCGCGAAAGGGGCCTATCGTCTGGACGCCAGTCTGCCACAGATTCGGATTCCAGACAAGGGCGCAGCGGTCTCTCGACCAGAGCGCACCCGGACGCGCCGGGTGCGCTGCGAGCCGACATGGTATCGCTACGCCCTTCCAAAGCCTCCGGGCGCGGAGGGTCTGTGACACCGGGAGGGAGGGCTGCTCAGGGCGAGTCTTCGGCCCAGAGCAGCGCGATGCGCCCGGCGCCAACGATGATCAGACCGTTGTCCAGCGGGGCCATGCTGATGGAACGCCAGCCGAGCACCTCCTGCCCATGAACGTCGTAGAGGGCGAAGTCGCCGCTGATGGCCCCGTTGGTGAAGTAGCGGGCCTCGCGCGGGACCAGGTCGAGCACACGATTGGCAAGATCCCGGGCCTGTGCGGGTGGCACAACCTGCGTAGGGTAGGCCAGTTCGCCGCCGATGAGATGGGTGAGGAGCTTCGCGGCAATGCGGCGAGGCAACTCGACCCAGTGTTCGCCGAGGCCCTGATAGCCCAGCTCTGCGGCCAGGGCATCGCAGGCGGCGGCGGGATGGGCCGGCGCGGCGCTCAGGCGACGCACGGCAAACGTCAGGGGATAACTCGACTCGCGGGCGCGGTCAAGGTCGCGCGCGAGGGCATCGATCGCGGGATCGTTGTCGGGCAGGAGCAGAGAAGCGGTCATAGTCACTGAGCGGCGCCGGTCGGGCGCCGGGCGATAGCGACGTCATTACAGGGTAGGGATTGGGCAGACCGCGCCTGCCCAACCCCTCTATAGGCCAGGGAGCCGGGGAGGGTTGCGCCCATTCGGCCTCTCCGCCGGGCAGTTTAAGGGCGGACAGAACATCCGAGCCAACGTGGCGTGTACCGCATTGGAACGCCCCCGCGCACGGCTCTGGTCTCCCCGCTTCGACAGGCTCAGCGCAGGCTCTCCAGCGAAGCTGGATCGGGGGAGGGAGTGAGGACCAACCAGCGCACCCCAACGCCATACTGCCCGTCTGCGCCCATAGGTTCTGTCCGCCCCTGAACCCTGGCAGGGAAGAGGGTAGGTGGGTGGGGTATGCGGGACCCGGGGGTTGCGCTCCCAAAAACTCTCCACTTGAGAGGGAGGCCGTACGTGTTCACACTTCTCCGGGGAGCGCGGGCATCTTGCCCGCATCCAGGCCCTTGCGGGCGGGACGCCCGCGCTCCCAGGGTGACGTCTTACCCCACATGTGAACACGCACAGGGAGGCCAGGGAGGGGGCAGCCCTCCCCCGCAATGTGCCCCTCAGACCGTCAGACCAAGCGCCGCGGCCAGCTCGGCCAGGGCCTGGCGCTCGATATCACTGACGGCGGTACCGCCGAAGCCGAGAAAGCCGCCTTCCTTGCCCGCCTCGGCAGCCTTCTGCGCCGTGTCGTAGAGGAACTGCTTGAAGGCCTGGCCCTCCTCCGGCGACCGGCTCTCAACCAGGGCCACGGCCTGATTAACCGTATTCATTGCAAAGGTTCTGGCCTCTTCCTTACTGGAGAACTTCGGCAGATCAGGCTTGAGGCTGCGGGCCTCCAGATCGGCGGCCAGATCTCTGACAATCTGAATCGAGGCCGCGTCTCTGGCGCCCTCGATGATCCCGCTGACCGCGGCAAACATTTCCTTCATCAACCCGATCGGGCCGCTCGGATCGGCCATCGAGATGTACATTGCGGTAACGATTGGCGCAAGGCCGATGGTTTGCCACTCTTCCGCGGTGAAGTCCGTCTTCGAGGCCATGGTTTTCTCCTTTCTGGTTATGACACCTTATCATATGCCCATGCGGCGGCGCCGCGCAACGCCAGAATGAACATATTATTGTTCCTGGGAGGGCTGCGCCCTCCCACACCCTCCCGCTGGCGGGTTGGTTCCTGGGAGGGCTGCGCCCTCCCACACCCTCCCGCTGGCGGGTTGGTTCCTGGGAGGGCTGCGCCCTCCCACACCCTCCC
>CAKZKA010000119.1 GCA_937120965.1 uncultured Chloroflexota bacterium
CCCCCAGCGGGGGAGGGCCAGGGAGCGGGCGGCCCTCCCAGAGATGCCCCATGGTCATCGCGGCGGTGTGCGCCCCGCGCATGGCGCCTGATGTGAACATATGGGGAAACCGGGTTTCCCGTTCCATCAGAAGTCTTATTTTAGCCGACTCCGTCCCCTTCTAGCAATCTCCCGGAGTAACCACGCAAGCCCGGGAGCGCGGGCGTCCCGCCCGCAAGGGCCTGGACGTGGGCAAGATGCCCGCGCACTCGGGAGAGGGGCGAACATGTACACCCGGCGAAGATCGATTCGCCCCTCGTGGCCCGTTGCCGAATCGGGCTTCACTCCTATCCCTCCGGATCGTTCCCGCTGGCCGGCGCGCCGGCCACCCCGATACTTCCGCAGAGAATCGATCTGGAGCATTCTGGCCCGATCGATGCGCCGGCTGGCACGCGATTTGCTACATGAGATCAGTGAGACGCCCTGCGCGTCGCCGGTCGCACATCGAAGGCACAAGGAGGGTCCCATGCATGAGATTGATCGCACTCAGGCGGAGTACTGGGGTGAGGTGGACGGCTACGAGATGGGCGAGTTCGATTTCGAAGGTGAAATTGGAGACGAGGGTGAGTTCGATTTTCAGGAGGAGGCCGACTTCGAGGGCGAGTTTACGGGACCATTCAGCGAAGTGGAAGAGATGGAACTGGCCGCGGCATTGCTGGAGATCAGCGATGAGGCCGAGCTGGATCAATTCCTGGGCAACCTGTTTCGCCGGATCGGGCGGGGGTTGGGCAAAGTGATCCGCTCGCCAGTATTCCGTACCCTGGGTCGCACCCTCAAAGGCATTGCCAAACGCGCCTTGCCGGTGGTGGGCGGGGTGCTCGGCAATGTTGTCGCGCCCGGCGTCGGGGGTGCAGTGGGCAGTCAGCTTGCCTCGGCAGCCGGTTCGATGTTCGGGCTTGAACTGGAAGGGATGAGCGCCGAGGACCAGGAGTTCGAGGTGGCCCGACGCTTTGTGCGTCTGAGTGGTGAGGCGGCGCGTCAGGCGGCGATGATGCCGGCGAACCAGCCACCCGATCAGGCGGCGCGGATCGCGCTGATGCGTGCGGCGCAGCAGCACGCTCCGGGCCTGATCAGCGTCCGCCCAGGCGCAGCGCCGGTTGTGTGGCGTCAGCAGGGTATCTGGCGACGGCGGGGCAGGGTGATCGTTCTTTACGGAGTGTGAGCCATGACCATGACGGGCGCGGCCCTCACCATGCTTGAGCAGGAGGCGCGAGCCTTGCTCACCCGCCTGGATCGGGTGCGCTCGTTTGCCCTCCACGAGACCCTGGTGCCCGCAGCGGCACTTTCGCTCGATGCCCAGGTGGCGATCGAACGCTACCTGGGCCGGAGGCGGCGCGCATTGCGCAGGCTGGTCGAGGAGTACATTGCCTGGCTGCGCAGCCCCGCTGCTCGCGCCACAACCCCGGACGTGGCCCAGCGCCGCTTCAGCATTCTGCGCCTGCGCTTCAACGCGGTGTTGACCCAGTTCGACATCTTTGCCGACGTGATTACCCAGCGCAGCGAGAGTCAGACGGGGGTCTGGCTGGCCGGTCTCGACGTGGTAGCCGCCGATGCCCTGGCGCTGCCGGGCTACTACGAGGCGCCACCCGTGGCCTGCTACCTCGACCGGGGGCATGGCGCGGCCATTCGCCGGGCGCGCACGCGCCTGCCAGGCGGCGGTGAAAACCCGGTTGCGGTGATCCGCGTCCCCCGTGAACGTATGGTTGGCGCAGGCATCGCCTCGTCACTCATCCACGAAGTCGGACACCAGGGCAGCGCGCTGCTTGATCTGGTGGCCTGGTTGCGACCGGTGCTGCGGGCGCGGCAGCGGGGCGATGCGCGCCAGCAGTTGGTGTGGACGTGCTGGGAACGCTGGATTTCGGAGATCGTCGCCGATCTGTGGACGGTGGCGCGCGTTGGTGTCACCGCCACGGTCGGGCTGATCGGCGTGGTGAGCCTGCCGCGGGTCTTCGTCTTTCGCCTGCACCTTGACGATCCCCATCCCGTGCCGTGGATCCGGGTCAAGCTCAGTTGCGCGATGGGCCGCGCCCTCTACCCCGATCCCCAGTGGACGCGCCTGGAGCGCCTGTGGGAAGCCTTGTATCCACCGGCTGGCCTGTCGCCCGATCTGCGCCGCACCCTCGCCGATCTCTCCAGCACAACAGACGCGCTGGCTCGCCTGGTGTTGAACCAGCGCCCACCCGCGCTGCGCGGGCAGAAGCTGGGGGCGGTGCTCGGCGCGCCCGAACGTCACCCGGCCAGCCTGCGGGCGCTATACCAGGAATGGACGGCGCAGCCGCGACGGATGCGCGCCGCGTCTCCCTCGCTCGTCTTTGCTGTGATCGGTCAGGCCCGCCACGACAACCTGCTCAGCCCCGAAGGCGAAAGCGGCATCCTCGGTGAACTGCTGGCCGAGTGGGCCTTGCGAGCTACCCTCGACCGCTCGGAGTTGTGTGCGCGGTGGCCGGCGCGCGGCGTCGCTGCCGCGGTGTGACCGTAGAAGGAGTGTGTTATGGCCAGCATTACCGCCTATCTTGCTGAAGATAGCGAGAGGAAGAACCCGCGCGACACGGTGCGTCCAGAGGACCCGATCCGGATTGTCGTGCAGCCCGAACAGGAGGGGAACTACGTCTATGAATGGCGTCTGCCCCAGGGTGCTGCAACCGATGCGGACCTGAGCGGACCCGAGGCGATCGTGTACTTTGACCGGGTTGCGCCAGGACGTCACGAGGTCGTTGTGGCGATCTACCGCCTTGACGGCGAAATGCGCACGATGGTTGAAGAGGCCCGCCTCTCGCTCGAAGTGTTACGTCCGGCACTGGGAACGGCCCCGTCCACTGAGGCAGGGGCCATCACCACATCCGGCGGGGTGCAGGTTACGCAGGTGGCCCTGCGGCGCTCCGCCGTTCCCTTCACCCCCGACATAGCCCTGTGGATGGCCATCCGGCGCAACGCGAAGGCGCTCTCCTTCAACGCCTATGATGAGGCGATGCTGCGCCTGCTTTGCAGGCCTCCGCAAGCAGTGGACCAGTCACCGGCAACGGCGCCGACCGAGCTAAACAGGCTTGTGGACCGCCGCTACCTGCCTTTCAACGACACTGACGCCTACCGGCTGCTGAAGATCGCAACCGAAGCCTACGTGCTGGCGAATGTCGGTGTCATGTTCTATCAAGCTGATCGGAAAAACCTCCGTGAGTTCGAGTCTGCTGAAGTGCAAGAAGCCGCCGAACGCCTGGGTCTGAGCCGTCAGGAGATCCCATCCAATGCCCTGCGCGACTATCTCCGCCCGGTTGATACAGGCAATCCAAAGCTGCAACCGTTCCAGACGCTACCCTATCTGGCCCTGGTGCGCCAGAAGCTCCGCGATGCGGGGATCAAGAGCGCCATCTTCATCGGCAACAATGACGGAGGACTGCCCGAGGAATGTTACGGCATTCTGGCCGAACGGCTCATGGCCCCGGTGATGATCGAGTTGATCTGGTCATACTGGCACGAAGAGGCCATGCTGGTGCAGGCGATGAACGCGATTTCCCGGCGCTTCCAGAACATTCGCGGCCCCGGCGAACGCGATCCCCTGGCGCACCTCGAACTCGACCCGCTGCGTCCGCTCAACAACTTGCTCTGGGGCTATGTGCAGGACGAGCAACACCGGCTGAGCGTGCTGCGCCGGGCGTATGAGTATGACCACCACTACGGGATCAGTCTGGTCGGCAAAGCCGTGGGCGCCCTGCGTCCTGCCGATAGCCGCTCGAAGTTCCTGGAGGGGTTCCACAATTTGCTGTATCTCTGCACCGTCTTCTACCAGCAAGACGATGACACCACGGTGATCGCCGACGGCTTCCCACTGCTGAATGCTCTGCGCGAGGTGCACCTGGAGTTGTCGCGGGGCGCGCACAACCAGTTTGGCGATCTGCCCTCGACGGCGCGCCAGGAAATGCTGATGCAGCAATGGCTGCTGGCGCGACCCGAGTTTCGCGAGTTCTTGCCCACCCGAGTTATGGTGACGTACCCCGAAGCGTGGATGGGTCCGGTGGATGCGATGAAGCAACTGCAAGGCTGGCTCCCAACATCGGTGCTGCATTTTTACTACCTGGCGGTCTATGGCGAGCAGATCCTGCTTGGCATACGCTACGGCGCCTGGAATGACCCCAACGCGCAGCGCGACTGGGCAGCGAACTGGGCGCGGTTCTGGCGCAACGAAATCCAGGGCTACATCCACGCGTACCGTGCTGTCACCGGGGTGGATCTGAGCGCCGAGGTGACCGACAGCCAGCGCGCCGGGGAGCGCTACCTGCAACCTGCGGTGCATCTCAGCCGCCAGCTCGAACAGCGGCGACGCGGGACCTTACCCGCAGCGGCGGCGATCACCCCAACGCCCGCGCCTCGTCGCAAATTGCCTGGTCGTTAGGCAGGCGCGTGTCACCGGCCCTGGCCTGGCGGCGAGCCCGGGTGTGAGGAACCACCCTGTCGTGACGCTGGCAGCGCAAGGGCGGAACATCGCGCTCGATGTGACGTCTGCGCTATATCTGGGGCTTCACCACGCCAGCGCCGACGCGCGTCCCCGGGCGCGTCTGACGACCGGGCGACCGGCGGCGCTGGCCGATCCGCCCGGTAGGCTGGCACTGGTTACCTTGCGGGCCGGTGGCCGAACAGGAGGGATGTATGAGTGATAATCCGAGCTACCATGAGTTGCTGGCAGCCCTTGCCCCTGAAGCCGAGGTGCGTTTTCCGCGCAGGCCGCCTGTGCCAGGGAACCGGCGCCGCCTGCCCCCCCGGCCACCCCGGCGGCCCTGGCCACCCCCGCCACCCCCGCCACCGCCTGCTCCGCCCCGGCGGCTTAGCAGCGCGCGCATCCGCTGGGTCCAGGCGGCGCTCAACCAGTTGCTGGGCACACGCCTGGTTGTCAACGGTGTGCTCGACCCGCCTACCCGCAGCGCAATCCGCGCCTTTCAGCGTCGCCGGGGTCTCATCCCCAACGGCTACCCAGGGCCTCGCACAGTGGCAGTTTTGCGAGCGGCGCTGCGCGCCTCCCGCGCGCCCGGGGTCGCATCAGAGCGGCGCTGTGTGGTGCTGAGCGACTTTGCCTTCGATCGCGCCGATCTGACCTCCCGGCACCAGCAGCAGATTGCCGCGCTCGCCCGGCGCTTTGCTGCCGCCGGAGTGACCGCCGCGCGAATCATCGGTCACACCGATCCCGTAGGCACAGACGCCTATAACCTGGCCCTCGGCCAGCGTCGGGCCAGGCAGGTGGCTATCGCGTTGCGCCAATCCCTCGAGCGCCTTCAGCCCGGCCTGGGCCGTCGTGTCCGCCTCAGCGTCGAATCGCGTGGCGAGCGTGAGCCTGTTCCCGGTTCCCCGGCGCAGCAGCGCCGTGTCGAGATCTGCTACGGTTCCGGCGCGCCACCGCTCGTGATAGAAGATAGTACATGCGGCGTGCCGACACGCAGCTTGCTCGATGAGATCAGTCTGGAGGCGTCGGTCGAAGAACTGGAACCCGAAACGTCACGGGTCGCTGTGCGGCCACGCCTGTGTTTGTTTCAAAACAGCTCAAATACCACTCATCGCAACCATTTTCGCTGTGGGGCCACGCGCCAGGCCCGCCGAATAGGCGCCCTGGCCGTGCCGGCTACTGAGGGCTGCCGGCGACAGGTGGGAGCGACACCCTACGACACTGGCGCTGACATTATCGCAGCAATCGAGCGCGCCCATCGCTGTCTGGGGCGACCCATCGAGAGCATTCACATCTTCGGCCACAGTGGTTCGAATGGCGTATACGGCGTCACAGCGGGGCGCGCGGGGCTCTACCGGTCCGGCGAGAGCGGCATTGATCGCGCCAGCGGCGCACGTACCGTGAGCGACATCCCCACCGCGGCGCTCGCGCATAATGTGGTCATCGTGCTCCACGGCTGCAACCAGGCCGCCGGTAGCGACAACTTCGCCCGTGACCTCTACCAGCATCTGGCGGCACATCTGACGAACCCGCGCGTTTTCGGGCACTACAACGGTGGCTGCGCGAGCCGGAACGATAGCTGGCGCGAGTACTCGCGCCACTACCCACAGGGTCGCAACGTTCGCAGTGCGGCGGGCTATACCTCGGTCGGATGTTGTAGCAGTCTGCCACGATAATGGTGATGAACGTGGCGGGAGGGGGCGTGGGAGGGCGAAGCCCTCCCCGCAAAAAACTACCGATGCTCATTATTGATTGCCACTGCCATGCCGGACAGGGTGATGGGCTGACCGGCCCCTGGGACACCGCTGCACCCTTGCGCCGCTACCTGGAGCGGGCCGTGGCTGCGGGTATCACGCGCACCGTCATTTTTCCCCCCTTCCACAGCGACTATGCGCGGGCCAACCGGGTTGTTGCCCGGCTGGTGGCTGCCCATCCAGAACGGTTCTACGGCTTTGCCTTCGTCCATCCCGCCCGTGACCGCGGGCGCGTGGCCGCAATGATCCGCGAGGCGCTGCGCCTGGGCCTGTGTGGCATCAAAGTCCATCGCTACAACGCGCCGATTACCCGTGAGATCTGCGACGTGGCGCGAGCCGCCCGTCTGCCCATTCTCTACGATGTGATGGGCGTGGTGGACCAGGTCGAACTGCTGGCGACGGAGTATCCCGACGTCAATTTCATTATCCCGCACCTCGGTAGCTTTGCCGACGACTGGCGCGCCCAGTTGGCGCTGATCGATCATCTCGAGCGCCATCCCAACATCTACACCGACAGTTCAGGTGTCCGACGCTTTGATCTGCTCGAACAGGCGGTGCAGCGGGCTGGCGCCATCAAATTGCTCTTCGGCTCCGATGGGCCATGGCTCCATCCAGGCCTCGAGCTGGCGAAAGTGCGCGCCCTGGGGTTGTCGCCTGCCGACGAGCGCCTGGTGCTGGGCGAGAACCTGCTGCGGCTCATCCACCCCCTGGCCCGGCGCCCGCTCAGCCGCAGCCTGGCTGCCAGCGGGTCGCTTTGAGGCCGCGACACCGACCCTATGCCGCCTCGCCGGCCTCGGTTGCCGGCTGGCGTTGCGCCGCACGACGGAGTTGCAGCGCCCGGTCGGTGACGCCGAGCATTCGGGCTGCCTGTTGGAGATTGCCGCCGGTCGCGGTCAGCGCGATCTGAACTGCCACATCCTCGACAATGCGCCGGATCGTCCGCAGCCCGTCGCCCTGGGCCAGGGCTGCCCGAACGGCGCATTCAAGGTCGTTCCTCCAGGAGCCGGGAGACGAGCCGCCTGCCGGTCGCTCGTCGTCGGGCACTGCGCCAGCGCTGATCAGCCCCTCGCCGGGGTAGTGGAAGAGGAGCCGCGCCGCCAACTGGCGCAGATCGCGCACGTTCCCCGGAAAGCTGCGGTTGAGCAGGTAGGATTGAACGCTCGCGCTCAACGCTGGCACGGGCTGATCGGGCCGCAACTGGCGCATAAAATGACGCGTCAGTGGCAAAATATCCTCCCGGCGCTCCTCCAGGGAGGGCAGCCGGCACACCCAGCCGGCAATACGGTAGTAGAGGTCGCGACGAAACCGCCCGGCTTCCACCTCGGCGCTCAGATCACGATTGGTCGCGCACACCAGCCGGAACTCGCTGCGCCGCCAGGTGTTGCCGCCCACGCGCTTGTAGGTATGCTCCTGCGTTGCGCGCAACAACTGCGCCTGCAATGCCAGCGGCAATTCGCCGATCTCATCAAGGAACAACGTTCCGCCGTCGGCCAGGGCAAACGCGCCATCGCGCGGGCCAACCGCGCCGGTAAATGCGCCCCGCTCGTGCCCAAACAGCTCGCTGCCGGCCAGTTCGGGTACAATGGTCGTGCAGTCAACGATGACCAGTTCGCCCCTGGCGGGACGCGGATCGAGCAGATGGATCAGCCGGGCCAGTTGCTCCTTGCCGGTGCCCGTCTCACCCAGCAGCAGCACCGGAGCATCGGTGAAGCGCGCTACCTCGATCACCTGGCGCAACACCTGCATCCAGGCCGGGCTGCTCCCAACCAGGTGTTCACGCACGAACGGTGTATCCAGAAGGGCGTCAACCTCGGTCCAGCGGTGCAGGCGCGCTGCAATCGCCGCTCCTGGATCAGGTTGCTCATCCCACACCAGCACATCAGCGGCGCCGGCGCCGAGGAGTGACCACGGCCCTTGCGCTTCCAGCACCGCAGGATTGGCCGCAACCAGTAACACCTGACGCCTGCCGCCGCCGCTCCATCTGTGCACCAGCCCGCACAGGGCCGACGAGAGGCGCCCAGAACATACGATCCCCACCTCACCTTCCGAGACTGGCGGCTCTTCTACGGGCTGAATCGCAACGTGCATGCGAAGTTCAGACAGGACGTGCTCACGCCACGCATCATCAACAGCGTGCCAGTAAATCCACGCACCCATAGCTGACCTCCCACGCTGGATTGCGCGCTCCATTGCGCGCCGGCAACTACTGTGCTCGGACAAGGCTTTCGGCGGTCGCCTATGTGCTGCACGCGAACGGCCCGGTCATGGTCTGCTCTCGACGGAGGCACGAGGCTGCGCCGCACACCACCTGCGCAGTTTAAGGAGGGCGGCAGGCCTGGTTGGGTGTAAAACTACAAACGTATCCCTTCCGCACCTCCACAGCTCCACACCTCCACAGAGCGAACCCGCTTTCCCCTTCCCTCCTTTCTTCGCGATCCTCGCCTCTGCGAGGTGGATGTGCATCTCACGGACGCGCGTTGTAGCCGCCGCGGCAACCTGCACCGCACCAGGTATTATCCGCCCTGGGCGAAGCGCAGCAGAGCCAGACCGGCAACAACGAGCAGGGTGGGAACCAGGGCGATGCACGCGGGGCGGGCAAGTTGCCGCAGCGCAGTAACCCGACGGGTGTAGCCTGATCCCACCGCGGCCAGCAGCAGAAACATTGTGAACAGTTCAGCGATGATGCCCGCCACGCCGAGCAGCGCCAGCGGCCAGTAGAGCGCCTCGAGGCCGCTGTAGACCGCGATCACCAGCAGCCCGTTGAGCAGCAGCAACCCACTGTAAGCGCGCCAGTCCAGCACCGGGCGCTCCATCTCGGCGTCGGCGCGCAGGGCGCGGTTGAACACGAACAGGACGATCGGGGTCAGCGCGATGCCGAACAGGACGCCGGTGATGGTTCGCAGGTCATTACGCGGCAGGTAGACGTAGGCCCGCCCCGTATCCTCCAGCACCGAGTTGATCCCATCGCCAACCATCGCCAGCGCCCCCACAGCCAGCGCCGCCAGGAGCGGACGGGCCGGCAGGGCCGCGGCCCGGCCATACCCGCGGGCAAACAGGTAGCCCAGGGTCAGCAGGTAGCTGCTGTAGATCCCCAGATTTCGCGCGCAGAGTGGCAGGGGCCGCTCGCCAACGAAGACCAGGTGCTTCTGGGCCACCAGCCCGTGGACGGCGGCGTAGAGCTTCCATTCGAGTGTGGCGCCCGGCCAGAGGACGAAGATCAGCACAATGGCGCCCACCAGCGCCAGAAAGGCCACTTCCCAGAAACGCTCGCGCTTCCCGGCAGAGGAGGCTTGCTCCTGCGCGCGCTGCGCCGCGATCCGCGCGCGGGCCAGTTCCAGGATTTCATCGGGTCGGGGGGGTGCCATAGACAAACCTGAGGTGAACCCGGGCCGTGTGGGGAGGGGCGGTGAGGGCGCAAGCCCTTCCAGGAACGCCTCTATCCGGCCTGTCGCCGCGTGGCGCAGCCGCATGGGCGCCTGGGGAAGTTGTAGCAGAGTACCTGCCCCCTGTCAAGCAGGTTTGAGGGCCGCCCGCGTGACCGTAACTCCGCCGGCAACGAACGGACGCCACGCGGGCGCCCGTAACGACGTTCACGCCACGGGGCGTCGTAGAGACGGCCCGGCGGGCCGTCTCCACGCCCCCGCCGGGCAGGGCGGCCACGGGGTGGGCCGTGGGGCGGCCACGG
>CAKZKA010000120.1 GCA_937120965.1 uncultured Chloroflexota bacterium
TGGTATAAGGCGTCACCCCGGGAGCGCGGGCGTCCCGCCCGCAAGGGCCTGGATGCGGGCAAGATGCCCGCGCTCCCGGGAGAAGTGTGAACACATACTCGACAAGGCTTGCTGGGCGGTTGCAACATCGTCGGGGCCTGCTCCGCACCCCACCACTGGAGGCGGAGCGCTGCGCGCGGAGCGTTCACATGAATTGGTATACCTCGTAGCGTCGCTGTGAAGCGCAGCCACACAGGCAGCCTTCGTCATGATACATACCGTTTCCGTGGGCCTCGAGTTGCGCCGGCACACGGGCGGATATGACCCGATGCCGGGGGTTTTCGGAGGGCTGCGCCCCCGCGATCCGTCTGGCAAAGGAGAAGTCGGGGTTGTTTTCGGGTGCAGAAGAGACCATAGGCGTGGTATCCTGTGGTATAGTGAGCCAGTAAGAATGACAGGAAGAAAGTTGCCAATGAGTCACCGCCTCCCCCCGGGTCCCGATCAAGAGTCAGTCTGGGACTATCCTCGCCCGCCGCGGGCCGAGCCGACCACGCGCCGCCTGCGGGTGGTCTTCGGCGGAGTGTTGATTGCCGATACGCGCCGTGGCTTTCGCGTGCTTGAAACCAGCCATCCACCTTCGTACTATATTCCGCCCGAAGATATTCAGATGGACTATTTGACTCCGACCGGGCGGCGGACGTTCTGTGAATTCAAGGGCCAGGCGCACTACTATACGCTGACCGCCGGCGGGCGCCGCGCCGAACAGGCTGCCTGGTACTATCCCGATCCTGCTCCTGGCTACGAGGCCATTCGTAATGCCGTGGCGTTCTACCCGGCGCTGATGGACGCTTGCTACGTGGACGATGAACTGGTAACGCCCCAGCCAGGCGGGTTCTACGGAGGCTGGATCACGTCGGATATCGTTGGTCCGTTCAAAGGCGGCCCCGGCACCTGGGGCTGGTAGGTGTGTCGTGTTGCCCCCCGGCGCAGACGTTGCTGTCTGCGCCTTGCCGCTGGATCCTTCCACGTTGCTCGCTCTTCCTCCACGCCACCTTCCGCGAGCCGCTCCCTGCAAGCCCCCGAGGAGACCTCACTATGCCGATGCGCGATGTTGATGACCGGATCGTTCAGGCTGCGCGCCGTGACGTGTTTGCCGGCAGGCTCAGTCGCCGCGAGTTTATGCGGTTGATGAGCGCGCTGGGTCTCTCTGCGGGGGCGGCCGCCCTGGCCGCCTGTGGCGGCGCGGCGACCCCGGCGCCAACGAGCGCGCCGACGGTGGAAGGGCCGGCCACTGCTGCGCCCACCGGCGCCACCGCCACCCTCCGCGTCGCCACCGAGATCCCTGTGCAACTTGATCCGGCCCTGGCTTCCTCCGATGCCGAGATCCTGATTCTCCACTCGATCTACGATTATCTGGTGGATATCAACGCTCGGAACGAGATCGTGCCGCGCCTGGCCCGCGAATGGCAGGTGAGCGACGATGGTCTGACCTACACCCTGCGTCTGGTCGAGGGGGCAACGTTTCACGATGGCAGCCCGCTCACCGCTGCCGATGTGGTCTGGACCTTCAACCGCCTGCGCGATCCGGGGTTGCAGTTGCCGACCGCTGACCTCTACACCGGTGTCGCTGCGGTGGAGGCTGACGGCGATGGGACGGTGGTGTTCACCCTGTCGCAGCCCAACCCCTTCTTTCTGTACGATCTGAGCGACAATCGCGCCCTGGTGCTCAAGGCCGAAACCGCCGATGCGGCGACCAGTTTCAACGGCAGCGGCCCGTTCAAGGTCGTCGAGTACCGGCCCGAGAATCGCATCACGCTGGTTGCGAATGAGGCGTACTTTGTCCCCGACAAGCCCGGCGTGACCAACCTGGAACTGATCTTCTTCGCCGACCAGGCCGCCGCGGTTGACGCGCTGCGCGGCGGGCAGGTTGACATCGCTATGCGTATGCCGACGCCGCTCTTCGAGACCCTGCGGCGCGAGCCGGGCCTGACGGCAGTGCAGGTGCCGACCAATGGCTTCGACCTGGTGCGCCTGCGTTCGGATCGCGAGCCGGGCAACAAGCCCGAGGTGATCCAGGCGCTGAAGCTGGCAACTGATCGCCAGGCGATCTTCGAGACGGTGACCCTGGGCCTGGGCGCCGTGGGCCGCGATAGCCCGATCGGCCCGCTCTTCGCGGCCTACTACAGCGAGGAGACTCCTATCCCGCCCCGCGATCCGGCCCGCGCCCGCGAGCTGCTCACCCAGGCCGGCTATCCCAACGGGCTGAAGCTCGACCTGCACGTGCCCGATTCGGGTGACCGCCCCGACCTGGCCGTGGTGCTGAAGGAGCAGTGGGCCGAGGCGGGGATCGACGTAAACGTGATCGTCGAGCCGGAGAGTGTGTACTACGGTGAGAATGGCTGGCTGGAGGTCAATCTCGGGATTACCGGTTGGGCCTCGCGACCCGTGCCGCAATTCTATCTGGATGTGATGCTGGTAACCGGCGCAAAGTGGAACGAGAGCCGCTTCTCCGATGCAGAGTTTGACGAACTGGCAGCCACAGCCGGATCGACCTTCGACGAAGCGGAGCGCGTCGCGGCGTACCGGGAGATCCAGCGCATTCTGATCGAGCGCGGTCCGATCATTGTGCCCTACTTCTTTGCGGCCCTGGGCGCCATTCGTAACGGCTTCGAGGGCTTTGAGTTGCGACCGTTCCCTGGCCGCACCGACCTGGCGGCGATCCGCGCCGTGAGGTAGGATGCTTTCACGGGTAGATTGTTCTGGCCGCGGCCCCTCCTCCTCGCCCCCCGCCCCCTCTCCCTGATCGGGAGTTCAGGGTCGGACAGGACGTACGGGCGCCGAGGGACATTATGGCGCTGGGATGCGCCGGTTGGTCCTCACCCCGGCCCCGCTCCAGCTTCGCTGGAGAGCCTGCACTGAGCCTGTCGAAGCGGGGAGACCAGAGCCGCGCGCGGGGGCGTTCCAGGGCGGTACAAGCCACGTTGGCTCGGATGTTCTGTCCGCCCTTAAGCGTGGAGGTGTTGTTAACGAGCCGGGGCTGGATTTTGCAGCTCCGCAGCTCAACAAACGAACCATGGCTTTTGACACGGTTGAACGGGGCATCGGCGATGGGGCAGTAACCGGCAGCGCCGTTGGCGCGTGGCGCGGGGCACTGCGGGCGATCTGGGTGCGCCCGACGTCGGCGCTCGGGGCGGTAATCGTGCTGCTCTTCGTGACGCTGGCGCTCTTCGGTCCGCTGATCGCCCCGTACCGCGCCACGGACCAGTTACCCGGCGCGCGCTGGTTGCCCCCCTCGCGCGAGCACCTCTTCGGCACCGACCGGCTGGGCCGCGATGTCTTCAGCCGCGTGGTGCTGGGCACACGCGACATCTTCGCCCTGGCGGGCACCGGCACGCTGGTGGCGGTGGCGCTGGGCGCCGGGGTCGGGTTGGTGACAGCCTATCGCGGCGGTTGGGTCGAGGAGGTTACCTTCCGCTCATTCGACGGGTTGCTGGCTATTCCCGCCTTGCTGCTGGCGCTGATGCTGCTGGGCACGGTGGGCCCCTCGCGTCAGAGTGTGTTGCTGGTTATCGTGCTGGTCTACACGCCGATCGTTGCGCGGGTGGTGCGGAGCGTGGTGCTGGCGGTCAAACCGCGCGGCTTCATCGAGGCGGCGCGGATGCGCGGCGAGACGCTGGGCTACATCCTCGGGCGGGAGATTCTGCCCGCGGTGCTGCCGGCGTTGACGGTGGAGGCGGCGCTGCGTTTCTCCTACGCGATCTTCCTGGTGGCGTCGCTGGGGTTCCTGGGCGTCGGGGTGCAGCCGCCGGCCCCGGATTGGGGCCTGATGGTGCTGGAGGCGCGCAACGATGTGGCTCTGGCGCCCTGGTCGCTCTACTTTCCCGCCGGGGCGATTGCCCTGCTGGTCATCGGCGTCAACCTGCTCGCCGATGGCCTGCGGCGGGCCTTGCAGCGCAGCGGAGGGTGAGTCTGGAGCATGCTCACCCTATCCCGGAGCGGGGGCGCTTCAGGCACTGTTGGGAGCGGCTGGCGCCCCACCAGGGAGGGGGTTGGGGAAACCCGGTTTCCCCATTTCCCAATCGCTGTTGGGAGCGGCTGGCGCCCCCACAGGCAGGGTGATGGGGAAACCCGGTTTCCCCGTATGTTCACATCAGGCCCCATGCGCGGAGCGCACAACGCCACGATGACCATGGGGTGTCTTTGGGAGGGCCGCCCCCTCCCTGGCCCTCCCCCGCTGGGGGAGGGAACCGGGCTCTTCCCCGCAGGGAGGGGGTTGGGGAAACCCGGTTTCCCCATGTCCCAACCGCTGGTGGGAGCGGCTGGCACCCCCCACAGGCAGGGGTGCGGTTCGACAGGCTCACCGCAGGTGGGGAAACCTGGTTTCCCCGTATGTTCACATCAGGCCCCATGCGCGGAGCGCACAACGCCACGATGACCATGGGGTGTCTTTGGGAGGGCCGCCCCCTCCCTGGCCCTCCCCCGCTGGGGGAGGGAACCGGGCGCCTCCCCGCAGGGAGGGGTTGGGGAAACCCGCTTTCCCCGTATGTTCACCTCAGGAGCACGGCAGTGCCAGACCTGCCCGTACTGGAGATTGACAATCTCACGGTTGGCTACCGCAGCGACGCCGGCTGGCACGATGCGGTGCGCGATGTGAACCTGCGGGTGGCCCCGGGCGAGCGCCTGGGTGTGGTAGGGGAGAGCGGCAGCGGCAAGAGCACCCTGGCACTGGCGACGCTGCGCTTTCTGGGCGCTGACGGCGCGATCCGCGCGGGAACGGTGCGCCTCCGCGGCGTTGATCTGGCTACGCTGTCGCCCGGCGCGCTGCGGGCAGTCTGGGCGCGTGAGGTGCGCCTGGTGCCGCAGAATCCCCTGGCAGCGCTCAACCCCTCGCTGCGGATCGGCGAGCAGGTGGCCGAGGCTATCCGCCAGGGCGCCGGAGGGCCAATCACGCCCGCCGAGGCCCGCCGTCAGGCCCTTGACCTGCTGCGCCTGGTGCGCCTGGCTGACCCCGAACGGGTCGCGCGGGGCTACCCCCACGAGTTGAGCGGCGGCATGCAACAGCGCGCGCTGATCGCCATGGCGCTGCACGGCGACCCGGCGCTGCTGATCCTCGACGAGCCGACAACCAGTCTGGATGTGACCACCGAGGCCGCCATTCTCAGCCTGCTGGCCGAGCTGACGAGCCGGCCGGGCGAGCGGGCGACCCTGTTCATTTCGCACAACCTGGGGATCGTTGCGCGGATGTGCAATCGGGTTGCCGTGCTCTACGCCGGCGAGCTGGTGGAGGAGGCGCCCACCGGGGCGCTCTTTGCGACGCCGCTCCACCCCTACACCGCCGGGCTGATCGGCAGCCTGCCCCGTCCAGGAATGCGCCATACGTTGCGCCCGCTGCGCCCCATCCCTGGCGCCATCCCCCGCTTCGACGCCCTGCCCCGCGGATGCGTGTTTCATCCCCGGTGCCCGCTGGCGCTGGATCGCTGCCGCGCCGAGCGCCCGCCGCTGGAAGCGCCCGCGCCGGGTCGCCAGGTGCGTTGCTTTCGCTGGCGCGAGGTCGAGGGTGGGGCCTTGTTCGAGGCTGAGGAAACCGGAGCGCCGTTGCCGTTCGAGGCGCCGCCCGCCGCCGCTCCGCCGATCCTCTCCCTGAGCGGGGTGGAGAAACTGTTCCCGCTGCGCCGGAGCCTGGCCGACCGGCTGGCGCGCCGCCCGCCGCGGGCAGTGCGGGCAGTGGACGGCATTGATCTCCAGTTGGGCCGTGGGCGCACGCTCGGCGTGGTCGGCGAGAGCGGGAGCGGCAAGACGACCCTGGCCCGATGTGTGGTGGGATTGGAAGAGCGCACCGGCGGTGAGATCAACCTGGTGGACGTGCCCCTGGCCCCGGGGTTGGAGCAGCGCGCTCCAGCGGTGCTGCGGCGGGTCCAGATGGTCTTTCAGAACCCGCAGGAGGCGCTGAACCCCTATCTGACGGTAGGCGAGGCGCTGCGGCGCCCGTTGATGCGCCTGGGGCGCCTCAGCCGGGCCGAGGCCGACCGGCGCGTGGCGCGCCTGCTGGACGCGGTGAAGCTCGACCCCGGCTACGCTACGCGCTACCCGGCACAGTTGAGCGGCGGCGAACGGCAGCGCGTGGCGATTGCTCGCGCCTTTGCCGCCGAGCCGGACCTGGTGCTGCTGGACGAGTCGGTTTCAGCGCTCGACGTTTCGGTACAGGCGGCGGTGCTCAACCTGCTCAGCGAGTTGCGTCGCCGCAATGGCACCACCTATCTCTTCATCACCCACGACCTGGGAGTGGTAAGCTACCTGGCCGACGATGTGGCGGTGGTCTATCTGGGTCAGGTGGTGGAGACGGGGCCAGTCGAGGCGGTGCTCCAGCCGCCGCTGCACCCCTACACCGAAGCATTGCTCTCGGCATTGCCGAGTCTGCCTCCCGAGCCGCAGCGCACGCCGATTGCGCTGGAGGGTGAGATACCTGCCCCGACGGCCACACCCTCAGGGTGTCGGTTCCACACCCGCTGTCACCGCTCCCTCGGCTCGATCTGCGCGCAGGAAGAGCCACCCTGGCGCGACGCTGGCGGCGGCCACCGCATCCGCTGCCATATCCTGCTCGAGGACCTGATGAAGGTGCAGCAAGGAAACGAGGAGTGACGCCAGATGCGCGCCAACGGTTATGAACGCTGGAGCGACATCGGCGCGCATCCTCGTTCTCCCTCTGAAGCGCTGCTCCTCTTGCCGTTCCGGGCCGCCCCTTCGCGCCCCGGGGCGACACCGCCTGCGTTCAGAGGGGCCCCGCCCGACCGCGATCAATACGCTGCAACGAGCCATCACACTACGCCGCACACATCTCCAGGAGCAATTCCAGCACCACGGCGCGGCACTGGAGACACTCCAGTCGTTCCAGCAAGGCTCGCAGCCCGGCCGGGTCAAAACTGAGCGCCTCGTGGGGCAGAGTCGGCGGCTGCGCGGGATCAAGCTCGGCGGCGAGGCCAAAAAGGGTCTGGTTGGAGAAGGAGCTGTTGATAGCCCAGCCTTGCTGGTTCAGGGGGCGCAGGAAGGTGATGGCCCCGGGAGGGACGCCCAGTTCGCGGGCCAGGATGGCCCCGGCCACAACTGCTGGCGGCTGGCCTTCGGGGAGTCGGCCCCCCGGGAGGTCGAGCGTGGCGCGCCCGAGGCCGGGCCGGAACTGCGGGCGGGGGAGGAGCAACCGCCCCGCCTGGATCGGCGCCACGATCAGCGAGGGGACTCGCTCGACGCGCCAGTAGTCGAGGGAGCGTCCCTCGTCGTCGCGCCAGCGTTCGGCGATCATACGCACCCAGGGCGAATCGATCGTCACGATGGTTTCGCCGCGCTCCCAGGCTGGCGTGCCGGAGATACGGTTGTGCTCGCTCATTGACATCCTTGATGTGAAACATAGCGAAAACCGGGTTGCCCCAATCTCCTGCCCAGCGGGGCGAGTTTGGAGCGTTCGGCCCCCCTCCCGGCGAGGGAAGGTTTGGGAGGGCGCAGCCCTCCCAGGAAAAAACCCTGCTCATTCTGGCAGGGGACGGTGCAACCGCATGGTGGCCTGACGTGAACACAGGCCGCGGGCGGGAGTAGAGACGGGTTGCAAATCCGCCTGTACGCGAGGCGGGCCTGGGAAAAGGCAACCGCTCACCGCTATCATACATGCCGCGCGAGCGCCTGGCGCAGCACCGACTCGGGCTGGGCGCCCACCAGGCGCTCGACGACCCGGCCACGCTTGAAGATGTAGAGCGCCGGAATGCCGCTGATCCCGAAGCGCTGCGCGGTATAGGGGTTCTCGTCAACATTGAGCTTGGCCACCACCGCGCGTCCGGCAAACTCACGGGCCAGACGTTCGACCACCGGGGCGACCATGCGGCAAGGCCCGCACCAGGGCGCCCAGAAGTCCACCAGTACCGGCTGATCGCTGGCGCCCACAACCTGGTCGAAGGTGCCGTCGGTGAGCACCACCGGGGCGGCACTGGCCTGAGCCGGACGGGGGCCAGGCGCCGGGCGTGCGCCGGGCGATGGAGAGGGTGGCGGAGGCGCGGCGCCCTCAAGCGGCACGCTCGGACCCTCGGGCAGGGGCGGACGCGCGCCCCCGGCGGTCAGGTACTCGAACCAGGCGCGCAGGGCCGCCTCGGAGGCGGCGCCGCTGGAGCGGGCCACCGGCTGCCCCTGCCGGGCAAACACCAGACCCGGGAGGCGCGTCACCTCGAAGCGCCGGGCCAGGTCGGGGTACTCCTGCACGTCCACCTGAGCGATCAGAGCCTGCCCGGCGAAGTCGGCGGCGAGGCGATTCAGGGCCGGCCCGAGCTGCGCGCAGGTCTGGCAATCACGACGGGTAAAGACGAGCAGGACCGGCACCCCGGCGTTGAGCACGCGGTCAATGCTCTGGGGATTGGTATGGATGGGGGTGGAGATACTCATAGGTGCTCCTGGGCCTGCGCCCGGCCACGCCCTCCAGCGCGGCGATACCGTTTCCTTACCAAACTCTTACGAAACACTCGTGCGGGCCTTACATTGGAGCGGTACCATTGCCCCAGAAATTCTTCGTTCGGTATTGTACAAGAAATCAGGAGTTGCCACTATGACCATCACCGAAGGGCAGACCGCCGTAGCCGCGTTTACTCCGGCTGAGCTGTACGCTCGCATTCTGCGCGACGAACCGCTGTTCATCCTCGACGTTCGCAACGAGGAGGAGTTCCGGCGAAGCCCGATCGAGGGCCGCACGAACCTGACCACGGTTAATATACCCTACTTCGAGTTCATCGAGGACGAAGAGGCCGCCGCGGCCCGCGTCCCGACGGACCGCGAGATCTTCGTGGTGTGCGCCAGGGAAGGCTCCTCGCAGTACGTGGCCGGGGTGTTGCACGAGCGCGGCTACCAGGCCCGCTACCTGGAGGGCGGGTACGTGAGCTGGGGGAATTTCTACGACGTGCGTGACGTGGTTGCGGCCGACTGGGGTCGCATCGTGCAGATCGCCCGTCCGGCGCGCGGCGACCTGAGCTTCGCCGTGATCAGCGGCGGCCAGGCCGCGCTGATTGACCCGATGCGCCACACCGAGGTCTACCGCGATCTGGTCGCAGCGGCTGGCGCCACGCTGACCCACATCTTCGACACCCACGTACACGCCGACCACATCAGCGGCGGTCCGGCCCTGGCCGAGGAGACAGGGGCCACCTACTACGTGCATGCCTACGACGCCATTCACCCCATTGATATGCTGCCCGCCGTCATCGCCTACACCCACGTGCAGGAGGGTGACCGGTTCCAGATCGGCGCCGTGACCATCACCGCCCGCTGGTTCCCCGGCCACACCCTGGGCCAGGTCAACTACCGCTTCGACGCGCCCGATGGCCGCAGCGCTCTGTTTACGGGCGACGGCATTTTCCTGCGCTCGTTCGGGCGCCCGGACCTGGGCGGCAAGGGCGAAGCCTGGACGCCGATCCTCTACCGCAGCATCACCGAGCGGTTGCCGCGCATGGCCAGCGACGATACGCTCATCCTGCCAGCCCATTTTAGCACCCTCGACGAGGGTAGCGCCGAGGGGATCTTTGCCGCCCCCTTCGCCGAGGTGCGAGCCACCAACGACGCCCTGCGTCCGCGAGACGAGGCCGAGTTTACCAGCTACGTGTTGAGCCACCTGCCGGTCTTCCCCCCGGAGTACGTTGAAATCAAGCGCGTTAACATCGGCCTGGTGACGCCCTGCGACGGCACGGCCAATGAATTGGAACTGGGCAAGAACATCTGCGCCTTGAGCAACGCCTGAACCGTATGGGGCAGCAGCGTGGGGAACTCATACCAATTTCACTTGAACACTCCGCAAGCAGCGTTGCGTCAAAGCGCACCTGGACGCCTTGCGCGACAATCTGCAATCCAAAATCTACCATCTGAAATGGTATCACCACTCCCCACGCGCCGCCCCGCGGCGCCGGGAAATCTGCTTGCCCCAGCAGCCGGAACAGCATGACAATTTCAATTATAATAGTCATAATTACCGCGGCGACACGCCGCTCTGTATGGAGGAAAGAACTATGTCCATCGCCTATGATCAGACCCTTGACGTGAAGGGCGCCAAGTGCCCGATGCCGCTGGTCAAGAGCCGCAAAGCGGTCAACGAACTCCCGGTGGGCCAGGTCCTGAAAGTGATCGCCACCGACCGCGGCTCTGTGGCCGACTTCCAGGGCTGGGTGAAGACGGCGAAGAACGTCGAGCTGCTGGCCCAGGAGACCGTCAACGAGGGCGGCCAGGACCTCTTTGTCCATTACCTGAAGCGCACCGCATAGAGGAGGAGCTGGAAACCCCGCGCTCCCCACGCCTTCAGGGGCGGACAGGATGTTCTGTCCGCCCGTAAACTCCCCACGCACGGGGCGAGAGGAGCGATGGGGAGCACGTCTTGCTGGCGATCGGGGCGGCGGCAAGCCTGCCCCCACGCACGGGGCGAGAGGAGCGATGGGGAGCACTGCTGTCCCCGCGTCCGCCGGACAGGAGGGCCATACGCTCGCGGACGCGCTGCGTTCCATGCCTGTTTCATACAATGAAAGGAACCCAACCAATGACTATAGAAACAAGTGATCAGACAGACACCCGGATGCTGCTGGACCGCATTGCCGCTCTGGAGGCCCGCGTCGCTACCCTGGAAGCCCACCCGTCACAGGGGATCGAGGACCGCCTGGCGATGGTGGTCTTCTCCGGCGACCTGGACAAAGCCATCGCGGCCTTCATCATCGCCACAGGCGCGGCCTCGATGGGCCTGGAGGTGAGCATGTTCTTCACCTTCTGGGGGCTGAGCGCGGTGAAGAAGCAGAAGGTCTTCAGCGGCAAGAGCCTGCTGGAGCAGGGCTTCACGGCCATGCTGCCGGGCAAACTGGGCGAACTGGGCCTCTCGCAGATGAACTTCTTCGGCGCAGGCGCGCAGATCATCCGCGGCTTGATGAAGAAGCACGACGTTTCCTCACCCGAGGAACTCTTTGCGCTGGCCCGCGAACTGGGCGTGCGCATGGTCGTCTGCGACATGTCGCGCGAGTTGCTGGGGATCAAAGACGAAGAACTTGTAGACGGGCTGGAGACCGGCGGCGTGGCGACCTTCCTCGGCGACGCAGCGCGGGCCAAGGTGACGCTGTTTATTTAGAGGAGGGCCTCCGACGTGACCAACGAACTCCCCTGTGGGGCGCTCCAGCAGCGCACTGCCAGCGCCGCGCTGCTGAGCTACGCCATCACGCCTGATGTGCTGCTCGCGGCGCAGCCGCAGCCCGAAGACTGGGCGAAGCTGGTGGAGGCGGGCTATACGACAGTCATCAATCTGCGGAGCGACCCCGAGCGCTCCGCCGCCGAGCAGCGCAACGCCGAGGCAGCGGGGCTGCGCTACTTCCACCGGCCCTGGCCGGCGTATGAACTGGAGCGCGAGCACATTGACGAACTGGCCGCCCTGCTCGCGGCTCCCGACGCCGGCCGGGTGGTGTTCCACTGCCGCAGCGCCACGCGTGTGGGACTGATGTGGCTGCTCTACCGCCAGCTCCACCACGGTTGGAGCCGCGAGCAGGCTGAGGCCGAGCTGCGCGCCGCGGGCTATGACGACGAGTCGCTCGAAACCTTTGGCTTCTGCGCCGATGACTATTTCGAGCGGACCGGGGAACATGTAATCTGAGGTGAAAATATGGGGAAACCGGGTTTCCCCAACCCCCTCCCCGAGGGGAGAAGCCCGGTTCCCTCCCCCAGCGGGGGAGGGCCAGGGAGGGGGCGGCCCTCCCGAAGACGCCCTATGTTCATCGCGGCGTTGTGCGCTATGCGCATGACCGTCTGAGGTGAAAATAGCCCCCCCCGCGGGAGGGTTTGGGAGGGCTGCGCCCTCCCAAGAACAATACTATTTTCATTCCGGCGTTGTGCAGCGCAGCCGCATGGATGTCTAACGTGAACATATGGGGAAACCGGGTTCCCCACACCCCTCCCTGCCGGGGCGCCAGCCGCTCCCAACCGCGGTTGGGAAAATGGGGAAACCGGGTTTCCCCATCCCCCTCCCTGAGGGGAGGGCCTGGGAGGGCTGCGCCCTCCCAGGAATAACCATTTATTCTGGTGTTGTGCGGCGCAGCCGCGTGGGCCAGTATGGCGCCGGCTCACGCAGGCACAAGGACTTCGCGATGGCAACCTCACAGCCCATACCTTCCTCGCCCCGAGCCAGGGAAACGGTTACCGGCTTAAGCCGCTACCTGCCGTTTACCCGCTGGTTGCTCCACTACCGCCGGGCGGATCTGCCGAGCGACCTGGTTGCTGGCCTGGTCACGGCGATCATGCTCATTCCCCAGAGCATGGCCTATGCTCAACTGGCAGGACTCCCGCCACAGGTGGGTCTCTACGCCTCGGTGGCGCCGCTGATCCTCTATGCCCTGCTGGGCACCTCCGGGCAGCTCTCGGTTGGACCGGTGGCGATTACCTCGTTACTGGTTTTCAGCGGCGTGAGCGCCCTGGCCGAACCGGGCAGCGCGCGCTACATTCAACTGGTGTTGATTCTGGCCCTGATCGTCGGGATGATCAAACTGTTGCTGGGCGTATTCCGGCTCGGGGTGATACTCAACTTCATTTCGCACCCGGTGCTGGCCGCCTTTACCTCGGCCTCGGCGCTGATCATCGCCGCTGGGCAGCTCAAGTACCTCCTGGGCTACAAAGTCACCGGTGACCGCTTCTACGAGGTGCTTTACCACGCGGCGCAGGGGTTGGGGCAGACCAATCTGATCACGTTGAGCATCGGGGTCAGCAGCATCGTGCTGCTGCTCTTTTTCCGCAAGGGCCTGCGGCCCATCCTGCAGCGGCTGGGGCTGCGCCCGCTGGCGGTGACGCTGATCGTCAGCGGAGCGCCTCTGGTAACGGTGCTCTTCGGCACGCTGATCACCTGGTTACTGCGCCTCGATCAGCGCGCCGGGGTGGCGGTCGTCGGCGCCATTCCACCCGGCCTCTCGCCACTGAGCTGGCCCGCGCCGACCATTGGCGATGTGCAGGCGCTGCTACCCGCGGCGGCGGCGATCGTTCTGGTCAGCGTAGTCGAATCGATCGCCGTGGCCAAGACCCTGGCGAGCAAGCGCCGGCAGGCCATTGACCCTGACCAGGAACTGATTGCCCTGGGCGCGGCCAATATCGGGGCCGGGTTGTTCAGCGGCTATCCGGTAACCGGCGGCTTTGCCCGTTCGGTGGTCAACTTCCAGGCCGGCGCAGTCACCGGACTGGCCTCCCTGGTTACCGCCGGCGGTATCGCCCTGATCCTGCTCTTTTTCACGCCGCTGTTCTACTACCTGCCCCAGGCGGTGCTGGCGGCAACGGTGATTGTGGCCGTGTTCGGCCTGGTCGATCTCAAAGAACCGGGGCACATCTGGCAGGCCAACCGGAGCGACGCTATCACCTGGGGCATCACCTTTGCCGCGGTGCTGTTGCTGGGTATCGAAATGGGGATCTTCATCGGCGTCGGCGCCTCGCTGTTGCTCTACCTCTGGCGCACGAGCCGTCCGCACATTGCGGTGGTCGGGCGCCTGGGCGAAAGCGAGGTGTACCGCAACATCCTGCGCTACGAGGTGCAGACCTGGCCCCATGTCGTGGCGGTGCGGGTGGATGAGAGCCTGTACTTTGCCAACACGCGCTACCTGGAGAACGCCCTGCTGCGGATCGTGGCCGAGCATCCGGAGGTGAAGCACCTGGTGCTGATCGGCTCGGCGATCAACTTCATCGACTCCAGCGCGCTGCACACCCTGGAGGCGCTGATCCAGGAGTTGCGCGATGCGGGGGTGCAACTGCACCTGGCGGAGATCAAAGGGCCGGTGATGGACGGGCTGAAGCGGGCCCATTTTGTGGAGAAGATCGGCCCGGAGCACATTCACCTGACGACCCACGCCGCGATGCGGAGCCTGGGGTGCGTGTGATAGCACACCACTGTGAAGGCCTACAGTGGCCCCACGCAGCCGCAGGGCCTCCAGCAGGGGCGGGCCTGGCGCCCGCCCCGACAGTATGTGGTGTGATCCCTCGGTGGATGTCAGGTCACGCTACCAGGGTTACCGCAAGCTGGCGAGGATGCGCGCCTCCAGATCGGGAGGCAGGGGCGGGGGCGCTTCGTCCAGATGGTGCAGAATACGCACTGTCTGGCCGAGCGTATCGAGAACCACGCGACAATCCGGGCAATCGGCCAGGTGCTGTTCCAGCTCAGCGCAGAGATCGGCGGGCAGTTCCCCATCGAGGTAATCGTTGAGTTGCGCCACCAGCTCGCGGCAGCGTTCCAGATCATGCGTATGGCCCGCGTGGCTCATGGATGACCCTCCGATCGGGCGGCAAGGTAGCCGGCAAGCGCCTCGCGCAGGCGCAGGCGGCCCCGATGGAGGCGCACCTTGACCGCGCCGGGACTGATGCCGAGCTGCGTTGCCGTTTCCTCGGTACTTAACCCCTCAACGTCGCGCAACACCACAACCACGCGCAGTTGCTCCGGCAGGGCGGCGATAGCCTGCTCGATCTGGGCCCGCAGTTCGCTATCGAGGGCGACACGCTGCGGGTCAGGCGACCAGGCATGGAACTGGTGGGGCACCTCTTCAGGTTGGAGATTATCGGCGACATCATCGAGAGCGACCTGGGGCTTGCGCCGCCGCAACAGCATCAGCCCCTCGTTGGTCGCGATGCGATAGATCCAGGTGCCCAGGCTGCTGGCCCCATCGAAGCTCGGCAGCGCATCGCAGACCTTGATGAACGTGGACTGCAACACGCTCTCGGCCTCATCGGGGTCGCCGGTGAGCCGCAGGGCGCGGGCATAGACCAGCGGCGCAAAGCGCTTGACCAGGCAAGTACAGGCGTCGGGATCGTGACGTCGAAGCGCGGCCAGCAAGGCGGCTTCGTCGGCGTAGATGGAAAGATCAATCGTCGGTCCGGGCATGCGTTATCCCTCCACAGGCGCTGTGTTTTCAGTATAACATGCCGCCTGTGGACGGCTGGCCGGTTCGCCCGGCGGGGGATGGAGGAGTCTGACATTTCCATCCCCCGCCCGCCGGGTTGAAGCGACGCAGGGCAGTCCAACCTCCCGACACCTACGCTGCGACGGCCTCGCGCAGCTTCTGCAGCATCATCGACTCGGGAGCGGCGCCCTCGATGTGAACAATCTCCTCGATCACCGTCTTGGGCACACCCATCACGGCATAGCGGTCGCCCAGCTCGGGGAACTCACTGACCTCAATACCCTCGGCGCTGATGTGGGGGCTGGCGATCGCCAGGCGGTAGGCCAGCACCACTGCACGGGGGCAGTAGGGGCAGGTCGGCGTCACAAAGACCTGGAGGCGCAGGGGAGCGGTGAGGCTCTCCAGAAACGCCGTGGTTGCCGGCATCAGCGCCGTGTCAACCGCGCCGCCCATCATGCGGATGGTTTCCACCAGGGTAGCGAATTCGTAGCCGCTGGGCAGGCCAGCGAAACGCACCCCGTGATCCACACGCTCGGCGCCGGCGAAAAACACCACGGTCGGGGCCTTATCCACGCCCAGGGCTGCGGCCCGCTCCGCGTCGGCCTCGATGTCGAGCACTTCGAGGCTGATCTGGTCGTGGAGGGCCGCAACCTCATCGAGCAGCTCGCGCGCCACCTCGCTGTACTCGCCGCTCTCCTCCGACGTTACCAACACCAGATGCACCGGCTGCACCAGACCCTCGAAGGCCTCCTGCACCGCGGCCCGGTCCTTGTCCTGTAGCAGACTCATACGTAACATCCTTCCGGCTTGTGGGGTATCCACTATCCGTTCGATGCCGCAGCCGCGAACGTGGTTACAGCTTACCACACTTGCGCGGCTGCGTGTTCACGAAAGGCGAAGGGGCTGTTATGGTTTCCCCATCCCCTTCCCGCTAAACGAGCCGTGGCAGCGCATCCGGCGCATGCCGTGTCACCCTGAGCGCAGCGAAGGGCAGCGGCTTCGCTCAGCATAACTCATGACGCGCCGGATGCGCCACTCAGAGAGCTTATCCTCCCAGGGGGATCGCGATCGCCACCATCACCACGGCCACGGTCATCACCAGCAACCCGGTTTTCCAGGGATTGGCGCCGGTATACACACCCCAGCGATAGCCAGAGAAGAAGAGCGTTCCGAGCGACACGAGATTCGAGAGCCGCACCGCCAGCTCAAACTGGTTGCGCAAAAGGATCAGCGGCAGCAGCGAGGGCGTCACTGCAATCAACGCGACTATCACCGAGCCAAGGGCGCCGAGGACATCGCCGGGCTCCAGCGCTACCGGGCGCGGATAGCCGTACCGCAGGTGCTGCAGCAGGTAGCGATAGACCACGTGTCGTTCCTCTTCGCTCGTGATCGGCTCGAGAATGTAATCGAGCTCCTCCCCAATGATGGCAATGCCGGCCTCCTCGCTCTCGGCGCGCTGCACCTCTTCGAGAAACCGATACCGCTCACGCCGTTGAAACATCTCGAGCAGCATGTACATCAGCCCGTCAATCACACCCCACGCCACAATTGCGCCAATGGCGGCCAGGATAAACTCGATGACGTAGGCCTCGGTGAGCGGCGGCTCAGCCTGCCCCATAAACGCCAGCACACGGACGGCCAGCGTAAAAGTCAGCAGGATCAGTACACTGTAGATTGCTTCAGACAGGAGATCGATCGGGTCGAGAAAGCGCCGCAGGAGCGCCTCCCATGGAGAGTGGGGCGCCTGTCGCGACGGGCGCCGTGATGGCTGACGCATGGACATGCTCGTGAGTGTTTTTCTGCGAGGGCTGCACCCTCCCAAACCCTTCTCGCAGGAGAAGAGAACCGGGCGCTTCCCCCCAGCGGGAGGAGGCTGGAGGGGGACGGAAAGCCCCCAACCCTCCCTGTGGGGAGGGTTGGCATATCGTACACAAACGGGGCAGCCTGGTTGCCCCGTTTCTGTGTATTGCCGCTGTCTGTCAGGTGGCGTAAATGAGTCACCCCGGAGCGTGACGCCGGGGTGCCAGAAACCGCTGTGATGGGGAGCGGGAGGAGTCGGGTTTTTCTACGCCCGGGCCACCCTGTGGTTAGCCAGAGCGGGACTATTCCTCGGCGAAGAGTTCGCGGAGCCGGGCTTCCTGCTCGGTCGAGAGGTTGCTGGCGATCAGCTCGGCGTCCAGAACCCCCAGTTCGGCGCGGATGCGATCTACCACCTCATTGGCACTCATGAGGAACAGAGCCGAGGTGCCCGGAACAACCTTTTCCCGAACTTCTTTGATAAAGTTATCGTCGATGCCCACATCGGCAAAGGACCCACTGATTGCGCCGGTAGCCGCGCCGATCATCGCCCCTACAAAGGGCATCAGGAAGATCAGGCCGAAGAGCATGCCCCAGAAAGCGCCGGTGAGGGCGCCAGCGCCGGCCAGGTTGTAGAGTTGCTGCGTCCTGGGCTTCTTCTTGTCGGCGGGCCAGGTGACGATTGCTGCGTCAAGGATGGCAATCAGTTGCTGCTTCTGAAGTTCCTGCAGCTTGCTCAGGGTTTGCCCGGCGCCTTCGGGGGTCGAAAACTTGAATACGGTCAGAGTGGCCATAGTGCGCTCCTTCTACGGGTTCGATTCACGAGGGCAATAAACATCGCCAGCGGCAGCAGTTGCCCCCATTCACACAAGCCGTCCAGCGACACGACGAGAGGAGGTGTGCCTGGGAGGGCTGCGCCCTGCCAGACCTTCTCCGCCGGGAGAGGCGCGTTGCTTGCGAGCCGTGGTAGCGATGTTTCACCCGCGTCAGTGTAGCATACCGGTCACTGCTGGCGTCACTCAAAAAGGAGTATTTTTTCTACCCGGAGGGGGGCTGCGCCCTCGCGCACAAACCTCTCTGGATCGCGGCTCTGCGCGGCGCAGCGACTGAGACGTCTAGAGTGGTATAATGGTTATGCTTCTGAGGTGAAAATACGGGGAAACCAGGTTTCCCCACCTGCGGTGAGCCTGTCGAACCGCACCCCTGCCTGTGGGGGGGCCAGCCGCTCCCAACACCCGTTGGAGGATGGGGAAACCGGGTTTCCCCATCCCCCTCCCTGAGGGGAGGAGCCCGGTTCCCTCCCCCAGCGGGGGAGGGCCAGGGAGGGGGTAGCCCTCCCACAGTTGCATGCTGGCAGGGTTTGGGAGGGCTACGCCCTCCCAGGAACAAGTGTGTTCATCGGGAAAACCGGGTTTCCCCATCCCCCTCCCTGAGGGGAGGAGCCCGGTTCCCTCCCCCAGCGGGGGAGGGCCAGGGAGGGGGTAGCCCTCCCACAGTTGCATGCTGGCGTTGTGCGCCTCGCGCATGGAGCCTGAGGTGAACATAGCCCGCATGGGGGAGGGTTCGGGAGGGCGTAGCCCTTCCAGGAACAACAGGGCTGAATGAGAACCACCATCTCTACAGATCGTCTGATCATTCCGACAAAACTGGCGCCGCCTTCCTACCGAGAGACGTGGGTAGATCGCCCGCATCTTCTGGAGCGGCTGGCTGCTCTTCCGGTCTGGCGCCTGACATTGATCACGGCGCCGGCCGGCTTTGGCAAATCTACCCTGGCGGCCCGGTGGCTCTATGGCCCACTCGATCCTCAAAATGGCAGCGCGGTGACGTCGCAGGCGCCGCGGCCCCCCGTGGCCTGGTTGACGCTCGATGAGCACGACCAGGACGGCCTGCGGGTGCTGACCTATCTGGCAGCCGCAGTGGAGCGCGCTGTGCCCGGCGCGCTCGCCGCTACCCTCGAGT
>CAKZKA010000121.1 GCA_937120965.1 uncultured Chloroflexota bacterium
GGGGTGCGGTTCGACAGGCTCACCGCCTGCGGTGAACCTGTCGAACCGCAGGTGGGGAAACCCGGTTTCCCCGTATGCTCACCTCAGCCGTCCCTCCCCGCCTCGTTGTCCGGCACAGGCCTACGGTACCTGTGGTACTATGGTAAAAATCGTGTAGAAGGACCCGCACCATGGCCTGTGAGCGTTCAGAGGTTCTGCTGGAGGCGCAGAACCTCTCTGTAGCGTTTCGTGGTATCGTCGCGCTCCACGAGTATCAGCTCGCCCTCCATCCCGGTGAACTGCTCGGCATCATCGGCCCCAACGGCGCCGGCAAGACCACCCTGTTCAACGTGCTGACCGGGGTCGTGCCCGCGAGCAGCGGTCGCGTGTTGCTCGAAGGACGCGACATCAGCCGCCTGTCGCCCGATGCGATCCGACGGGCGGGGATCGCCCGCACGTTTCAGAATATCCGCCTCTTTCGCCGCCTCTCGGTGATCGACAACATGCGCATCGCGGCGCAACTCGACCAGCAGGCCGGTGTGCTGGCCACCCTGGCGCGCCTGCCCCGCTTCGCCGCCGCTGAACGGGCCCGCGACGCCCGGGCGCTCGAGACTCTGCGCCTGCTGGGCCTGGAGGGCTACCGCGACGCCCTCGCCGATAGCCTGCCCTACGGGTTGCAGCGCCGGCTCGAAATCGCCATGGCGGTCGTCGCCCGGCCCAGGGTGTTGCTGCTCGATGAGCCGGCCGCCGGACTCAACCCGGCTGAAGTGGAGGCGCTGATGCACCTGATTGCCCGGCTGCACGCCGAGTTGAAGCTGACCGTCATGCTGATTGAACACAACATGCGCGTCGTGATGGGGGTTTGCCGGCGCGTTCAGGTGTTGCACTATGGCGCCCTGATCGCCGATGGCGCGCCCGCCGAGGTGCAGCGCCATCCACGGGTGCTGGAAGCCTACCTGGGCGTGAGCGATCCGGGCTTTCTCGGCCAGCGCGTAGCGGGGTAGCGCCTGTGCTGCACATTCACGACCTCCACGTCGCCTATGGCAACGTTGACGCCCTGAAGGGGATCTCACTCGAAGTGCGGGCGGGCGAGATTGTGGCGCTGATCGGCAGTAATGGCGCCGGCAAGACCACCACGCTCAGCGCCATCTCGGGGCTGCTGCGCCCAAAACGCGGACAGATCCTCTTTGAGGGCGTCGAGATCACCCGCCTGGCGCCCTACGAGATCGTGCGCCGCGGGCTGGTTCAGTGTCCCGAAGGGCGGCAGATCTTCGCCAGGCTGACCGTCGCCGAGAACCTGCGCCTGGCCGCCGGCCACCGGCGCGATCGCAGCGCCGTGGCGCGCGACCTGGAACGGGTGCTGGGTCTGTTTCCCATTCTCGGCGAGCGCCAGCAGCAGATCGCCGGTTTGCTGAGCGGTGGCGAACAGCAGATGCTGGCCCTGGGGCGCTCGATTATGAGCGCGCCCCGGCTGCTGTTGCTTGATGAGCCATCGCTGGGCCTGGCGCCGCTGGTGGTCGAACGCATCTTCCAGGTCATCGCCGACCTGCGCCGTGAGGGAGTGACTATCCTGCTGGTTGAACAGAATGCCTGGCAGGCCCTGCGCCTGGCCGATCGCGCCTACGTCATCGAAACCGGCGCTATTACCCTCAGCGCCCCGGCCCCCGTCTTGCTCGAAGATCCACGCGTCAAAGCCGCTTACCTGGGGGGATAGCCCCGCTACTCGGAGTGCGCGTATGACCTACCTGCTCCAGCAAACGGTCAATGCCCTCAACCTGGGCAGCATTTACGCCCTGGTGGCGATTGGCCTGACCATCGTGTACGGCATCCTGCGGCTGATCAACTTCGCCCATGGCGACATGATGACCGTGGGGGCCTACGTGGCCCTGGCGGCGCTGAGCGCGCTGGTCCTGCCAGTCTGGTCGGCCATGCTGCTGGCGATGATCGTTGCCGGAGCCATCGGCATCGTCATTGAACGGCTGGCCTATCGCCCCCTTCGCGGCTCGCGCGAAGTAGCCATGCTGATCACCTCGCTGGCCATCAGTTCGCTGATCCAGAACAGCGCAACGATGACGCTTACGGCGCAACCGCGCCCGCTGCGCCTGCCCGCCGAGCTGGCCCGCCGCTTCGAGTGGGCCGGCCTGACCATTGCGCCGATTGATGGGCTGATCCTCCTCCTCTCCATCCTGCTGATGGTGCTTTTGAGCTTGTTTGTCAAGTATACGACGATCGGTATTGCCATGCGCGCCTGTAGCGAGCGGGTGTGGACCACGCACCTGATGGGGGTGCACGTGAACCGGGTGATCGCGGTGGCGTTCGGTGTGAGCGCTGCCCTGGCCGGCATCGCCGGGGTGCTCTGGAGCGGCAAGTTTGGCCTGGTGGACCCCTTTACCGGCTTTGTGCCTGGCTTGAAGGCTTTTGTTGCTGCGGTGATCGGTGGCGTCGGCAGTATTCCCGGGGCGATGGTGGGCGGTTATCTCCTTGGTTTCGCCGAGGTCTTCTTCGTCGCCTTTGCGCCCCCTGCCCTCTCCGGCTATCGCGATGCGTTTGTGTTCGTCTTGCTCCTGGCGATCTTGCTGGTGCGCCCGGCAGGCCTGTTTGGCCTGGAGGAGGGACGGCGCGCATGAGGTCTCTGTATGGCTGGCTGGCCCTCGGGGCGGGCGCGGCCCTGGTCGTGCTCGCGGAGTATCGCCTCAACGATTATTATCAGCGGGTGCTGGCAGTGGTGGCGATCAATGTGATCCTTGCCGTCAGTTTGAGCCTGACCAACGGCTTCAGTGGCGATGTGTCGCTCGGCCACGCGGCGTTTATGGCCATCGGCGCCTATGCCTCCGCGCTGCTGACCATGCCCGCGAGTATGAAACTGCTCGCCTTGCCCGACCTGCCCGCCTGGCTGGCCCGCCTGGAACTGCCTTTCGCGCTCGCCTTGCTGGCCGCCGGGGTTCTGGCGGCCCTGGCGGCCTTTGTGGTCGGCATTCCGGTGCTGCGGCTGCGCGGGCACTATCTGTCGGTGGCTACCCTGGGATTGATGGTGATTGTGCAGGTGGTGGCCCTCAACTGGCAAACGGTGACCCGTGGCGCCCGCGGCCTCAATGGCCTGCCGCCGTTGACGACTCTGCTCTGGGCCTACGGCTGGATGCTGGTGAGCGTAATCGTCATCTGGCGACTGGTGCGCTCACCGTTCGGGCGAGCCATGCTCGCTGTGCGCGAAGACGAACTGGCCGCAGCCTGTCGCGGCGTCCGCGTTGTACGGACCCGCATGCTGGCCTTTGTAACGGGAGCCTTTTTCGCCGGCACCGCTGGCGCCCTCTGGGCGCACCTGATCACGGCGATTGCCCCGGCGTCGTTTTCGTTCTTCATCACCTTCAACGTCGTCGCCATGGTGGTGATCGGGGGCGCCGGCAGTATCACCGGCGCCATCCTCGGCGGGGTGTTGATGACCCTGCTGCCCGAGTGGCTGCGTGGTATCGAGACCAGCCTCGCCGGTAGCGGCAGGCCACTCTATGGCCTGAGCCAGATCGTGATCGCCCTGCTTATGCTGCTGGTGATGATCTTTCGCCCCCAGGGCCTGCTCGGGGGGCGCGAACTGACCGATCTGCTGCGCCGGCCCCCCCCCGTCCGCCCCGGCGAGAACGAGGGCGCCGTGGGCCGGGCCCCCCGGTGATGGCGCCACGCAGGACGGTTCGCCGCAAAGCGCCGCCATACGTATGTGTTCACACTTCTCCCGGGTGCGCGGGCATCTTGCCCGCATCCAGACCATTGCAGGCGGGACGCCCGCGCATCCGGGTGACGCCTTATACCATTTTTGGTTTTAGATTTTGGATTGCGGATTGCCACACTGGGCAGCACAACGCCTGAAATCGCTTCAGGCAATGCGGCATCATCAACGGTAATTGGTATTACCCCACGTGTGAGCACCTACCGCCACACCCCTGCTTGCCAAAAGGACCAACATCCCTATAATGTGCACCATTCTCTCCAAAAAGCGGATAGCGATCCTCAGGCACGGCTCGCGGCTGGTTCAGGCCAATTCTGCTTGATGGCATCGCGCTGGCTCAGCTCCATACCTACACGGCTTCACAACGGCCTGGGTGGCGGTCGAGCGCTGTGGAGCTGCGCTGGACCATGCGGTGTCGCCAGTTCCATGTGGTATCGCAGGCCGCCCGATCCGTGAACGGCGTTTTCGGCTCGCTGCGCGCCTCCTCGCCCACCTTCCTCCGCCGGAGGAGCCTGCCGGGTGCCTTCCCTGGCGGGAGAAGGCAGGGAGACAGGTGGCCTTGCCGGCAACCATGGTTCACGGACTGCAACGCCCGAGCCTGCCGGCGCCTGGCCGGTGGCGCTCCCGGAGGGCGCTCTGCCGTCGCCCCGTCACTGGAGAGAGGCCCTTGCAGCGTTGCCGCTCACCGGCAAGGCCGCCGGCGTCCGCCAATGGTATCGCCCCATGGATCCTGGCTTCTGCAACATCAGGTGAGTCGCGCTATGAAACCCTTGCAACGGATGCTCTCCACGCTGGTCGCTGTCGTCCTGATCACCCTGCTGGCCGCGTGCGGCGCTCCAGCGGCCCAGCCAACCGCGCCAGCCGCCTCCCCGGCGCCCGCAGCCGGAACAATCAAGATCGGCGCCCTCTATGGCATCACCGGTGGTATGTCCTCGATTGACGCGCCCGGGCTTAACGGGATGAAGCTGGCCGTCAAGGAGATCAACGCCGCCGGCGGCGTGCTCGGACAGCAGATCGAACTGATTGCCGTGGATGGCAAGACCGATCAGACGACCACAACCAACGCGGCGTCGGAACTGATCAACGTGCATAAGGTCGTCGTGATCGGCGGTCTCAACGACTCGACCTTTGCTCTGGCCGCCGGGCCTATCGCCCAGCAGGCCGGCATTCCCTTTGTCACCGCAGGCGCCACGCTGCCGAGCCTGCCCGAGCAGATCGGCGACTTCTTCTTCATGGCCCCCTTTGGAGATGATGCGCAGGCCTTCGCCATCGCCGATTACGCCATTGATGATCTCAAGGCGAAGACCGCCTACATGCTTGTGGACCAGGCCTACGATTTCACCACCGCGCTGGCGGCCTTCTTCAAGCAGCGCTTCACCGAAAAGGGCGGTCAGATCGTCCTCGAAGACATCTACCGCTCCGGCGACACCGATTTCTCGGCCCAGATCGCCAAGGTCCAGGCCCTTAATCCGCCGCCCGATGTGCTGTTCATCTCGGCGATCCCCAATGAGGCCGGGATCACCACCAGGCAGTTTCGTGAAGCTGGCCTGCAAATGCCGATTATTTCCGGTGATGGGTTCGACACGCCGCTCATTGCCGAAGTCGCCGGCGAACTCGCCGATGAAGTGTTCTTTTCCACCCACGTCGCGCTCGATAACGTCGATCCGAAGGTGCAGAAGTTCGTGACGGCCTACACCCAGGAGTATGGCAAAGCGCCTGAGAATGCCTTCGCCGTGCTCGGCTACGATACGCTGAACCTGATCGCCGACGCGATTAAACGCGCTGGATCGGCTGATCCCACGGCCATTCGCGATGCCCTCGCCGCAACTCAGGGCTTCCCCGCAGTGACCGGGCAGATCACCTATGCCCCCGGGCAACGCAAGCCCAACAAATCGGTGACGATCATTCAGGTTCAGGATGGGGCCTACACCTTCGTCAAGGAAATCACGCCCTGAGAGCCGCCGCCGACTCTCTCGCCGTCGGAGGGGACGCAGGGCGGGCCTCGTCTGCCTCCACGCCCCCCGGCGCGGAGAGCGTGGCGCCCCGATGGGCAGGGGAGGGGGAAACCCGGTCTCCCCCTCCCCCAACCGCTGGTGGGGTCGCCCGGCGCCCCGATGGGCAGGGGCGTAGGGAAACCCGGTTTCCCCATTTCCCAACCGCTGTTGGGAGCGGCTGGCACCCCCCACAGGCAGGGGTGCGGTTCGACCGGCTCACCGCAGGTGGGGAAACCCGGTTTCCACATATTTTCACATCAGCAAGCGATGACTACCGTGCAAACCATTCAGACAGCCATCCAGAACCAGCAAGTGCGCTTCGTGCGCTTCATCTGGTGCGATAATGCCAATGTCATCCGGGCCAAGGCCGTGCGGACAACCATGCTCGATCCCTTCCTGGCCGGCAACGGGGTCGGAATTGCCGCCGCGCAACAGGCCCTGCCCGTGATGTACGACGCCCTGGCGCCCGACACCGGCCTGACGCCCGATGGTGAAGTGCATATGCGCGCGGACTGGGCGACTTTCGCGGTGCTGCCCTACGCCCCCGGCCATGCCCGTGTGCTCACCGACATCTACGCTGGCGATCAACCCTGGAGCCATTGCCCGCGCGCCTTCCTCCGCCGTATGATCGCCGCCGCCGCCGTGCGCGATCTGAGCGTGTTTGCGGCCTTTGAGAACGAGTTCTCCTTGCTGCGCCCCACCCCCGACGGCCCCGCGCCATGTGACACCACTGTGTTCTGCCAGACTGCGGCCCTCGATGGAGCCGCGGCAGTGATCGACACGATGACGGCGGCGCTGGAGGCCCAGGGTTTGCTCGTGGAGATGACCTACGCCGAATCGGGGCCGGGGCAATTTGAACTGCCGGTGCGCTACGCCGATGCCCTCCGCGCCGCCGATCAGCAGATCATCTTCCGTGAGACGGTCAGGGCCTGCGCGGCGCAGCACGGCCTGCTCGCCTCCTTCGTGCCCAAGATCTACCCCGATAAAGCCGGCAACGGCGCCCATCTGCACCTCAGCCTGGCGCGCCAGGGCGTGAGCGTTGTCACTGAACCGGACCACCCCCGCACCCTCTCGGCGCCGATGCGCGCCTTTATGGCCGGTATTCTCGAGCACCTGCCGGCCCTGATGGCCCTGACCACTCCTTCCACCAACAGTTTCAAGCGCATTCGTCCGCGCTTCTGGAGTGGCGCGTTCACCTGCTGGGGTATGGGTAACCGCGAAGCCGCGCTGCGAGTGCCGATGCCCGACAGCAGTCTGCCGATTACCAATGTCGAACTAAAGATTTGCGACGCCACCGCCAACCCCTACCTGGCCCTCGGCGCAGTGATTGCGGCAGGACTCGATGGCATTGACCGGCGCCTGGCGCTCGGCGAAGCGGTGCGCGGCGATCCCGCCGATCTGTCTGAAAGCGAGCGCCTCGAGCGCCGCATCCTTCCCCTGCCCGCGACCCTCGGCGAAGCCATCGCTGCCCTGGAGCGCGACGAACTGTTGCTCCAGGCCCTGGGCAGCGACCTGGCCCGTTCCTACCTGGCGGTGCGCCGGGCCGAGTGGCAGGCTATGAAGGATATGTCCCACGATGAAGAGGTGCGCCTGATTCTGGAACGCTACTGAGCAAAGGCTGTGCCCCGTACCCGCCCCTGCAGCCCTGCCGCGCAGGGGCACGGGGAACCTGTGGAGGTGTGCAACATTCCCCCCGCGTTCATCTCCGCCCCACCCCAGAGGGAACCCCGGGTTTCCTACCCTGTAACCGGTTCTGAGGGCTTGCCCCCTATGGGCAGGGCGTGGGGAAACCCGGTTTCCCCGATATTCACATCAACATCGTATGTTGCAACTCGATCACCTCACCATCGTTGACCATCACGCCCACAACCTGCTGCGCCCCGAGGCGCTGAATGACTTCTCACTGGCGGCGGCCTTTACCGAAGGCTATGACACGGCGATTGTCACCCGGCACGTGCAGCACACGCTGTTTTTTCAACGCAGCATGCGCCAGCTTGCCGACCTGCTGGGCTGCGACCCGTCACTCGAGGCCCTCCAGTCGTTGCGTGACCAGCTCGGCTATGAGCCACTGGCGCAGCGTCTCTTCGACGCCGGCGGGTTCGCCGCGCTGATCCTCGACGATGGGTTTATGCCCGATCGCATCATGCCCACAGCATGGCACGAGCGCTTCGCCCCAACCTTTCGCCTGATCCGCATTGAGCACCTGGGCGCGCAACTCCTCACCCAGACGTCCACCTGGTCGCAGTTCATGGACGCCTTCCGCGCCGGGCTGGAGCAGCATGACCCGGCGGTGGTCGGCTTCAAGAGTATTGTGGCCTACCGCAGCGGCCTGCGTCTGGCTCCAGCCGACCCGTCGGCAGCCGGCCAGGCCTTTGCCCGATTGCGCGAGGCAGTGGCCCATGGCGCGCCCGCTCGCATCGCCACAAAACCGCTGAATGACTGGCTCGTATGGACGATGATGGAGATCGCCGCGCGCGAGGCCATACCCGTGCAGTTCCATACCGGCTTTGGCGACCCCGATCTCGATCTGCGCGAGGCCAATCCGCTGCACCTGCGGCCGCTCCTTGAACGCGCCGATCTGCGCCCGGCGCCGGTCATTCTCCTCCACGCCGGCTATCCCTTCACCCGCGAGCTCGGCTACCTCGCCGCCGTCTATCCGAACGTGTACCTCGACCTCGGGCTTGCCGTTCCCTACCTGAGCCGTGCCGGGATGGAAGCGGTGGTCAGCGCAGCCCTGGAACTCGCCCCGATCAGCAAGATCCTCTTCTCCACCGACGCGCATCTTATCCCGGAGACGTTCTACGTCGGCGCTCGCTGCGGACGAGAGGTGCTGGCCGCCATGTTGACCCGCTGCGTCACCGATGGCGACCTGACCCTCGCCGAGGCTGAGGCCGCCGCCCTGGCCATCCTTCGCCAGAATGCGATTGCCCTCTACCGGCTACCGCTTTGACCCGCTTGAAGGGCTTGAGCCGGCGGTCTACCGACGGGGGCGCCACCAGGTGGTAGAACCTGTAGGTGTTCACCCTTCTCCTGGCGGAGCGGTGGAGTTGAACTGGACAACGGGGTGGCGCCCGTTTCATCTGGTATTATACCAATTACCGTTGATGATGCCGCATTGCTTGAAGCGGTTTCAGGCGTTGTGCTGCCCGGCGTGGCAATCCACAATCCACAATCCAAAATCTAAAATGGTATTATCCCCTGGACAAGCGCGCCATCCTGTGGCACAATCATTAAAGAAAAGTTCCCGTTACGAAGTACCATACCGCTTGTTACAGTCGCGCGTCCCGGTGAGGGCGCCAGCCCCCAGGCGGGCCACTATCGGCCGGTGTACCGTTGCGCCGCTGCAACTCGATCTTCGATGCTGAAGAATGACCTTTGTACCGGGTTTACCCAGTCATACCCTTCCGGCCAGAGCGGTGTTCCGGCCACGTCCGGAGATGGCGCCTGCCTGGCCCGCTTTTCCGTCGGCTTTCCACGCGGCTGCGCCCATATCACAGAGATGCCCGGGAAGTTCCTGGCAGGGCTGCGCCCTCCCGGGTCCTCATGCCGGCAGCGGTGTGGGCAACCAGGGGCTGCGCTCTCTCAGACCATCGTCAGGAGAGGGCTACCCCGTCCCAAATCTTCCCCCTCTTCGTCATTTTCGACCCTCCGTGGCCCATCGTCCGTTTTCTATTGAGTTAAGGAGACACGCATGAACCTCGGCGGCTTTGCGAACCGGATCGCCCA
>CAKZKA010000122.1 GCA_937120965.1 uncultured Chloroflexota bacterium
TGGCCCATTTCCCCTCTGCGTCCCAGGAAGCCTATCCCGGAGCAGGTAAACCCGTTGAAGGGCTGCGCCCTCCCAAAACCCTCCCACATGCGGGCTATGTTCACCTCAGAAGGCTAGAATCCCACCTCGACAATCGTGCGCCCGGTCCGATCCTGGAAGAAGCCCACCCCGTCCTGGATCAGGCCAACGTAGAAGCCCATTTTTGTCTCCCGTTGCAATACGCGCACCCGCCCGACAATGGTGATCTCTTCGCCGGGCATGAAGAAATCTTCGACTCCGGGCACGCTCCACTGCTCGGGGGGCCTGGCGCTGAGCGCCCAGCGGAAGGGGTAGCGTTTGGCGCCGCCGCCGCTGTTGGCGTCCCAATCCATGCCCAGGCGCCAGAAGCCGCCGGCCTGAGCGGCGTAGCGCCCTTCCTCGACCGAGGAGAAGACCTGATCGGTTGTGTACTCAAAGCCGCTGGGCGGGCCGTAGGTGCGGATGGGTACGGCGCCGGTGTTTCGCACGCGCACGGTGACGGTGATGACCTCGCCGAGCATCACCCGCTGCGGAGCGATGTAGGCCGAGACGATCCGCGCCTCGGGTTGGCCAACATTCGCCAGTTCGATGGACCCCTGGCGTTGCACCAGGTTACCGAAACGGTCCTCGGCGCGCACGGTATAGGTATAGACGCCCGCCGGCAGCAGGGCGCCATTGGGGCGCTTACCGTTCCAGACGTGGTGCTGCTCATACGGTCCTTCGTCTTCGCGCGTCACCACGGGGATGATCTCGCCGTTGGGGGCGATCACCTCAATATCCACGGTGGCGCTCACGGGCAGCCGGTAGGTGAACTCGGCGACGTCGTCAATCGCGTCGGCATTGGGCGAGATAATTGCCGGCGCGACGGTGAGGTTCTCGATGTCAGGCAGAGGCGTCTCGCCTCCGGTAATGCTGAGCGCCAGACGCCGCTCGTCGCGCTGGCCGGCGTCGGTCTGGGCGGCCACGACGATAGTGTAGGCCCCGGGCGGCAACAGGCGGCGCACCAGCACCGGGTCGCCGGTGGGCGCCGTTCCATCGAAGCGCAGCACGTAGGGCGTGCGGCTGGCCACGCGGGGCTGGGCGCGCCGCAGGTCGTAGCGCGTGCCGCTGGCATCAAGCACGTAGATGTCCACCGCGGCGTCGCGGCCCACGGTGTAGCTGATCGTCAACGGGGCGCTCGCCTCGGTCGGGGCGAACGTATCGGCGCTGAGCGCTACTTCTCCCAGCAGTGGCCCGCCGGCACAGCCGATCAGCAGCAGAGCCATAGCCAGGAGCGCGATCATTCCTACCCCGGCGCGAATGCAGGCCGGCAAACGAGACATACGCATAGCAGATACGTTCCTGATCTGAGCCTGAGGGCTACCGGGCTTCTCCGTACCCCTGCCCACGGGAGAATGTCAGGCGCCTCCATCACTGGTGGTAACGGTGGGGGAACCGGGTTTCCCACCGGCGGTGAGCCTGACGAACTGCCCTCTTCCCGGCGGAGAGGGGGGCGAGGGCGCAGCCCTTCCGGGAACACCTCTGGTTCGTTCCGGTTATGTGCAGCACAACCGCATAGGAGTGTATCATACATCATCCCCTATGCGGCTGCGCCGCAGCCCGCGGGAATGATAAGGAATTCTCCTGGGAGGACGCAGCCCTCCCAAACCCTCCCGCTTGCCATCTCCGCGCGCGACGGGAACCGCCGGTCCAGGCCGGCGCGCCTGGTATAATGCCCTGACGTAACCGGGTTTTCTCCCTGGCATTCCTATGACTACGATTGCGTTTCTGGTAACAGCCCTCTGGCGTGGGAGTGTGAATCTCTGGCGCCGCCTCCGCCGCCGCCGCATCGACTGGGTGCGCATGGAGGTGAGCGGCGCCTTGCCCGAACTGACCGAGCCGCTCGTCTGGTGGCAGCGCGGCTTTGGCGGGGTCGCCGCGCCGGTCAGCCTCCAGATCCTCCGGCGTCGCTTCGAGCGCCTGGCCGACGACCCGCACATCCGCGGCGTAGTGCTGATGATCCGCGATCTCAGCGCGGGCTGGGCCAGCATCCAGAGCCTCCACGAGATCCTCCGCTTCTACCGCGACACTGGCAAGCGGGTGGTGGCCTATCTGCCCGCCGCCGACACGCGCACCTACTTCGCCGCCTGTGGCGCCGACACGGTGCTGATGCCGCCCACGGCCTATCTCAACCTGACCGGCCTGCGCGTCGAACTAACCTTCTTTGGCGACGCGCTGCGCCTGGCGGGGCTGGAGGCCGAGGTCATCGCCGTATCGCCCTACAAGAGCGGTGGCGACCAGTTGACCCGCGCCTCACTCTCACCCGAGGCCCGTGAGCAGCTCGAACGCCTCATGGATGATCGCTTCACCATGCTCGTCGAGACCATCGCCGCCGCGCGCGGTCTCACGGACGAGCGGGTTCGCGCGCTGATCAACCAGGCGCCTTTTCGCGCCGTCGCCGGCTGCGAGGCCGGCCTGCTCGACGGCGCCCTCTACGAAGACGAACTGGAGGCCTATCTGCAGCGCCTCAACGCCGCAGCCGCCCCGTCGGCCACGTCAGCGCTCGCCTCCCCCGCCAGCGGCAACCCCGGACCGGCGCTCGTTGACTGGCTGCAAGCCGACCGCTGGCTGCCCCTGCCGCCCGCGCGCCGCGAGCGCCGCTTTGTGGGCGTCATCCCCGTCATCGGGGCCATCGCCACCGGGCCGAGTCGGCGCTCGCCGCTGCCACTGCCCATCCTCGGCGGCAGCCTGGCCGGCAGCGACACCATCGTCCAGGCCCTGCGTCGCGCCGAGCGTGACACGCGCGTGGCCGCCGTGGTGATGCACATCGACTCGCCCGGCGGAGACTCCTTCGCCTCCGACCTGATCTGGCGCGAGGCGCTGCGTCTCAGCCGGCGCAAACCTCTGGTGGTAAGCATGGGCGACGTGGCAGCTTCCGGGGGCTACTACATCGCCGCCCCGGCGCGGGCGATCGTCGCCCGCCCGGCCACCCTTACCGGCAGCATCGGCGTCTACGCGGTGCGGCCAAACGGCGCCGCCTTGCTCGAGCGGGCGCGCATAGGCGTGGACGTGATCAGCCGGGGGGCCAACAGCGGCCTCTTTTCGCCCCTGCGCCCACTCGAGGCCAGCGAGCGCGACGCCCTCACCCGCACGGTATTTGAGACCTACGCGACCTTCAAGGAGCGGGTGCGCGAAGGGCGCGGCATCGAGGAGGAACAACTGGAGCCGATGGTCGGCGGGCGGGTCTGGACAGGGCGCGAGGCGGCCCTGTTCGGCCTGGTGGACGACCTGGGGGGCCTGCCCGCCGCAGTGGCCCGCGCCCGTGAACTGGCCAGTCTACCCTCCGATCCGCGACCCACGCTGCTGATCGTCCGCGGCGGGGGCCGGCGCGATCTGCTGCCGCGCCCCTTTCCCCCCGACGAGCCCCGGGGCTGGCTCCCCGCCCTGCTGGAGGAGGCCCTGCGCACACGGGTGCTCGCCGCGCTGCCCTTCATGTTCCGCGAAGCCTGAGAGCTTATACCATTTTGGATTGTGGATTGCCACGCTGGGCAGCACAACACCATCGCGTTCACGGCATGCGAGGATCGTGGCGCCCGTGCTCGCGCGGCCGATGGGTTGGCGCGTATCCTTTGAAGGGCTGCGCCCTCCCCGGCGGTGGCTCAATCGGCCTGTGCCGGGACGGCCTGCCGCGTCAAGGCCCGCCCGCCTGCCAGCGAGGGAACGAGCGCCAGCAGTACCAGGCCCGCCGCAACGCGCATCGCCAGGTCGAAGCCAGCGGCCAGGGTCGCTGGGGGAGCAGCGGTAATCGGGGTGATCGGGCCGCCGTGGAGGGCAAAGACGCGCGAGGCCCAGACGGCCCCTGCAATGGCAACGCCTGCCGTCTGGCCCAGGTTGCGCATCACCGCCAGCAGGCCGCTGGCCACCCCGAGGGCCTCACGCGGCGCATTGCCCAGCACGGTACTGTTGTTGGGGCTCTGAAACAGGCCCACCCCAACGCCGAGCACGAGCAGGCAGCCAATCAGGTACACCAGCGGCGTGCCGGTGGCAGCAAAACTCAGCCCGATCAAACTGGCCGCGGTAATCAGCAGGCCGGCTACAGTGAGCACCCGCGGCCCGATGCGGTCGGAGAGGCGCCCGCTGATCGGCGCGCTCAACGAGAGCGCCAGCGGCAAACCCATCAGCGCCAGTCCCGTGGTTTGCAGATCGAGATCGAGCACAAACTGCAGAAAGAGCGGGGTCAGGATCAGATTGAATGCCAGGCCCAGAAAAAGCAGAAAACTTGCCAGCAGATTGAGTGAAAAAGCCGGCGAGCGAAACATGCGTAGACTGATCATCGGATGGGGAAAGCGGCGCTCCCAGGCCACGAAACCCGCCCCGGCCACAGCGAACAGGACGAACAGCCCGGCGATGCGCAGATCCTTCCAGCCCCAGATCGGCCCCTCGGTGAGGGCGAGCAGCAGCCCTGACAGGGCAGCCATCAGCAACAGCGCGCCAACCACGTCGAACACCTGCCCGCGCGCTGGCGAGCGATCGGGAGCGATGCTACGCAGGGTGAGCCAGATACCCACCATCCCCAGCGGAACATTGACGAAGAAAATCGCCTCCCAACCAACATAGCGCAGCAACACGCCGCCAAGAGCCGGGCCGATCAGAATGCCCGCCGCCACAAAAGAGCCGATAGCGCCCAGCGCCGTGCCACGCTCACTCTGAGGAAACGCCGCAACGAGCAAGGCCGGCCCGACCGCCTGGATCATCGCCGCGCCCACTCCCTGCAGTACCCGAAAGCCGATCAACGTGCCGACGGTGGGAGCCAGCCCGCACAGCGCCGATGCCAGCGTGAAGATCCCGAACCCGATGACATACACCCGGCGCTTGCCGAACATATCCCCCAGCCGGCCCATCAACAGCAGCAAACACGAGATGGTCAGCAGGTAGGCCAGCATCACCCACTCGACCACGTTGAGGTTACTGTTGAACGCGCCGACGAGGGTGCCCAGGGCGATGTTGACAATCGAGCCGTCTATCGTGGAGAGCAGCACACCGCTGCCCACTGCCGCCAGCGCCCACCATTTGCGCGAATAGTCGTTCACCGGTGATCCTTATGTCACTGCGGGGCCAGATTGCCTTATTGTAGCACCGGTTGGAAGGGCGCCACCGCCGGGAGAGCGGCGTCCTCCCGGCGGGAGTCATGACGAGCGCTAGATCGCAAGGCGCGCACAGGCGCGCCGATCGCGCTCCAACGCAAAGCGCCCCGCCGAACGTCGGCGGGGCGCCTGGCAACGAACCGATGTGAAGAGGTTAGCGGCTCAAACCGCTGTTGATCTGCGAGAAGACCTGCGACACGCGGTTGCCGAGCAGCGTCAGAATACCGATAACAACAATAGCGATCAGGACAAGAATGAGCGCGTACTCGACCAGGCCCTGGCCCTCTTCCTTGGCGAAGAAGCTGCGAAGCATCGGTTGTACTCCTGTGTGTGAGCTAGATTGAAGGGTAGAACGTTGAACCGACAGGCGTACGTAGGTTGGATAACTGGTTCGGACACCAGCTTAGCGGCTCAGACCGCTGTTGATCTGCGAGAAGACCTGCGACACGCGGTTGCCGAGCAGCGTCAGAATACCGATAACTACAATGGCGATCAGCACGAGAATGAGCGCATACTCGACCAGACCCTGGCCCTCTTCCTTGGCGAAGAAGCTGCGAAGCATTGTTTCACCTCCCTTCTGTTGCGAGTATCGTTCGTAGAGGCGCTGCTCTACGTGTTGGCAGTATAGGTCGTAGGATGCGGAACGACAATAGTCAGAAGGTACTGTGCATGCGCGGGTACTGAGCTTACCAGTTCTGATGTCTAACAGGGACCAACAGGGACCTTTGGTAAGGGGAAACCGGCTTTCCCCGCTGTTCCTATCACAAGATGAACATGGGTTTTTCTTGGAAGGGCGCAGCCCTCCCAAACCCTCCCGCCAGGGAGGGGGTTGGGGAAACCCGGTTTCCCCGTGTCCCAACCGCTGGTGGGAGCGGCTGGCGCCCCCACAGGCAGGGGCCTGGGAAAACCCGGTTTCCCCGTGTTTTCACCTCAGTCGTCCATGCGGCTGCGCCGCACAACACCAGAATGAAAATATGTATTCTTGGGAGGGCTGCGCCCTCCCAAACCCTCCCGCGCGCGGGCTATGTTCACCTCAGGGTCAAAGCATCTATCACATTCAACACAACGGTGATGATTGCTCCGAACGCCAGGGTCAGAGCGAGGCTCCAGAGCAGCACACGGGCAGCGTAGGGGTTATGGCGGCGCGCAAACCACCAGCCGATGATCTGTGCCAGGGGCGCCAGCAAGCTAAAGAACAACGGCGCGCCCAGAGCTAGCCAGCGGGGCGCGCCGCCCGCAGCGGCGAGGATGCCGAACAACCCGAAGGCGTTCACCATGAGCAGCAGACTCAGCCCGGCCACCGCGCAACCCAGCGGCCAGGCCGGGTAGGCGCGCTGCGGCTGCGGTGGGGGGTCAGGCTCGCTCAGGGGGAGGTGCTCCTCAGCCATGGGGCCACCGTGAAGGCGGGGCGAAACTGACGCCCCCCTGCCCTGACGTGCCCACAAGGGGCAACCGGGTTGCCCCTGTGGGCACATCAGGCGCCACTTGCCAGGCGCACAACGCCCGATGAAAAGGCGAACGTTCCTGGGAGAGCTGCGCCCTCCCAAACCCTCCCCTCAGGGAGGGGG
>CAKZKA010000123.1 GCA_937120965.1 uncultured Chloroflexota bacterium
ATAGCCCGCCCGCGGGAGGGTTTGGGAGGGCGTAGCCCTCCCAGGAACAAATATGTTCATTCTGATGTTGTGCGGCGCAGCCGCACGGATGGCTGAGGTAGCAACGCGTCTAAATGGGCCAGCGAATGGGAAACGAATAAACGAATGCGAACGGTTTGCTTGACTCTTCCAGGGATGCGCGCCAATCAGGCAGCTATGCGAGCACGGGCGCTGTGATCCTCGCATACCGTGCACGCGACAGTCTGATGATACCCTTCGAAGGGGCGCCCCGGCAAGGGACAGGTGAACGAATGCCCCGGTGGCGGCGCTGCTGCTCCGCGTGATGAACGTCGAGCAACGCCGCCCGCACGGCAGATCAGCGCGGTTCGGGTGTATCTTCGTCGGGTGTGCGTTCGCGCAGGCCCTGGAAGAGTTGCTGGAGTAGATCGCGCAACTCCTGAACCTGGCTCTCGGACAGCGTTCGCATCCGGCGGCTGACACGGGCGTGGTGGCGCGGCTTGATGCGCCGGAGCTTGTCGGCGCCTTCGGGAGTGATGCAGATGAGGCTGACGCGACGATCCTGAGGGTCGTTGCGGCGCGTGACGTAGCCCTTGCTGATCAGGCGATCAACGATACCGGTCAGGTTACTGTTATCACAGAGCATGCGCGCGCTGATCTCGCTGAGCGGGACACCTTCAGGCGTGGCATAATTGAGGATCATGAACTGAGGAACGGTGAGATCCTCGCTGCGCAAGTCATAGCGATTGTAGATGTCCATCATCGAATTGACCTGGCGGAGGAGGGTGTAGGCCTCAAGCTCAGTGGAAACCAGGTCGGTCGAGGAGCTATCCGGTTGCAGGCTCATAACCTTTGCTCCTGCCTTCAACAAGCACCGGGGGAGACCCGGAGCCGAGGTGAGAGACACAGGCGCTGCACAGTTCCGATTGCAGCAATGTAATTCCTTAACACTTCGAAATATAGCATGTAAAACTTCTATTGTCAACCGTTTGTCAAGTAAATGCACAGTCAATCTGTGCATAGCGCTCCGTGGTCAACTGGCTTCTGGCGGGGGGTGGGGGCGGCGCAGGCCCCCGGACACGTTCCCTGCAACGGCAGCGCGGGCACATAACTGAGGTAGAGGTTCCCCGTGATTGCGCCTTCTGTAGCGCCGCGCTACGACCGTATCGTCTCCCTGGTCTTCGTTGTGCTCATCGGGTTGGCGGTGATCCTGCTGATTGACGGCAACCCCAACACGCTGCGGATCGTGCTGGGGGGCGATCTGCCGACAATCAGCATCTCGTGGCTCCTGATCGCCTCGCTGATGATCATCACCAGCGCCGGGGCCGATGTCTTGATCCGCTCGCACCCGCAGATGCAGCACCGCGCCCTGCCTGTGGCCAACCTGGGTATAGCGCGCGTCGAGATTGCGCCGGCTTTCTGGATGCTGCCCTCGTTCAGCGTTATCGGCTCGTTTGCCTTCTTCCGCCTGTTCGGGCAGGCCTGGCAAGGGCTGGCCTTCGCGCTGGCGCTGGTCGTGGCAGGCGGCCTGTTGCTGGCGGTGCTGATTGCCCAGCACTACGCCCTTGACCGTGACCCGGCGATCAGCCGGCGGGCGCAGACCGTGTTGCAGGTGATTGGCTATTTTCTGGCCTTTGGCTGCTTCAGCGCCATCTATTATACTCGCTATCGGACACTCTACTCGGCGACGCTGACCGGCGCGACAGCCACGTTGCTGTCGTACGGGTTGCTGGCCTTCACGCCTGCCGCGAACCGTCTGCTCCTTTCAGCCGTGGTGGGGCTGATGCTCGCCGAGGCGCTGTGGGCGCTGAACTACTGGGCCACCAGCTTCCTCATTGCCGGCGCGGTGCTCCTGGTGATCTTCTATGTGGCGGTCAGCCTTCTGCAACACCTGGGGGCCGGTCAGGTGCAACGCCGGCTCCTGGTGGAGTACGGCCTGATCGGCGCGGGTTTGTTTACGGTAATTATCTATGTGGCATTGCGATAATAATCCTGTCTCATGAGCCGCTTTCAGGTTGCCGGGAAGGGGTCTTTCTGCTAAACTGTGGGTGGATTTCTACCCTCGACAGCCACTGGCCTGACATTCCCCGCCGCCACGGCGTCGTGTCCGGGAAAGGGAAGCGTGTGAAGCGACCGGCAGCAGAGTGGCGCGTTCGTCTCAGCGACCACGTCGCATTTTTCGGCTATCGCTGGATAGCCTGGGGCGTGGCCGCGCTCACCCTGACCGTCCCTGGCCGTTCCGCGGAGTTATTGCCGCGGGAAGCCGGGTTGCTGTTGTTGCTCGGTGTCATCAATGTGCTGGCGACGGCGCTGGCCCAGGGTTATGTGCGCCTGCTCCGGCGTCGTCCAGCCGTGCTACTACTTGATCTGGCGGCCAGCGCGGCGGTGCTGTGGCTCAGTGAGAGCCATGCGCTGCCGTTCTTGCCCTACGCCCTCGGCGCGCTGGTGCTGCCTGCGCTGATGTTTGGCTGGCGGGGCGCGCTGGTGAGCGCCCTGACTTTCATTGGGATGGATCTTCTGGGCCTCGTGACGATTAACCGGGCCTTTGGCGCCACCCTGGCGCCCCTGGCGCTCGCCGTTCGCGTCAGCGCGCCCCTGATCTTCGCCGCGACCTGGGTCCTCCTGGGGCGGGTGGTAGAGCGCGACGGCGATGCGGAAACGGGGTCTCTGCGTTCCCTCAGCACGGCGGGGGCCTCCGGCCCTGCTCACAGTAAGGGTCCTGACCGTTCTACCACAACCCTGCGCCTGGCCGATCTCCAGCGTAGCGTAACCCCGGGAGAGACCGGCGCCAATCTCACCTCCTCTGCGCCGGCGCTGGCCACGCGCACCGCTGCCGAGCCGCATCCTGCCGCTCCGCGTCGGCTGCTCTACGACCTCCCCCCAACACCAGAGGTCGCCCTCGGCGCAGCCCTCGAGCGCCTTGGAAGCCTGGTTGCGCAACAGAGCGGCCTCGATGTGCAGGTGAGTTGCAGGGGCGCCGCCCGCCGCCTGCGCGCCGCCCAGCACGCCGTGCTTCTGCGCGTGGCTCAGGAGGCTCTCCAGAATGTGCAGCAGCACGCCCGCGCCCACAGCGCCGTTGTGATCCTCGCCTACGAACAGCATAGCGTCTCGCTCACGGTGCAGGACGATGGCGTTGGTCTCCTCGATGGCACCTACGAACGCCCCGGTCTGCACGGCCTGCGCGCGGTGCGCTATCGCCTCGCCGAGTTCGATGGAAACCTCGAGGTCTTCGAGGGCGAGAGCGGCGGGGTCACGGTGCGCGCCAGTCTGCCCCTCGATTTGGTATAATCCACCTGGAAATAAGCCCATCCCCGCTCCAGTCAGGGCGCATGGGAACGCCACTGTGACTATCAGCAATCTGAAATGGCATAAGTACCCATGACGGCGCGAGCTGCGCTGCGAACGTTGAGCGTGATTGGAGCCGTGGGGCTGATCGGGTACGGACTCATCCAGCCGGTCGAGTCTGAGGTGCGCTGGCTGATCTGCCTCTGGGCCGCCGGTCCGCTCCTCTGGCTTGCGGCGCGCATCACTGTACCGCCACTCCGGCGCGGCCTGACGAGCAGCGTGTATCATCTGGGGTTGGTGGTGCTCGTCGGCTTCGCGCTGCTGAGCCTGCAGCTTCTCCGCCAGCAGGTCGTGCAGGCCGAGGCGATCAGCTCGTTCGTTGCCACCTCGCCCGATGGCCGCACGACCAGCAATGTGCGCCCCGTGCTGGCTTCGCAGCGCATCCTGCGCGGGAGTATGTCCGATCGCCGCGGCGAGGCGCTGGTGGCAAGCGAACCGGCGGCCGGTTTCGCTCGCCGAACCTATCCGCTGGCCGAGCGCTACGATCCGCGGGCCTTTAGCCATGTGGTGGGCTTTTTCAGCACCCGGTACGGTCAGAGCGGCCTGGAGGCCACCTACGCCGAGTATTTGACCGGCGAGCGGGGTAATGAGTGGGCGCGGCTGCGCGAACGCTTCCTCGGCGGCGCTCCTCAGGGCAATAACCTCACGCTGACCCTCAACGCCGAGCTACAGGCCCGGTCCGCAGCCGCGCTCGGCGGGCGCGCGGGGTCGGTGGTGGTGCTGGACCCGCGGACGGGGGCGATCCTGGCCCTGGTGAGCAGCCCGGGCTTCGACCCGCGCGGGCTGAGCTTTGACCCGGCCGCCCCCGATTGGCAGGCCGAGAACCAGCGTATCAGCGCCTACTGGGCGCAGTTGACCGCCGATGGCGCGGGCCAGCCGTTGCTCAACCGGGCTACGCAGGGCGTCTATCCGCCCGGGTCAACCTTCAAGACCGTCACGGCTATCGGGGCGCTGGAGCACCCCCAGGCCGGACGGCCCGCGGAGATTACCTGCCCGGAAAGCTACCTACCCCAGGAGGGGGCGCCGCCGGTGACTAACGCTGTCGCCGATCTGGCCTCGTTGACCGGAATCCCTTCCGATCTCGAACGGGTCTACGCTTTCTCCTGTAACACAGCGTTTGCTCAGTATGCCGTGCGCCTGGGGCCGGATCTGATGAGTGACGTGGCGCGCCGCTTCGATATTCTTCCGCCGCAACGCACGGCCAGCAGTTATCCCGCTTTCACCGAACTGCCCACTTCGCAGAGTTTGTTGTATGTGGACCCGGGCTTTCTGAACTACCCGCGCGCCCTGGCCGATACCGGTTACGGCCAGGGGCAATTGCTGGTCACCCCGCTCCAGATGGCCCTGGTGGCCGCGGCGGTTGCCAATGACGGGGTGATGATGCAGCCGTACCTGGTGCAGCGCATCAGCCGGCCCGATGGGGGAACGATCCGCGAGTTTCGGCCCCGGGAACTCCGCCGGACGATGTCGCCGCAGACGGCCCGGACGATGCTTGCCGCTATGGGGGCGGTGGCGCGCTATGGCTTTGGCAGTAGTGTAAGCGGTTTTGTGCCGGGCATTCCGGTAGGCGGTAAGTCGGGCACGGCCGAGCACGTACCGGGCGCCATACCGCACGCCTGGTTCCTGGCAGTCGCGCCCCTCGATGGCCCGCGCTACGCGGTGGCGGTGATGGTGGAGAGCGGCGGCGAGGGTAGCAGCGTCGGCGCCCAACTGGCCGGGCAGGTGCTCGCCGCGGCGTTCGCGACGGAATGATCGTCGCGCGTTGCGCTCCAGGGCACTGTAGCGTTGCGCCCCCAAGAAAAAACCTGTTTTCATTCTGGTAGGGTGCGGCTTTGCCGCATAGGTATCTGAGGTGAAAATAGGCCATGTACGGGAGGGTTTGGGAGGGCGAAGCCCTCCCAGGAAATAACCCGCCCACGGGGAGGGTTTGGGAGGGCGAAGCCCTCCCAAGAACACGTATTTTCATTCCGCGTTGTGCGCTCCGCGCATGGGGCCTGGCGTGAAAAGTTTCTGCGTTTTTGGATTAAATATGATCCGTATCTCGGGGACGCTGGGCATGCTCGCAGGCCTGGCGCTCTTTGCCGCGAGCTGCGCAGCCCGCAGCGCATTGGCGCCGCCGACGCCAGAAGTAACCCCTATCCCCGTTGTGCCGGCAGCAACGCTGGTTCCATCGCCGACGGCGGTTGCGGTCACTGCTACGCCTGCTCCCTCACCCACGCCGCCTGCGCCCACGCCCGCGTCGGTGGAGGAGGCCCCCCCACTGTCCGTCGCGCTCCGCCGGCAGATTTTCAACGAGGTCTGGAGCACGATCAACGAGCAGTATCTCTACCCCGACTTTCGCGGCGTAGACTGGGCGGCGACGCGCGAGGAGTTCGCGCCGCGCGTCGAGGCCGCGGCCGATGATGAGGAGTTCTTCGCCTTGATGGTCGAGATGGTGGGTCGCCTGGGGGATGAGCATTCGCGCTTTCTGCCCCCGAGCGATGCTCAGCGTCAGGATGTGCTGACCAGCGGGCGCGAGGAGCAGGTGGGCATCGGAGTCATCGTGTTGCCGCTCGGTGACGCGCTCCTCATTCAGCACGTCTTCCCCGATAGTCCCGCCGACCGGGCCGGTCTGCGGGCCCGCGACCGGATTGTGGCTATTGACGGGGTGTTGCATTCTCAGGGCGATATTCAGGGGCCAGAGGGTAGCCAGGTGCGTCTGACCGTCGCGCGCCCTGGCGAAGCCAACCGCGATGTGGTGATCATCCGGCAGCGGGTCGAAGGACGGATCGGCCCGACCACGCTGCGCCTGCCCGGCGAGATTGGCTACCTGGGGGTGACAACCCTCTGGGTGAGTGATATGCACGCTCAGGTCGGCGAGGCGCTGACCGGTCTGGTCAGCGCGGCGCCATTGCGCGGTCTGATCATTGATCTGCGGAGCAACCCGGGCGGCTGGCGCGATGTTATGACCGGCATTCTCGGCCACTTTGTGCAGGGTGAGGTGGGGCGCTTCATCAGCCGGGCGGGGGACACGCCGCTGACGATTGAGCCAGGGGTGGCGCCTGATCTGCGCGGCCTGCCCCTGGTGGTGCTGGTAGACGCGAACACTGCCTCCTACGCCGAGGTGATGGCAGCGGTGCTGCAACAGCAGGCCGGCGCCGTGGTCGTGGGCGCGCCGACGGCGGGCAATACCGAGACTATCTATGCCTACGATCTGAGTGGCGGCGCCCGTCTCTGGGTAGCCCAGGAGGCGTTTGAACTCTCCACCGGCGCCTGGCTCGAAGGCGCCGGGGTGCAACCCGACATTGTGACCCTTGATGATTGGACCCGTTTCAGCGCTGCCGATGACCCGGGCATAACGCTGGCTCTGGGGTTGCTCAACCGCGGCGCGGGAGGCAAGTGATCCACAACTGACACCTGCTGCCGGGACCATAGGGGGAAGCCGGGGTTCCCCACGCCCCGCCGTAAGGGGAGGGGCTGGGAGGGCGTAGCCCTCCCAGGAATAACCAAGTTCATGCTGCGGGGACCGTAGGGGGCACTCGGGGTTCCCCCCGCCCCGCCGTGAGGGGAGGGGCTGGGCGGGCGTAGCCCTCCCAGGAATAACCAAGTTCATGCTGTGGGGACCATAGGGGGAAGCCGGGGTTCCCCCCGCCCCGCCGTGAGGGGAGGGGCTGGGCGGGCGTAGCCCTCCCAGGAATAACCAAGTTCACTCTGGTGTTGTACGGCGCAGCCGCATAGACGGCTGATGGGAAAGGGCCAGGGCAACCTATGAACACGAGGCTGGAGCGAGCAATTCAACTGGCAGCAGAAGCACAGCGAGTGGTGGTTCTGACCGGAGCCGGCTTCAGTCGTCCCTCCGGCATTCCCGATTTTCGCAGCCCGGACGGCCTGTGGGCCCGCAGCGATCCCTCTGAAGTGGCCTCGCTGCGCGCTTTCCGGCACGATCCCGATGGTTTCTACCGCTGGCTCAACGGCCTGATTGACCCCATCGTGGCGGCGCGTCCAAACGCGGCCCATGTGGCCATCGCCGAGTTCGAGGCTGCCGGTCGGGTGACGGGGGTGATAACCCAGAACATCGACGGCTTGCACCAGCAGGCCGGGTCGCGGCGGGTGTACGAACTCCACGGGCACCTGCGGAGCGCAACCTGCTTCGAGTGCGAGCGGCAGGCGCCCGGCGAGAACCTGCTGCCGGTGATCCGCCAGGGGCGCGCGCCACGCTGCTCGTGCGGCGGGGTGTTCAAGCCCGATGTCGTGCTCTTCGACGAGGGGCTGCCGCGGGGGTTGCTCTGGCTGGCACACGCGCTCCTCGAACAGTGCGACCTGCTGCTGGTAGCCGGGACCTCGCTCGAAGTGGCGCCTGTGTGCGACCTGCCGCTGATCGCCGCGCGTCGTGGCGCCCGGTTGATCATCGTGAACCTCGAGGAGACCTACCTGGACCCACAGGCCGACGTGGTTATCCGCGAGGATGTGGCGACAGCCATCCCAGCGCTCGTTGCCGGCGCGCTCGGGCAGGCTGCGGGCCAGTAGTGCGATTTTAGATTTTAGATTTTAGATTTTGGGATTGCAGATCCCAGTGTGAGTATATGGGGAAACCGGGTTTCCCCATGCCCCTGCCTGCCGGGGCGTCAGGGGCGCCCACCGGTAGTTGGGGGAAGGGGCAACCGGGTTTCCCCACGCCTCGCCTGCCTCCGCTCAACCCTTGAGCCGCTGCGCGATCTCGGCCACGCGCCGGCCCAGCGCGCGGCCCTGGAGGCGATCCTCGTCGGTCAGGCCGCCGATGGCGGTAGCGCCATAGTAGGAGCCGGAGCGCTCCATTGTTGGCGTCCAGGGCAGCCCGACGATGATCATCCCGCTGCCAAGCTGCCAGTGCAACACGTTGAGTAGCGTAAACTCGGTGCCGGAATGCCGCCCGGCGCTGGTGGTGAAGGCTGCGCCGATTTTGCCCGCGAGCAATCCCTCCTCCCACATATCGCCCGTCGTATCCAGCCAGCGCTTGAGCGAGCCTTTGATACCGGTCCAGTTCGGCGTGCCGATGATAATCGCGTCGGCTTCGAGCAGATCCTCGCGTGAGGCGTCGGGGAGCTTGCGGAGCAACACCATGGCCCCGGGTACGTCGCGCGCTCCGGCGGCCACTTCCTCGGCCAGCGCGGCGAGCAAATCCCCGTGATCGTAGAGCACCAGCACCTGACAGGAATCACCCATGGATCCGTCTCCTTTCCACGCCCGTTGGCAGGATTGGCGCAACGGGCAGAATGCCGCCCTGAGCCTCCGGCGCGTGCCAGTGGAAGCGGCGGGTGGTGTGTGGACCGGGATTGAAGGTGAGTGGATACCAGGTATTATACCATTTTTGGTTTTAGATTTTGGATTGTGGATTGCCACACTGGGCAGCACAACGCCTAAAACCGCTTTAAGCAATGCGGCATCATCAACGGTAGTTGGTATTATACCAGACTCTCTTGAGGAGGCGCTGCACAACGCCAGAATGAGCATAGTTGTTCGTGGGAGGCGACCCTCCCCGCGGAGAGGAGTATAGGGAGCCCGGGGCTCCCCCATTCTTATGGAGCTGTGGAGGCGTGGAAAGGAGAGATCTCGTCACTGGCGGTTTGCGAATTGCGCCTCTATGGCCGGACGGAGCGGCTACAATAGAGCGGGCGCGCCTGCTGCCTCCGCAAGCGTGTCTGGCGACCGTCGGCAACCTCCCGGCGCCACGGGGCGTCGGGGGGCCGAGGGTGCGTGACGCAGCCTGGCAGGAGACCTGTGTTGGCCCTGTCAGGGCTGGAGGAGCGGGCCAATCCACGCGCGTGGTCTGCGCGCATCCCAACGGAGGGTTGGACCATGCACAATCTGAAGGAACAGGTCGGCATCGAGGCAACAACGGTTACGGTGGATGGCTTGCGCCTGCGGGTGCTCACGGCGGGTGAAGGGCCGGCGGTATTGCTCCTGCACGGCTTCCTGGTGAATGCCGACGACTGGCGCCCCACCATCGCCTGCCTGGCCGGGCAGGGGTACCGGGCGATCGCTCCCGATGCGCTGGGGTTCGGCCACTCGGATAAGCCGGGGGGCGCGGCCTACAGCTTGCAGCGCTACGCCGATCTGAATGCGGGTGTGCTCGACGCTCTGGGGGTACCATCTGCCGCTGTGGTTGGGCACTCGATGGGTGGCAAGCATGCCCTGGCGACGACGGTGCTCCACCCCGCCCGCGTCTCGCGGCTGCTTATCGCCGACAGTGAGGGCTTTATGCAGTTGCCGCTGTTTATGCGTAAAGGCGGCGCGCTGCCCTTCCTGGGGGAGGCTATTCTTTCGCTCTCTGCGCTCCCCGCAGTGATCCGCATGCAACTCGGGGCCGCCTTTGCCGACCCGGCGCGCTTCGTCACCCCCGAGCTGGTCGCCCGTGGACGCGAGACCCTCGGTGATCCGCAGGTGCGCCAGACCATGCTGGCCCTGAGCCGTAACTACGAGGCCAACGATCTCAAGGGCAGCGGCCTGTGGCCGCGCCTGTCGGCCATCCGTTGCCCAACGCTGATCGTCTGGGGGGCCGAGGATCGTCTATTCCCGGCGCGGTATGCTCAGGAGGCGCAGAAGGCCATCCCCGGCGCGCAGGTGGTGATCATTCCGCGTTGTGGCCACTTCCCCCAGATCGAGGCCCAGGAACGCTTCCACGGGCTGTTGCTCGGGTTCCTGGCCGGCCAGGAGGTCAGCTCGTAGGGGCGTCCTACGAGCGCTGGGTTCTGGAGTCGGAAGGGGCGCAGGGAGGCGGCTCAGCCTCCCTGTCGCCTACGCGAGGGCCCGGTCAATCAGCGCCTGCATCCGCTGCACGTGGGAGCCGCGCCAGTAGATCTGTCCACACGTCTGGCAGCGCCAGAACTCGTCGTAGTAGCGTCGGGTCCTGGGTTGAAGCTGGTCGAGGACCTCCGCCTTCGCCACCGGCGTGGTGAGGCCATTGCAGCGGATGCAGCGCCGGAAGGGCTGCGCGCTGGCCCGCAGATCGTAGCGTCGCGCAACCTCGCGCAACTGGGCCTCAGGGGTGGTGGCGCGCACGAACGCGCCATAGGTGACCGCGCTCCGCATCAACAGCCGCACATCGCGGGTGAGCAGCACGCGCTCCTCCGCGCTGGCAAGCGCCACCAGTTCCGTGTCGCTCTGGTCATTGCGATACAGGGTATCGAAGCCGAGCATGCGCAAGTAGGCGGCCAGGCGCCCCAGGTGCACGTCGCAGGCGAAGCGCAGCGTGGTGGGCCGGGGCTCGCCCGCTGGCGCATCCTCGTGCGGGTAGACATCAATGACGGCGCCGGGGGCAACCCGCTCGTTGAAACGCGCCGGCACGCCGTTGACGGTCAGCGCGGCGATCTCCGGGTGGGGCACGCCGGCCACCTCGACCAGGTGCTTGACGCTTTCGTGGGCGGACCAGGGCAACGTGACGGGCTGGCCCCGCTGTGCGCGGGGCAGGAAGTCGTTCAGCGCGCCGTGGCAGCGCACGGTGACACCCGGAGAGCGCATATGGCCCTGGTCCTCGAACATACGATCCATCACTGAGGTGAACAGATGGGGAAACCGGGTTTCCCCATCCCCCTGCCTGTGGGGATGCCAGCCGCTCCCAACAGCGGTTGGGAAATGGGGAAACCGGGTTTCCCCATTCCCCTGCCTGTGGGAATGCCAGCCGCTCCCAACAGCGGTTGGGAAATGGGGAAACCGGGTTTCCCCAACCCCTCCCTGTGGGGAGGAGCCCGGTTCCCTCTTTGCCGCCTGGCTATTGTTGAGCTTTCTGAGGCACGTGCGCGACACGCCCCTGTCTGTGGCGGAGCGCTGAGTCTCGGCATCATTCAGGGCGCCAGGCGGGATACTCGTAGCTGAACTCGCCGACAAGCATCGGCTCAGTGGTGAGTGAGGCCAGGTTCAACTGGTAGATGCCGTTGGGGTAATACCATTTTTGGTTTTAGATTTTGGATTGTGGATTGCCACGCCGGGCAGTACAACGCCTGAAACCGCTTTAAGCAATGCGGCATCATCAACGGTAATTGGTATTAGCCGGCCACCGACTCAGCAGTACGCAGCAGCCCGCAATGGGCGGGGATGGCGCGCAGAAAGGCCGCGCGGCGCTCGGGCCGCACCAGGGCGGCGCGCAGCTCAAGCTCGTTGCGCGCCCGGGTGAGGAGCTGTACGCCGCGTGGGTCATCGGCTGCGCGCAGCACCTCGGCGGCGTTACGTAGCGTGCAAACCGGCTCTACGGCGCCAATCAGCGAGCCACCGAGCAGCAGCGACAGATAGGGCTCAAGGCACTGCCGGGCCGCGAGGGGGTCGCCCTGCATGAGCAGCGCGTGCCCCTCGGCAACCGCGGCTTCGGCGGCCAGCACATAGTGGCCAGCGCCCTCTTCAGCGGCCCGCGCCTGGGCGAAGGCCGCGGCGGCCTCAGCGTGCCGCCCGAGGCCCGTCAGGCTGCGTCCCAGCAGCAGGTGCGCTTTCGGCTGGAGGCGCTGATAGGCCTCGTCGCAGGCGATCCGTAGCGCCTCGCTGGCAAGCGCGTGGGCCGGGGCCGCGTCGCCGCGCCATTCGGCGCAACGGCCCCGGCCAAGCAGCGCCACGCAGCGCTGGCGCGGCATGTCCAGCTTGATGGCGCCATGTAGCGCCTGGACATAGGCCGTATCGGCCTCCTCGAGCGCGCCCTGCGCAAGCAAGACGTCGCCCATGATAGTCGCGCTGTGGACGCTGATGAAGCCATGGACCGTCTCATTGGCGGAGCGCCTGGCGTGCTGAACTTGCTCCTCGGCATCGGCCAGCCGCCCCTCAGCCATGGCGACCACGATCTGGAGTGACCAGTGCCAGAAGCGCAACTGGAAATGTTCGGGGGCCTGCTCCCGGACGGAGCGCTGCTCAAGCAAGACCCGGGCCGGCGTCAGATCGCCTGTCTCCGCCGCGAAATGGGCCTCGGCGTACCACAGCAGGATCAGGTCGAGCGACGGCTCGCGCTGGTCAAAGCGTGTTCGGGTGGCTGCAACCGTGGCGCGCATCAGTTCGAGGTCGCCCCCTCGCCAGGCAAGGCGCGCGAGCAGGCTTCTGATCGCCAGTTCACCCCGCTCGTCCTGGCGCCGGATCGCCGTAGCGAGGGCGCGCTCCAGCAGCGGGCGGGCGGCACGGTAGCGCGTTCTGAGGTAGAACTGGTTGCCCTGGAGCTGGTCGATCCGCGCCGCCAGGGCTTCGTCGCCTGCGGGGGCGCAAGCGCGCGCCCGCTCCATCGCCGCGAGCGCCTGCTCGGCGTTGCCCTGGTGCACGTGGAGCCAGGCCGCGGCCAGCAGCAGTTCGATGATCTCCGACCTGTCGGCGGTCTCTCCCGTTGACGGCACTCCTGTCCCGCCCAGGGCCGTCACGGCCCGTTCGAGCTGCGCGCATCCCTCCTGGAACATGCCGAGGGCGTACCAGAGCTGGGCCATCCCCGGGCGCAGCCGCGCGATGAATTCACGGTTGCCCTGGGCAACGGCCCAGCCCCAGGCGCTGGTCAGGTCGCTCCAGCAGTCGATCAGATCGTAGACTGTGCCCACATCACGACCCGCCCGCTCGGCCACGGTGCTGACGAATCGGGTGAAATGGCTGGCGTGCCGTAGCCTGACCTGTGCCTGCTCGTCGGGATCCTGCGCCAGTTCCTCAGCAGCGATGTGACGCACCAGCGGATGCAGGCTGTAGGCGCGATCGCCAGCGCGGGTGAGTAGCCCAGAGTCGGTGAGTGTCGCCAGCACCGCGGAGGTGCAAGCGCCCACTGCCCGGGCCGCCGCGCGATCAAACGTGCCGGAAAAAATGCTCAGGCGCCGCAGAACCCTGGCCTCCTCGGGGGCGAGTCGGGCCCATGACCAGCGGATCACCGCCTCGAGGCTGCGCTGCCGTGCCGGCAGATCAGCCTCGTCGCTCTCCAGCAGGTGCAGGCTATGGGCAAGCTCATCGGCAATCTCCGCGCAATCGAGCGCCCGCAGGCGCCCGGCGGCGAGGATGATCGCCAGCGGCAGCCCGTTGACCAGCCGGCAGATGCGCGCGATGTGCGGGTAATCATCGATTCCCGGCGGGTTCTGCAGGTGTACCGCTCGCGCTCGTTCCAGGAAGAGCTGGCCTGCGCCGCTACCCGGGAGATCCTCAGGGCCGGTGGGCAGGCTCAGGCCGCCCAGGTCGAAGACGGACTCCGCCGTCAGCCGCAGCCGCACCCGCGAGGTTACCAGCACGCGCACAGCGGGCGCCGCGGCGAGGATGGCACTGACCAGCGATGCCACTGCGGGTTCCACCTCGGCGTTGTCAATGATCAGCAGCAGCCGGCGCGCGGCCAACCAGCGCAGCAGGACGGTCTGTGGATCGGCGCCTGGCTCGACCGTGAGCTTGAGGCTGCGCAGGACCGAGTGGGCAAGTGGCTGCACCTCGCCGGAGCTGGCCCGGTCAGCCTCATCGCACGTTACCAGAAAGACCCCATCGGGGAAGGCCAGTTCGTCGGGCAGGGCGGGCCGGGTGAACCCGGCGGCGACCTCCAGGGCGAGGCGCGTCTTGCCGCTGCCGCCGATGCCGACGATGGTAAGCAGGCGGCAGCCAGGCTGCTGCAACTCGGTGGTGAGTAGAGCGCGTTCAGCCGGACGATCGATGAAGGCCGTGGCGCGGGCCGGCAAGTTGTGGGGCGGGGCGACCGGGCCGGCCTGAAGCTGCTCGTAGAGCTGGAGGGTTTCAGGTTGTAACTCGGCGCCGAACTCGCGCTGGAGGAGATCGCGACACCGGGCGAACTGCTGCAGCGCGGCGGCGCGCTGGCCATCGCGGGCCAGCAGCCGCATCAAGCTACGGTGGGCCTCCTCGCGCCAGGGCTCCTCGGCGAGCAGACGGCGCGTCGTCGCAATCGCGGCCTGGAGATCGCCGACGCGGGCCTCGGCATCGGCCAACTGTTCCAGCACGCGGATGTACTGATCGCGCAGGCGCTCACGCTCGTAGTGCAACCAGTCATCAAACGCGGGCGCATCGCGGAGAACGAAGCCACGAGCGAACTCACCGCCGTAGGCAGCGGCAGCCGCGCGCAGGGCTGCCAGGTCGCGCTGCTGGAGCGCCAGGCTCGCCGCGGCCTCGAAGGCGGCCACATCGAGCACAATAGTGAGACTCGGGGCAAGCGCCACCGTCTGCTTGTCAGTCTGGAGGGCGTCGCCGAGCACGGCCCGCAGATCGCGCAGCGCATTGCTGATGGCCATCGCCGCCTTCGACTCATCGCTCTCGCCGGCGATCAGCGCAGCAAGGGTGACGCGCGGCTGGGGGCGCACGCTGCAGGCCAGATAGATCAGTAGGGCAAGCCCGGCACGGCGCGTAAAACGCACCGGCTGGCCATCCACTTCAAGGGCGACGGCGCCGAGCAGGTTGAGGGTCAATCTTGCCATACGAAAGCTATGATACCCGTTTGACAAGGTCTTGACAAGACGCCCGGGTATCCTGTTTCAGCTAGATAGAGAAAAGGCCCGGGCGACCGCGCCCTTTGAGAGCGACGTGGGAGGGCGAAGCCCTCTCGAACATTCCCCACAGGCAGGGGTGCGGTTCGACAGGCTCACCGCAGGTGGGGAAACCCCGTTTCCCCGTATTTTCACATCAGGAGAACCGTATGAAGGTAGACATTCGCTATCAACCGTCCTACTCGCTGGCACTGGTCACCCTGGATGCCGGCGAGGCGATTCAGGCTGAAAGTGGCGCGATGGTTGGGATGTCAGACGGGATCGAGATGAAGACCGAGGCGTCGGGTGGCTTCTTCAAGTCGCTCGGGCGCAAGTTCTTCGGCGGTGAGAGCTTCTTCCTCAATACATTTGTCGCCACCAATGCCGGCCAGACAATCGCCCTGGCGCCCCCGCTGCCGGGCGACATCGCGGTCATCGAGCTGCAGGGCGAGCCGCTGCTCGTCCAGTCGGGCGCCTACCTGGCCGCGTCGCAAGGGGTCGAGATTGACACGAAATGGACCGGCGCGAAGACCTTCTTCGGCAGCGAAGGTCTGGTGATGCTGCGCGTCACCGGCACCGGCACCCTGATTGTCTCGAGCTACGGCGCCATCCATGCTGTCGAGCTGACCGCTGGCCAGAAGTACATCGTCGACACCGGTCACCTGGTGACCTTTGAGGAGCGGCTGGGGTACGAGGTCAGGAAGGTGGCCGGCTGGAAGAGCACGCTCTTCAGCGGAGAAGGCCTGGTGGCGGAGCTGACCGGGCCGGGCCGCTTTACGCTGCAGACCCGCAGCCAGGATGCCTTCCTGTCCTGGTTGATCCCGCATCTCCCTACGCAACCGCCAAGCCCACCTCGCTCATCGTAAGGCCGAGGCCCATCTTTCAGGCAGTGACCAGCCGCACCTGCACTAGCACTAGAGGTAGAAGACCATGAGGATCGTTCGTCTCGCCGGGGTGTTCGCCGTTGCCGTAGCCCTGCTCGCCCTGCCTGCGCTTGCCCGCGCCCAGGGCGCCAACACCGTGTCCGGGACCATCACCTACCGTGACCGCGTCGCCCTTCCGGCCAATGCAGTCGTGACCGTGCAGATCGCCCGGGTCTGGGCCGATCGGGGGCCCGAGGTGATCGCCGAGCAGTCCTTCGCCACCAACGGCGCACAACCTCCGCTTGCCTACAGCATCGCCTATGACCCGGCCCGTATCGACCAGAATGGCAGCTACACCGTTGAGGCCAGCATTAAAGTGAATGACCAGGTGCGTTACAGCACCAATACGATCGTTCCGGTGATCACCCGCGGCGCGCCGACCCAGAACGTCACGGTGATCCTGGTCGCCAGGACACTGCCCAACACCAGTGGCGGCGCATGGCTTCTCGTGGTCACTGGCGTGGCCCTGCTTGGCGCCCTCGGCGCCTTTGCCCTGCGTCGTGCTGTTGGCGCGCAGGCGTCCGCTGCATCCGCTGCACGCCTGACCGACTGATACGGGGGAATGACCACGCTATGACTGAAGTGACGCCAGTTCGGGTGCTGACCATCGACACCCTGCCGCTTGTGCATGCCGGTGTGCGCCAGTTGCTCGCCGCCTTTCCGGACATTCACCTGGTCGGCGAGGCCTTCGACCTCAACGACGCGCTCCGGCTCGCGGTAGCCTGCGCCCCCACGGTTGTGCTCGCCGAGATTGACGAGCTGGGGCCGGAGTGGCCCACGGCGCTGCGCAGGCTGGGCAGCGCGCTGTGCGTCCCTGTGGTCGTGTTCACCCGGGAGGCCGATGCCGAAAGCGTGCGCCAGGCGCTCGCGGCCGGCGTGCAGGGCTTTCTGCTCAAGAACACCCAGCCGCTGGCCCTGGCCCAGGCCTTGCGCAGCGTTGCCGCCGGCCAGCAGGTCTTCGCCCCTGAGGTCCTGGGCAGCGCCTTCTCAGCGCAGCCACGCGACCTAACGGCTGAAACGCTCACGCGCCGCGAGCGCGAGGTGTTGAACCTGCTGGCGCGCGGGCTTTCCAACGATCAGATCGGCGCGCGCCTTTGTGTGAGCCGCGCGACGGTCAAGTTCCACTGTGGCCAGATCTTCGCCAAGCTGGGCGTGCAGAGTCGGGCGCAGGCCGTTGCCCTGGCCTATAGCCACAACCTCGTGCCGCGGCTGATTGTGGAGGCTGAGCCAGTGACGCAACGCCCCCCGTGTGACGCGGCGCGCGCCTGGAGCGCGTAGGGGTTTGAGCCAGGTTTGCTTGCCCTGAGATGGTTGCGCGGCGCAGCCGCCCCGGCGTCTGACACGGTTTTGACAGTGCGCCGGAGTATGCTCTTTCAGGTCGGTGTTCATTGTGGGTCGCTAAGTTCGGTAGAAGGAGGCAAACAGGATGACAGGCAAGGCGAGTTTTAGCGCGGAGGAGTGGCAGCAGGTTGCGAAGCTGCCTATGCTGGTCGCGGAGTACGTTAGCAAGGCATCGAAGGGTGGTCCGATCGGGACCATTAAGGAGGTGTGGGCCGTCGTCAGCAGCCTGAAAGGCGAAGCGGAAAGCGCCGGGGGCCTGCAGATCATCAAGGATCTGATGGCCGACATGCAGGAGCAGAAGCCGGCGTCTTCCAGCGAGGGCGCGAGCACCCCGAAGTCGAACGACGTGATCCTGTCCGAGCTTGGTTCCGCGCTGGCGCTGGTCGACAGCAAAGCGCCCGGCGAGGCGCCTGCCTTTCGCCAGTGGCTGTACCAGGCAGCGGTAAAGGTAGCCGAGGCCAACAAGGAAGGCGGGTTTCTGGGGATCGGCGGTACGCCGGTGAGCGCCGAAGAGCAGTCGGCCCTCGCCGATCTCGCCAGGGCGCTCAACGTCACGCCCTGAGTCCAATTCGCTATCAGTTCGGGAAGGTCCAGAGGGAATGGCCTTGCATCCAGGATCAGACATCGCTGTGTCGGCAGCCGGCGTCCGGCGCACATCCGCGTTCGCCATCTGGACGGCGATTGCCGGGCTGACCCTCGGTGCGCTGGCAGCCGGCGTCGCGCGCCTCTTCCAGGGCGGAAAGCCGGCTGCCGACCTGACCGTCACCAGTGTGATCGTGTTCGTCACGGTCAGCGTGGCGGGGGCGCTGAACTGGTGGCTGCTGATCACACGCCGGCGTCGGGTCAGTGCGGGCCGTGGGGCGCTGGCCGGCGCGCTCACGGCCCTGCTGGGCTACCTGCTGGTGTTCCAGGTCTCGCACCTGGTCTACAGCCTGGCGTCTCCCGGGTTCTACGGCGAGAGCCTGGCGGATCGGTTCGCAGGTGGCCTGATCCTGGCGCTGGTAACGCTGCTCTTCAGCGGGTGGTTCATGGTCCCGCTGCTCGCCCTGAGCGGCGCCCTGCTTGCCCTGGGGCAGATCGCGCTGGCGCCGGGCATGGAGCGTGCCCTGACCCCGCGCCTGCGCAGCGCCGCGGCGGTTCTGCGTGGCCGCCCGCTGGTCCTGACCATGGTCAGCGGCCTGCTCGCAACCAGTCTGTTCATCATCAGCCTGGGGACCTGGGTCTGGACGCGCCCGCTCTTCGTGGGCGACCTGGTCGCCACACCCGCGCCGCTGGCCGACTATGCGGCGAGCGTCGCGGCCATCAATGATCAGATCGCCGCGGAGCTGGCCAACCCCGAGCTGAACCAGCTTTGCGCGAGCCGGCTATACACACCCGGTCAGCGCGTCGAGCGCGTGGTGGTCTTCTTCCACGGCTTCACCAACTGTCCGGCCCAGTTCGTTCCGCTGGCCGAGCAGCTAGCGGCGCGTGGCTACGCCGTCTACATCCCGCGCCTGCCCCGCCACGGTTACGCCGACCGCCTGACCGACAACCTGGCCGGTCTGACCGCGAACGAGCTTGTCCGTTTCACCTCGCGCAGCCTCGATCTTGCTGCGGGCCTCGGCGCAGAGGTGACCGTCGCCGGCCTCTCGGCCGGCGGGACGCTGGCGGCCTGGGCGGCACAGCAGCGCGACGATGTGGCGCAGGCCGTGCTGATCGCGCCCCTGTTCCACATCGTGGGCATGCCGCCCTTCTCGATCCGCCCGGCGGCAAGCACGATCCTGGCGACGCCGAACTTTTACATGTGGTGGGACAACGAAGCGCGCGAGCGGGCGATTGGCCCACCCTACGCCTACCCGCGCTACCCGGTGCATGCCGTGGGCGCGCTGCTGCGCCTGAGCTTTGCTGTACAGGATGGCGCCGAACGCCGCCCGCCGGCGACCCGCGAGATCGTGCTGGTGAACAACGACGCGGACGGGGCGATCAGCAATAGCGCCACTGCGGCCTTTGGCGCGCTGTGGGCCCGCAACGGCGCGATTGTTCGCAGCTTCACCTTTCCTGCCGATCTGGCCCTCGACCACGATGTGATTGACCCGAACCACCCCGAACAGCGTATCGAGCTGGTCTATCCCATCCTGATCGACCTGATCGAAGGGAAGAACCCCTGAGGTGAACATCGCCCGCCCGCGGGAGGGTTTGGGCGTAGGGGCGCGGCGCCGCCGCGCCCCTACGCCCTCCCAGGAAACAACCCGCCAGCGGGGAGGGTTTGGGAGGGCATAGCCCTCCCAAGAAAAACCTATGTTCATCGTGTCGTTGTGCGGCGCAGCCGCATGGATGACTGAGGTGAACATACGGGGAAACCGGGTTTCCCCACCCCCTCCCTGAGGGGAGCGTGTGGGAGGGCTGCGCCTTTCCAGGAATAACCATCTTCATTCTGGTGTTGTGCGGCGCAGCCGCATGGACGGCTTATTCGAAATACGGAGTTAGGAGAACCAATCCATGGATATGGCAACACTCATCGGCGTCACCGTAGCCCTCGTCCTTCAAACGCTGCTCGGCGCACTGGCCATCTGGATCGTGAGCAAGCTCAACGTTGGTTTGACCGTCGCCGGGTTCGGTGGCGCGATCGTGGCGGCAATCGTCATCGCCGTGCTCACGACGCTCATCAACTTCCTGCTGGGCAGCGTGTTCGTCGCGACCGGCATCTCCCCGGGCATCTGGAGCGGTATCGTGGGTCTGGCCATTGCCGTCGTCGTGCTCCTGCTCAGTGACAGGATCCTGCCCAGTCTGAAGGTCAACGGCTTTGTGGGGGCGGTTGCTGGCGCCGTCATGATCGGTGTGGTGAACATGCTGATCGCGTTCGTGGTCATCGGCTTGCAGCAGGCTTTTGCTGCCTGAATGCTCGCAAGCTACGCTTGCGGCCTTTTACGGGGTAAGAAGAAGGTTGCCAGAGGAGGGCTTGCCCTTCCTGCGGCCTTCGCTGCCCAGGGCTGATACAACGTCGTCGGAGCTGTGCTCCGAACCTCAGTAGCGGCGCAGTCGCCGCACCACCTCCGCTATGGGCGGACGTTGCACCAGCCCTGCTTCACTGACCGTGCCAAAAATCGGCACATCATCAGGTGGGCCAGAATCAGGGGTTAACGCATGAGTATTTCATCGGTGTCTTCCGCTGGGACATTTCAGGCGACTGAAGAGCAGCGGGCAATGGCGGGAGTCTATGCATGGATGATGGGCGGTCTGGGCATCACCGGCGCCACTGCCTGGTTCGCCGCGAACACGCCGGCGTTCATCGGGTTTCTGCAATCGAGCGTCTGGGTGATGTTCGGTCTGATCGGGCTCCAGCTTGTGGTGGCGCTCGTCCTGGGCATGCTGATGTTGCGCCTTCCGCCCGTACTGGCGACGGTGCTCTTCGTCGTCTACGCGGCGCTCACCGGGCTGACCATCTCGCTTATCGCGCTGATCTACCCGATCCAGGCGATCTTGACCGCCCTGCTCGTAACCGCCGCCATCTTCGGCGCTCTGAGCCTCTACGGCTTCGTGACGAAGCGCGACCTGTCGGTCTGGGGCCTGTTTCTCTTCTTCGGCCTGCTCGGGCTGCTGCTCGTCTCGACGATCAATTTCTTCTTCGTGCGCAGTGGCTGGCTCGACTGGGCGCTCTCGATCGGCGGCGTGCTGCTCTTCGCGGGGATGACCGCCTATCAGACCCAGCAGATCAAGCGCCGCCTCGCTGAGGCCCGTGATGCCTACGGCGCGCGCCAGGCGACGCTCTACGGCGCCTTCGCGCTGTACCTGAACTTCATCAATATCTTCCTGCGCGTGCTGGCACTCACCGGGCGGCGGCGGTAGAGACGGCCCGCCGGGCCGTCTCTACGCCGCCACGGGGCGGCGCCGGATCACGGGGCGGCGTGGGTGGCCCCGGGCGGCCCGGGCCCGCGTGTGTCGATGCGGTGGACGGCCCGCCGTGCAAATGCCGCCTGTTTCGCATATACTACCATTATCTATCACAGATAATGTCGGCGCCGCCGGGCCGCTGGCCAACTCGCAGGCACACAGGCAGCCAGTATGCAAGACGAGCTCATCTGTTTCTTCGACCGGCCCGCCAGCGCCCGTGAGGCGCGGCGCGAGCTACGCGCCCTCCAGAAGGAGCTGCGGCTGGGCAGCCTTCCGTCGATCGCCGTCGTTACCCGCCCGGCGCGTGACAGTATCCAGTTCGAGCAGGACGGCAACCTGGGCGCCGGGGACGGTATGCGCTTTGGCCTGGTGGTCGGCGCATTGTTCGGCGCTGTGCTGCTGGCGCCCTTCGTCGGTATCCTGGTGGCCGGCGATGCGCGCCAGGGCCTCGCTACCGCACCGAGCGTCGACAACTGGGTGACGGCCCTGGCCCTGGTGGTGGCCTTCGTCAGCGGGCTGACGGCGCTGCTCTCGGCCCTCGGCGGCGCGCTGCTCGGCGGGCTGGCCGCCGCGCTGATCAACTTCGGCATCAGCAGCCGCAGGCTCTACGCCATCGGTGAGGAGCTGGACATCGGCCAGGCGGCGCTGGTCACCCGCGTGCGCGCGGCGCAGCGGCCGCCCATCGCCGACCAACTGGCGCTGAGTGGCGGCACGCTGATGCGCCCCCGTGAGGCTGGCCAGACCGGCGCGCCCGCCGCCGACGATCCGACTGCCGCCAGTATCGCGGCGCGGGCCTACGGTGCTGGCGCCAGGCGTGCGGGCGCCTGTGTGCCTGTCACCCTCGATGTGCCCCCGGTCGACCCGCGCCAGCGCGACCTGGTGGTAGCCGAGTGCAGCGACGCCGCCCACGCGCGCCGGGCTGCCCGCAGCCTGCGCCGGCTGCGACGTAGCCTCGGGGGCCTCGCCGCTGGCAACTACGCCGTCGTCACCCGCGACGAGCAGGGGCGCGCGCGCATCCGGCAGGCCGAGAACGTGACCACCGGGCGGGGTGGCCTCTTTGGCGCGCTGGTCGGCGCCCTGGCCGGTCTGCTCGTCGGCGGCTTGTTCGGCACAGCGGTGGCCAGCCTGGCCCTGATGGTTAGCCAGGGCACGACCACCGTGCCCGCCAACGCCGGCGGCTTCATTGTCGCGCTCGGGCTGGTATTCGGCGTCATCGGAGCCGTCCTCTTCAGCCTCGGCGGCGGGCTACTCGGCGCCGGCGTCGCGCACCTGGTCAACCTGGCCTACAAGGACGCCGACCTGCGCCACATCGCCGAGACCGTGCCGCCCGGTAAGGCGCTGCTGATCGCCTCGCTCTACCACCACGCCGGGCCTGCTGTGGTGGAGGCGCTGCGGGCCGAGGGAGCGACCCTGCGCCACATGCCCCTGCCGCCCGCGCAACTGGTTGACGTGGCGATCGACGAGGCACGCCGCGTCGCCCTGGGCCCCGCCGGGGCGGAGGAGCCCGACACGCGGCAGCTCATCCCCACCCGCTCGGGCGTGCGCATCTTTGCGGACTGGCACCGCCGCGGCCCCCAGACTATTGTGCTCCTGCACGGCGCGGGCGGCGACCACGACGCCTGGCGCGCGCAGTACCCCGCCCTCCACGGCGCGGGCTTCTCCACCCTGGCCCTCGACCTGCGCGGCCACGGCTACTCGGATCGCCCGCGTGGCGCCGACGACTACCGGCTCGAGCGCTTTGCCGAAGATGTCTACGATGTGCTGGAGGCCCTGGCGATCCGCGACTTCATCATGGTCGGCCACTGCTTCGGCGGCATGGTCACGACCATGTTTCACCAGGCCCACCCACAGCTCAGCAAGGGCTACCTGCTGCTCGACACGGCTGCCCGCGCTCCCGCTGCGCCAGGCTGGGTGGCGACGCGCGCGCCCTGGGTGATCGGGCTGCTCGGGCGTCTGCTCGAACTGCTCCCCGCCGATCGGCGCGCCCTGCTGCCCAACAACATGGACGCCTTCAAGGGCACGGGCGACATTCAGCTCAACCGGCTGATGGCCGACGCCTCGCACACCACGCTGCGCGCCTGGCTCATGGTCTACCGCGGCATCGCCCAGTACGACGGCGTGGCCTCCCTGCGCTCGATGACTCAGCCGGTGTGGGTGGTGGTCGGCGAGGAGGATACTGTGTTTACCGTCGAGGACTCAAAGACCATCCAGCGCCATGTGCCCGGCTCGCGGCTGATCACCGTCCCGGGGGCGAACCACATCATCGTGGTGAACAACCCCGAGGTGGTCGAGCAGTTGATCCTGGACTTCATCCACGACACGGGGGTCTTTAACGAGCGCGCGGCCCGCGCGACGGCCCGTGCGGCAGAGTTCTGATGGGCGCCGAGCTATGCGCCTCGCCTCCTTATACCAATTACCGTTGATGATGCCGCATTACTTGAAGCGGTTTCAGGCGTTGTGCTGCCCAGCGTGGCAATCCAGAATCCAGAAATCTAAAATGGTATTATGCTCCGTAAGGCCCCGAAACATTTTCGTGATCGTCGCATTTGTCGCCCTCACCGGGCTGCACGTGAGCGCCTGAATAACACGCTGGAATGAGCCGGCGAAAGTGCTCGATCCGGCGTCGCCGATGCGCTTGTGTAGCCCGTTTCGCTGCGCTCCAATCGCCTCGTCCGCCTCGACGAACCAGAAACAGCCCGCCAGCGGGGAGGGTTTGGGAGGGCGTAGCCCTCCCAGGAACAAGTATTTTTATTTTGATTGCCCCTGCTATAATGGAATAGTACACGTACAATTTCTTCGCGATACCATCCGGAACAACAATCGTGCTGTGCTATCAAGGAGTGCTCCAGCGTGACCGACACGAAAGTTATCTACTCGATGATCCGCGTGGGCAAGGTCGTTCCGCCCAACCGCGAGGTGCTTAAAGACATCAGCCTCTCCTACTTCTACGGGGCGAAGATCGGCGTGATCGGGGCCAATGGCTCGGGCAAGAGCACGTTGCTCCGCATTATGGCCGGGGTGGATACTGATTTCAACGGCCAGACGGTGCTGGCGCCGGGCTATACCGTCGGCTTTCTGGAGCAGGAGCCGCAGCTCGATCCAACGAAAACCGTGCGCCAGGTGGTCGAAGAGGGGGTGGCCGAGATCGCCGCGCTCCTCCGGCGCTACGACGAGATCTCCGAACGCTTCGCCGACCCCGAGGCCGACTACGAGGCCCTCGTCGCCGAGCAGGGCGAGCTGCAGGAGAAGATTGACCACCTCGACGCCTGGGACCTCGATAGCAAGCTCGACCTGGCCATGGACGCCCTGCGCTGCCCCCCCGGCGATACGCCGGTGAGCGTGCTCTCCGGTGGCGAGCGCCGACGTGTGGCCCTCTGCCGCCTCCTGCTCCAGTCGCCCGACATCCTCCTGCTCGATGAACCGACCAACCATCTCGACGCTGAATCGGTGGCCTGGCTCGAACGTCACCTCCAGGAGTACAGGGGCACAGTCATCGCCGTGACCCACGACCGCCACTTTCTCAACAATGTGGCCGGCTGGATCCTGGAGCTTGAGCGCGGCCACGGCATCCCCTGGCGCGGCAATTACGCCAGTTGGCTCGAGCAGAAGCGCCAGAAGCTCGCCGCCGACGAGAAAGCCGAGAGCCAGCGCCAGAAAGCCCTGCAGCGCGAACTCGACTGGATCAACATGGCCCCCAGAGGACGCCACGCCAAAGCGAAGGCCCGCATCAGCGCCTATGAGCAACTGCTCAACGTGAGCCAGGAGCAGAAGGACCGCGAACTGGAGATCTTCATTCCCCCCGGTCCACGCCTGGGTGATGTGGTCATCAAGGCCGAGGGGGTTACCAAGGCCTATGGCGACAGGTTGCTCTACGAGAACCTGAGTTTCGATCTGCCCCCCGGCGGCATCGTCGGGGTGATCGGGCCGAATGGCGCCGGTAAAACGACCCTGTTCCGCATGATCGTCGGCCAGGAAACGCCCGACAGTGGCACCCTGACCATCGGCTCGACGGTGCGTCTGGGCTACGTGGACCAGAGCCGCGATACCCTCGACCCGAACAAGACGGTCTGGGAAGAGATTTCTGGCGGCAATGATGTGATCGTGCTTGGCAACCGCCAGATAAACTCGCGAGCCTACTGCGCCCGCTTCAACTTCACCGGCGCCGACCAGCAGAAGCGTGTCGGCACGCTCTCGGGCGGTGAGCGCAACCGTGTCCATCTGGCGAAGGTGCTCAAATCAGGCGCCAATGTGCTGTTGCTCGACGAGCCTACCAACGACCTCGACGTCCACACCCTGCGCGCCCTCGAAGAGGCCCTGGAGAACTTCGCCGGCTGCGCGGTGATTATCTCCCACGACCGCTGGTTCCTCGACCGCGTGGCGACCCACATTCTGGCTTTCGAGAACGACAGCCAGGCTTTCTGGTTCCCCGGCAGTTACTCCGAGTACGAGGCCGACTACCACCGGCGCAAGGGCTCCGCCGCGGACCAGCCGCACCGCACTGTGTACAAAAAGCTGGTGCGCTAGCTGCCGTGATGCAGCAGCTCTGTCGCCTGCCCGGATGGGGATTGCTCGCGCCGCTGGCTGGACTGCTGGCCACGCTCGGGGCGACATCATTGCGCTGAGCACACTCTTCAGCGCCGTCGTGCCATGGGAGTATGTGCTTCAAAGGGTATCACGAGACCATTGCATTCACGGCACGCGAGGATCATGACGCCCGTGCGCGCGCGGCTACTGGGTTGGCGCGCATCCCTGGAAGAGTCAGGCACACCGTTCGCATTCGTTTATTCGTTTCCCATTCGGTGGCCCAATTCGCTTCCCATTCGGTGGCCCATTCAGGCGTTGTTTCGCATCAGGAAACCCATCCCAGAGCAGGTGAAACCCTCAGGGTACAAGCTCAGCGCCCAGCCGGCTCAACTGCACGCGGCGCGCGGGCGGCTGGTCGGGGTGCTCCTCGAAGCGGCTGCGCTCGAAGTACTGCACGGTTAATGCGCGCCCTCCCTCGACCGGTTCCGTCAGCGGCTCGCTGATCGGGTAGCCGAAGCTCGCCAGGCCGCCGTTGCGCTCCCAGAAGGCCCGGAAGGGCGGGCAGAGGCTGTGCTGTGTCTCGGGGAAGTAGCGGCAGCCCGGCGCGGCGCCGCTTACCGTGGGTAGCGTTCGCCAGTCGATACCCCGGCGCGCCAGGTACTCGACCCCGAGCAGCCCGCTGAGCACATCATTGGGCGGCGGGTTCTCGGGGTGGTACTCGAGGCGGTTGCGCTCGAACCACTGCACGCGCCGGTCGCGCCCGTCGGCGCCCCGCTCCACCCGCTCCGGAGTCAGCGGCAGGCCAAACACTGTCAGACCGCCTCCCCGTTCCCAGGCTACTAGAAACGCGCCACTCACGGTCAGCCCCGTCTCGGCGAAGCTGCGCGCCCGTCCCGGCACCACCTGACGCAGATACACCGGGCGCTCCCCCACGCTGATATTCGCCGCCCCGCCCGTGAGGGCTTGCTCGGCCCCGTCACGCTGGATCAGCGTCGCGCTACGCCCCGGCGCCAGGGGTAGCTCGACACTGCGCCGCTCGCCCAGGCTCCAGAGCACATCCACGGTGCCGCCATCGGGCTGAACGAAGCGGTGGTGAGCCAGCCGGCCCGGGCGGTGAGCCGGCCCGGTGCCCTGATAACGCGCAAACTGCAACTGGGCAACCAGCGTGCCGAAGGCCACGTATGCCGGCCTGGGGTTGAGCGCGTCGTCAACAATTGCTGCGGGGCCCCAGGGCTGCTGCGCGCCACCGAATTTGTCCTCGAGCTGAAAATAACTTACGTGCGGAATGCCCGCTGCTGCCGCCAGCACGAAGGTCCGCACCAGGTAGTCCGCCTGCTGGTCGAGGCTCTTGGCGAACTGAGGCGCGCAGGCTCCGCCACAGGCGCTCCAGCCCACCTCGGTCACCCATACCGGCCTGGCGCCGCGGGCCGCCCAACGCTGCGCCAGCTCCAGTCGGCCCGGGATGGTCACATCGAAACCCTCGCGGGGGTTGATCAACGCCGGTTCATCGGGGGCATGGTCAATCAGCCAGGGGTGGATGGAAAGCACATCGAAACTCTCCCAACCTGCCAGCTCAACCACCCGGTCCATAAAGGCATTCTGCCCGACTGCATCGAAGACGTAGACACCCCCGTTCAGTACGAGCGCAGTCGGGTCAGCCTGCTTGACCGCGGCGTAGGCCTTGCGCAGCATCACGGCATAAGCCGCCGGGTCGGCCCGGGGCAGCCAGGTGCCGTCCATATCCGGCTCGTTCCAGATCTCCCAGGCAGCCACGCGCGGTGAACCAGGCGCATCGTCGTAGCCATCGCCGTCGTAGCGCTCCACCACCTGGCCAGCCCAGCGGGCATAGGCGTCCATATCGGTTGGCGCGCACCAGTACTCGGGCTGACGGGTTGCTCGGGCGTGAGCCACGCAGCGCGGGTCACGGTACTGCTCGGGCGTGGTCAGCAGCATGCCGATGATGCCGATGCCCGCGTTGGCGAGCATGCCGATGCGCCGGTCGTAGAAGAGGTTGGCGGTCTCCCGGCCCCAGCAGGCCCAGCAGATCTCCTCGCGTGTCCAACTGGCGCCGATACGAGTAGCCATCGCCACCAGCGCAGCCGCCTCGGCGTCGCTACGCTCGCGGCCGGTGATGTACATATTCAGGCCAAAGAGCGTCGGCGGCCCCGCGGGCTGCCGCGCGGCGGCGCGCGCCGGGGGCGCGCCGGCAGGCAGGACGGCGATCAGCGCCAGCATCAACACCAGTATCCCAACGGTTATACGTCGAAGCATCTCATACCAATTTCTGTTGAACATTCCGCCTAACCCTAGCTGCGATAGCGCACGGTAATGACCGGAATCGTAATCCACAATCCAAAATCGGCAATCTAAAATGGTATCATTCCACCTCTCGGCGCACGGCGCCCCCGCTGCCTTCCCCGGGGGCGCCTTTCACGGGTAGATGTTTTGGGCCACCGCCACTCCACTTCTGAGAGCTCGAACCCTGCCGGTAGGGAGGGCTTGCCACCCCACCGGCAGGGAGTTGGGGCAACCCGGTTTCCCCGCCTACCCCATCTCCCTTGACCGCATGCGCATCTGGGAGTACTCTATACCACATGACGAACACTAGCAAACGCATCATTCTCACCGGCGCGACCGGGTTGATCGGCACGAAGCTATTCGCCGCTCTGCGCGAGCGCGGGTATGAACTGGTCATTTTCTCGCGCAACCCCGTAAAGGCTCGCGCCACCCTGCCCGGCGCCGCCGAGTATATCGCATGGTCGCCTACCGAGGGCGGCCCCTGGGCCACGGCGATTGATGGAGCCCACGCAGTTATTCACCTCGCTGGCGCGCCGATTGCCCAGGGGTTGCTGGGGGTGCGCTGGACGCCAGAGTATAAGCAGGAGATTCTCAACAGTCGCGTTATCGGCACGCGAGGGATCGTCAATGCGATTGCCGCTGCCGAACGGCGCCCCGCTGTGCTGGTCAATGCCTCGGCGATTGGCTATTACGGCTACCGCGACGATACACCCCTCGACGAAAGCTCGCCCCCCGGGCGCGACTTCGTTGCCGAGGTCTGCATCGCCTGGGAACGGGAAGCCTCTCGCGCCGAGGAGTACGGCGTGCGCACTGCCCTCATTCGCACCGGCATCGTGCTTGACCCGGAGCGGGGCGCCCTGGCCCAGTTGCTGCTGCCCTTCCGGCTCCGCACCGGTGGCCCGATTATGCCTGGCACGCAGTACTACTCCTGGATCCATCCCGACGATGAGATCGGCATCCTCCTCCTGGCTCTCGAAGATGAGCGGGTGCGCGGGCCAATCAACGCTACTGCGCCCAATCCCCAGACCAACCGCACCTTTTGCGAGACCCTCGGTGAGGTGCTGGGCTCGCCCTCGTGGCTGCCAGTGCCCGAGTTCACTCTGCGCATCGCCCTTGGCGAAATGGCCGACCTGGTGACCAGAGGCCAGCGCGTGCTTCCCAAGCGCGCCCTGGAGCTGGGCTACTCCTTCCGCTACCCAACATTGAAGCCGGCGCTACAGGATCTTTTAAAGTGAAAATGGCTCGTCGCGGCGGGTCTGGGGGGCTACGCCCTCCCGGGAATACCTCGCTCCTTCCGGCATCCCGCCGCGACCGCCCTCTCATCCACTTCTTACATCTACTTAACTCCCTTCTCAGTCGTGTAGCGTATACTGAATAAAGCATGGTTTCAGCAGCGCCCTGCTGTACGATGCCGTCGCGTGCCGAATCGCCCCCTCCCTCACCCCTCTCAGGTGCAGGGTTTTTGGGAGCGCAACCCCCGAGGGCAGCGCATACCCCACTCCCCTACACTGCCAGGACTCAGGGGTGAACAGAACATATGGGCGCAGACAGGCGTTATGGCGTTGGGATGCGCTGGATGCCCTCCCACGAATGTGTGTAACGCGGCAATCTACAATGCTATACTTCAGGTGTAAGACCAATTTCACTTGAACACTCCGCAAGCAGCGTTGCGTCAAAGCGCACCTGGACGCCTTGCGCGACAATCTGCAATCCAAAATCTACAATCTGAAATGGTATAAGACCCATGGAACGCAAACACAATCCCCTCTTGCTGCTTGCCGTCCTGCTGCTCGGGATCGTGATCGGCGTCGGTGGCGGCGCCGTTGCCGGAGGGGTGGTGGCGCTGGTGGTCACCGGGCGCGCCGCCTCCGCCGCGCCGGCTGATGTTGCCCGCTCAGCAAGTATGCCAGAACCGGTGCAGGCTGCCTCGCGCCTGGCGCCGTCTATCCAGAGCGCCGTCGGAGAATCGGCCCATTCCGACAGTGTGGTCGCCGCCGTACAGAAAGTGGCCCCTGCCGTCGTCACGGTGATCGTAACCACCCGGCAGGGTCGCGGCAGCGGCAGCGGGGTAGTTATCACCGCGCAGGGGCACATCGTCACCAACAACCACGTGGTTGAGAATGCCACTGGATTGCGCGTGCTCTTCGCCGATGGCACCTTGCAGGAAGCCCGGCTCATCGGTACCGACCCGCTCAACGACATCGCCGTGATCCGGGTGCAGGGCGCCGTTCCCGGCGTGGCGAGCATCGGTGACTCGGCCCGATTGCAGCCCGGCGAGACCGTGATGGCCATCGGCAGCCCGTTGGGCAATTTTCGCAACACCGTCACAGCCGGCGTGGTCAGCGCGCTGAATCGTTCCATCCCCGGCACCGGTCTGGAAGGGCTGATCCAGACCGACGCCGCGATTAATTCGGGCAACAGCGGCGGCCCGCTGATCAACCTTGCCGGCGAGGTCGTAGGAATTAACACGCTGGTGGTGCGCGGCGACAACAGCGGCTTCGGCTTTGGCGCCGCCCCGGTCGAAGGGTTGGGCTTCGCAGTGCCCAGCGCGATCTTCCGCAACGTGGCCGACCAGTTGATCGCCACCGGGCGCGTGCGCTTCCCCTTCCTGGGGATCACCTACCTGACCATTGACGGCCAGGTCGCCGCCGAGTTTGGTCTGCCGGTGCAGAATGGGGCCTACATCCGCAGCGGCCGGGCCGGCGAGCCTGCCGTACAACCCGGCAGCGCCGCTGCCCGGGCTGGTTTACGCGAGGGCGATATTATCGTTGCCGTGAATGATGTTCGCCTGGATTACAACACATCGCTGCGCCAACTGCTGCTGCGCTACAAGCCGGGCGATACGATCACTCTCACAGTGCTCCGCGATGGCCGCGAGCGCAATATCCAGGTGACCCTGGGCGAACGACCGGCCAACCTCTAGCCCTGACGGGGTTCAGAGAAGGTGCTGTGGATCGCGCCGCCCCCCTTCCAACCTCCTTTCAGGTGGAGGGTTTCTGGCGGATGGCGCCCTGATGCGCTGCTGGTCCTCACCCCCCTGCCCACCCTCCTTTCAGGTGTAGCGTTTTTGGCGGGTGGCCTTCTGATGCGCTGCTAGTCCTCACCCCCCTGCCCCCCTCTCCCGCTCAGGGAGAGGGGGGCATGTTGTTGGCATTGCGGTATACCAGCGTGGGACGGCGTAGCCTTTCCACACCCCACCGCTGGCGGCAGACGTTGTACCAGCTCCGCTGGGCGTCTGTCGCGTTGTAACATTAAAAAGAAATTATGCTATAATCCCCTCCGTCCACCAGGGTGTGGCGATACTACCAGGAACGTAGACAACGGAGGACCGATTGAGTAGTCAGCGATCCCCCACGCTGTGGTCGCGGCCCTTCCGGGCACTCTTGATCCTCATCATCGCTCTCATTCCTGCCCTCCCCGTCCTGGCCGACGGCCCCGTGTATGCCGGAGGTCTGGAGTTGCTAGATGGCGCGTGGAGTCGCCCCGATCGCACTCTCACGCTCGCGGCCGGCGCCGGTCCGCCTCCGCCCATTGTTGCGGGCTATCAGCGCTATGGCAGCGCCCTCTCCGCCCCCGTTCTGCTCAACCAGCCTGTTACGCGCCTGAAACTCAGCTACGTCGCCACCGTGCCGCCCGGCGCCGAGGCGCGCGTTGATGTGCGCGGTAGCCCCGATGGCCAGCGCTGGCTGCCCTGGGTCACCTCGCTGCCCGATGGCGCCGTGGTTGGCTTCGATCAGCCCGTGCGATATGCCCAGTACCGCGTGCTCCTGCTCGGTAGCGCCGACCTTGCCCCCGTCGTGCGCGACGTGCTCCTCGCTGGCATCGATCAGCAGCCCTCCGTCTCCGCAGCGGCCAGTCCCGCACCGTTCAGTATCGCCCCAACCTTCCGCATCCGCGCGACCCGGCTGGGCATGGTCGGCGGTCGAACCGCCAATGGCTACGTCATTCCACCCCGGGCGCGCTTCGTCGCTCTGCCCTCCTGGACGGTGCTCTCCACCCGTGGCCGCGATGAGTACCAGGTGCGTATCAGCTACCAGGGGCGCACTGCCGTGGCCCCGGTCTACGATGTTGGCCCCTACAGCGAACGCGACGACTACTGGAACCAGCCGCGCCGCGGCTTCCCCCAGCTCGAGCGCGGCTGGCCCCTCGATCACGCCGCATACTACGAAGGCTTCAACGGCGGGCGCGCCGATAAGGGCTTCGTGCGCTTTCCCACAGCTATGGATGTGGGCGACGGCATCTGGTGGGATGACCTGGGGATCGTGGGCGACCAGGCCGAGGTGGAGGTTACCTACCTCTGGCTGGGACAGGACCCCCTCGCCGGGCCGCCCCAGCGCGACCCCGCCGCGCCCGAGCACGTGGTTGACGAACTCGGCGGGGATTTCTGGCACAACGAGGCCGTCCTCAATGCCAGTCCCGTCGGTTGCGGTATGGGTCGCCACGCCTACCAGGCTACCACCGTGAACGACCCGGCCCGTGGTGGCCCGGTCGTGCGCTGGCAGCCGAATCTGCCCGTCGAGGCCGAGTATGACCTGTTTGTGCACGTTCCGGTCTGCCCGAGCAAGCGTGAGCGCACCACCCAGGCGCGCTACGTTGTCCAGCATCGCGACGGGGCGCTGGAGGTGACCGTCAACCAGCGCGCCCAGACCGGATGGGTGCATCTGGGGCGTTTCCCCTTCAAAGCCGGTGTTGAGGGCTATGTGCAGAGCGGCGCCCTCGCCGGTGAAGCCGGCGCCACCATCTGGTTCGACCAGGCGCGCTGGGTCCGCGTGCCATAGGCGAGCCGGGGGCTACCGCAGGTAGAACAGGCGCCGCTCCCAAGCAACAGGGGCGCGAGGAACCATAGTTCCCCGCGCCCCTCGCACACCACTCCGGCCTGCCGGCCCAACGGGCATCACTCCTCGCTGCGCTCCTGGATCACATAGAGCAACTCAAGCAGCACATTCTTAACGCTCTCGCGGTCGGAAGCGACACAGGGCAGCACCTTGATGTGCGGCGGCTGGCGCAGCGCGAGGCGCAGCTCCTCAGGACTCCAGGCGTTGGGGCGATCTTGCTTGTTGGCGGCGATAACATAAGCCGTATCGCGGTAGGAGATAAAGAAATCGATGATCCGGTTCGTCTCGCGGAACGTTTCCGGGCGCGTGCTATCCACCAGAATGACCAGGCCGAGCATCCCCTCGGAGAGGATTTCCCACATAAAATCGAACCGCTTCTGCCCGGGGGTGCCGAAAAGGTGCAACACCAGATCCGGCCCGATCGCGATGCGACCGAAGTCCATCGCAACCGTGGTCTCCTTTTTGATCATCCTGGTATCATCGGTCGCGCGGCGCTCGGTCGAGACCACCTCGATCTCGCTGATTGACCGGATGAACTCGGTTTTGCCGGCGTTCACGGCCCCGCTGATTACCATCTTTACAGTCTGCACTCCAGCCCTCCGCTTCGGTGCTGTGCCCTGGATGAAGCACACATCGGGTCTTACATGCCTTTGATACGATTGATGATGCGATTCACCAGGCTCCGCTTGACCCGGGGCACCTCAGCGGGCCCGCCACGGGCAAGGGGCATCGGCACAGGCTTCTTCACCACCTCTACCAGACCCGCGGTCAAGAAGCCATAGACGATTCGGCAGACGTCGAACTCCTTCAGATTCGTCTTCTGCGCGATCTCGGCCAGGGTGTCCCGGCCATTAATCCGGGCAATGACCCGCCACTCCTCGGCCGAGAGTTTGATCCCTTTGATCCGCACCCCGGGTTGATCCAGAAAACGCACCACCAGGTCGGTGGAAGGAATGCGATCTTTGATCCGTCCCAGTTCATCAATGCGGCGCGAGCCTTCCATGATCAGGTGATCCACCGAGATCGGCGAGGGAATGGTGGGCGCAGCCGGATCGGGGCGCTGGTTCTGCTCGAAGCGAAATTCCCCTTCGGGCCAGCCGAACAGCCCGTAGACCGCCTCTTCGGAGAAGCTCTGCAATGCGCCTTGGAGTTGCTCACGCGGCGCCAGGTTCTCCGCCAGGATTACTTCGGTGAGCGTTGCGCCATTGCCACGAGCCGCCAGGCTGGCGCGGGCGCGGGCCAACTGATTCTCGGTGAGCAGGCCCAGCCGGACCAGCAAGTCAGGCTGCTGGTCCTCAGGGCGACGCACAGCCATCACCAGCTTGCCGCGCTCGAAGAAGAGCAGGGCGGTTTCCTGGCCGTGCGATAGGTACAACCCCCCGGTCTTGTCACCCCGATCGACCAGGTACAGAAAATCGGAGAGGCCAAAATCGCGAATGTTGCCTACGAGGGCCATTGTATTGCCTCCAGGGGCTCAGCATGCACGGCCGGCGGCAGAATATCCGTCGGAGCACGCGGGCCTCACGCAGTAACGGCGAAAGCTGTGTCAGGCGCCTCCGCCGGAGCCGATGCGACGCCGTCCGCCTCCAGAACGGGAACCAGTGCGGCAATGGCGGTCGCGATCATCGTATCGTCAGGCTCACGGGTTGTCAGAAGCTGCGTCGCCAGGGCCGGGGTGAGCAGGCGACGCACCCAGGGCCGGTGGTAGTGCGCGGCAGCGAAGCGCATAACTTCGAAGGCTACGGCAGCCACCACCGGAATGAGCAAGATCCGGGCGCCAATGCGTGGCCACAACGGTAATCCACTCACTGACAGGAAGATCACGAACCCGATCAGTGCGGCCAGAACCAGAAAACTGGTGCCGCAGCGGGGGTGAATGCGTGAGAACTGCCGGACTGACTCGACCGTCAGCGGGGCGCCGGCTTCGTAGGCGTTGATCGCCTTATGCTCTGCGCCGTGGTAACCAAAAACCCGCTGGATGTCCCGCAGGCGACTGATCGCGTAGATGTAGGCCACCACGAGCAGCAAATTGATCGACCCTTCGATCGCTTCACGCACCAGCACCGGCGCGCCGCGTTCTGCGGCGTAGTTGGCGATCAACGAGGGCAGCAACACAAAGACGCCCACTGCGATCCCCAGCACCACCACCACAATGCCCAACTGCGCAACCGGGTGAAGGTCCTGGTCCTGGTCGCCAACTGCAACTGTGGCCGAGAAATCGAGGGCCTGTTTGCCGATACGCGCCGCCTCCCACAACCCGGCCAGGCCGCGGATCACCGGGAGCCTGGTCCACGCCGGCCAGCTCTCGCCAGCCAGGGAGAGGTGCTTGACGGCGATGGCGCCATCGGGTCGGCGGACGGCGACGGTGGCCTGCCGGCGGCCACGCATCATGACCCCCTCAAGCACGGCCTGACCACCGTATGCAAAGCGCTGTTCGTTCATCGTCCTCCGACATTCGCGTCAGACGCCCGTGCAATGCGTGAGGCTGCTGCTCCCTCGTTCTTGCGGCAGCAGCAGCCTGCCGGCGTGTATGATACCACGCTGTGAGACTTTCCGACAAGGAATCGTACCTTCTGGCCGGACAAGGCGCCCTCGCGGCGTTTTCAACCTGTGGCGAGTATAGCGCGGGCGTATTACCAGCCTGTAGCCTGACGGCTACGACTCGCCGGAAAAGCGCTCCGGAGCGTCACGCCGCGCAAAGGTGGTCGCCGCCGCTGCGACTCCTGTGACCAGGCTGGAAACGCGGATGAACGGTGAGACGACCCGTTCCGAAACGAACCCCGTCGTCCCCACGACCGTGCCGGCGGTATCCTTCGCGTTCGCTGCCAGCACCTTTGTGCTTTCCAGCACGTCATTCAACTTGACCGACAGCTCGTCGAGCCTGGGCATCAGGTTCAGGCGCACCAGGCGATCCAGGCGATTGAGCACGTAGAACAGCCCGAAGAGTATTCCGATCGTGAGGACAGTGCTGACGAGTGTGAAGAATCCCAGGACGATGATGAATATGTCGCGCGTCGCTTCACGAACGCCCACCGGCGCGAGATACAGGCCTACGATCGCGGCGATCAGCAACAGGAACAGCACACCCAGGCCGATTCCAATCCATCGTAACACGGCAGGCCCTCCGCTCTTGGGGCATCCTGGCCCCACCTCTTTATCCTCGGCATTACAGTGCGGTATTTCGCCCGGATAGCGGCGGAGATTATATCATACCCGCAGACGCGAGACAATGATCATCAGGATCCAGGCCAGCAGCACCGCCTCGAGCACCGGCACTTCGGCCGGTTGGGGCAGCGCCAGCGGCAGACGCAGGCCCAGGCCATAGGCTAGCAGGCAGCCGACAAAGGCCGTCAGCCAGAAGATCGGCAGGTGGCGCCAGCGACGCCCCAGGAGCACGTACCCCAGGGTTGCGCAGGCAGTAGCGAGGAGTAACATCAGGAACATTGCCGGCGCCAGGCCATAGATCATGGCGGTGCCTTTCTGGGGAGGGTACCAGCTCCCCTTGCTGTCAGACACCAGACTCCCATGCGGCTGTGCCGCACCCTGACACGATGAACACAGGTTTTTTCCTGGGCGGGCTGTGCTCTCCCCAACCCTCCTGCTCTGGAACGCCCCCGCCCGAGGCTCTGGTCTCTGAGGACCAACCAGCGCATCCCCACGCCATCACGCCCGTCGGCGCCTGTACGTTCCGTCAGCCCCTGAACCCGAGCGGGGGGAGGCTGGGAGGGGGTGGAACGCTCCTCCCCGCCGGGGCTATGTGTTCACTCCCCGGGTCTCGACCGCACGATCCGCCCGCCGCCAATCACCCGATCGCCGTCGTAGAAGACCGCGGCCTGCCCGGGGGTGATCGCCTTGAGCGGGGCCAGCAGGCGCACCTGTAGCCGTCCATCGGGCAGCGGCGTGACCTCGGCCGGCGCGGGCTCGGCGTGGGCGCGTACCTGCACCTCGCAGGTAAACGGTTCTTGCGGGCGCCTACCCTCCACGATGCTCGGCTGGTCCACCTCGAAACGGTCGCGCAGCACGGCCTCGAGCGGGCCGACGATCAGGGCGTTGCGGCCCACGTCGAGATCAACCACATACAGCGGTGCGCCACGGCTCAAGCCCAGGCCGCGACGCTGGCCGATGGTGTAGAGCGGCAGGCCCCGGTGGCGGCCAATCTCGCGGCCCTGGAGATCAACGATCGGGCCAGGAACCAGACTCTCCGGCGCCGTCTCGCGCAACAGGTTGCGATAATCCCCCCCCGGCACGAAGCAGATGTCCTGGCTCTCCTCGCGGTAGGCGCTCGGCAGGCCGCGCGCGGCCGCCATATCGCGCACCTGCGGTTTCGTCAGCCCGCCGATGGGAAACATCAGCCGCGCCAGATCATCCTGCCCGAGCATGTAGACCATGTACGACTGGTCCTTGTCGCGGTCGAGCGCCCGCAACAACTGGTAGGGGGCGTCCTCGCGCTCACGGGTGATGCGGGCATAATGGCCCGTGGCCACGTAGTCGAAGCCCAGGGCACGGGCGCGCTCCAGCAGCGCGCGGAACTTGATTTCGCGGTTGCACTCCAGACAGGGGTTGGGCGTATAGCCCTGCGCGTAGGCATGCACAAAATAGTCAATCACGTGCCGCCGGAACTCCTGCTGGTAGTTGAAGACGTAGTACGGGATACCGAGGCGCGCGCAGACGCGCCGGGCGCTCTCGGCCATCTCTGCGGCACAGCAGAGACTCTCGGCCAGGCGCTCGTCGTCGTCGTCCCAGAGGTGCATGGTCACCCCGACGACCTCGTGTCCCTGTTCGTGTAACAGCGCAGCGGTGAGGGAACTGTCCACGCCGCCGCTCATTGCAACGATGATCTTTGCCATAATCGAAACTCAGTCCGGCCTGACGCACGGCTATGCTCAGGGCTGTTGCAACGCCACCGGGGCAAGCTCCAAACCCTCGTGGAGCGGCTACGCTGCCCAGCATCCCACCGTGGAGGCAGAGGTTGCACTGGCCCCGGGCTATGCTGTGCGCCACCACAGGCCGGGGTATAATGATTGTACTTTTCATTATACCCTATGCCCCCTTGCTGAGGTGAACATAGCCCGCGCGCGGGAGGGTTTGGGCGTAGGAGCGCGGCGTCGCCGCGCCCCTACCCCCTCCCAGGAAACACCCCGGCAGCGGGGAGGGTTTGGGAGGGCGCAGCCCTCCCAGGAAACACCCCGGCAGCGGGGAGGGTTTGGGAGGGCGCAGCCCTCCCAGGAACAAATATGTTCACGATGCTGTGCCGGACGCACCAGTAAGGAGCGATGATGAACTATACGATTCGGCGGGTTAGCCTGCGCTCGGCCCTGCGTGTCGGCCTGGCGCTGGGGTGGGTCGTTGCGCTGGTCCCGGCGGTGCCGTCAGCCTTGCTGGCTACCGCAGCGCTCGAAGCGCTGGCCGGCCTGTTAGCGTCGGTCCAGCCGTATGAGGTGTCGTTTCTCGGGCAGCAGGTGGCCTCCATCGATCCGATCGACATAGCGGGCTTACGCCCGCTCGCCGAGTGGTCGGCCGGGCTTGCCGATCTGGGTGGAGCGCTCTTCTGGCTGTTGCTGGCGCTGATCACGCTCGGCGGCGCGCTGCTGGTGCTGGTGGGCACTGTGCTGGCGTGCCTGCTCTACAACCTGCTCGCCGCTGTGAGCGGCGGGTTGCAGGTGCAGTTGGAACAGGTGGCGTCGTAGGGCCGAAGCCTTCCCTTCGCGAAGGCTTCAGCCCTACACGCCCAGCACCCGCGTTGCGCCGGCAGCGCGCAGCGCCTCGGCTACACTGTCGCGTGTTTCCGGCGTAACCAGGGCCAGCATCACCCCGCCCCACCCTGCCCCGGAGAGCTTGGCCCCCAGGGCGCCCGCGGCGCGCGCCGCCGCCACCAGCCGCTCCAGTTCGGGCGACGAGACGCCGATCTGCTCCAGCAGCGCCTGGTTCGCGTCGAGGAGCGTTCCCAGGAGCCGGATATCGCCGCTGGCCAGGGCTGCGCGCGCCCGTACCACCAGTTCGCCGACCTGGTCAAAGAGCGCCTCGTAGCGCCGCGGGTCAGCCTGCCAGCGCTCGCGCACGGCGCCCACCGGCAGCCGCGTGGCGCTGCGCACCCCGCTGTCGCCGACGAGCAGCGTCAGCGGCGCGCCGATGGTCAGCGGCTCGATCAGCGGGGCCGGCTCGCGCCGCTCGAACCAGATCGCTTGCTCGTAGGCCACGACCGTGTTGTCAATGCCGCTGGGTGTGCCATGGAAGCGCCGCTCGCTGGCGTAGACCAGGGCCGCCACCTCAGCAGGCGGCAGCGCCAGCCCCACGTGGGCAGCCAGCGCGCGCACCAGGGCCGTGCCAATTGCCGCGCCGCTGCCCATGCCGCTGGCAATAGGGATGTCGGAGCGCAGCGTGATCGTCAGGTCGGCGTCCTCGACGCCGAGCCGCGCGAGCGCAGCGCGGGCCAGTTCGCTCAGCGGATGCGCGGGCTGCTCAGCCGCCGACCAGTTCTCTCCCAGGTCGGGGGCGATGAAACGCAGCCCGCTGCCAGCCTGGCCCGGCTTCACCCGGGCATAGGCGCGCACGTCGCTGAGCGGCGCCGCGATCGCCGGGCGCCCGTACACTACGGCGTGCTCGCCGCAGAGGATCAGCTTGGCGGGTGCAGAAGCGCTGCTCATAGCCATTCGCGCGGCGTAGCCGCACAACGCAGAGGTGCAAATGGAGTGTTCCTGGGAGGATGTACCCTTCCCGGACCCTCCCCTGCCGGGGGATTGCCCCCGTGGGCAGGGGCAATGG
>CAKZKA010000124.1 GCA_937120965.1 uncultured Chloroflexota bacterium
TTGCCCCATCCCCCAAGCGGTGGTGGGGGCGCCAGGCGCTGCGGCAGGGAGGGGCATGGGGAAACCCGGTTGCCCCACCCCCTAACTGCCGTTGGGGGCGCCTGGCATCCCGGTGAACAGGAGCGGAGGGAACCCCGGGTTCCCTATTTTCACGGTGGGCGCGATACCATACGCCTCCGCCAGGATCTCGATCGGATGCTTGCTGACCACCCCGGTGGCATGGCTGATCTGCCAGCGACAGGTCTCGCTGTCGCAGAGCGCCAGTTCGGCGCCCGAGCGGCGGACGAAATCAAACAGCCCGGCGCCCACGTCCATCGCGATCTGGTATTTCTCGCGCTTCAGGCCGTAGGTCCCGGCGATGCCGCAGCACGCGGCGCGGCTGTCAGTGAGCGTAAGCCCGGGGACGAGGCCGAGCACGTCTGTGGCCGGCTGTCCCAGACGGTGGGCACGGTACTGGCATGGCTGGTGGTAGGGCAGCATGCGCTCGATGCGGTCGAAGGCGATATCGAGTTCGTTGCGCTCAGCCAGATTCCGCAGGAACTCGAAGATATCGAAGGTTCCCTCGGCCACCGCGCGGGTATCGGCATCGTGCATGGCCAGGATTTCAGGGGCCTCTTCTTTCAGGGTGAGTGTGCAACTGGTGCTGGTGCCGACCACGGGAATGCCCTGGCGCACATAGGGTAGCAGCTTGCGCACATTGGCCGCGTGGGCGCGACGCGCGGCAGCGAAGTCGCCATTCGAGATCAGCGGCAGGCCACAGCAGTTTTGCGGGGCCAGAATCACCTCGAAACCGTTGCGCTCCAGCACCGCGACCGCCGCCTGACCTACCCACGGCTCGTAGTAGTTGGTCGAGCAGCCGTGGAAGTAGACCACCTGCCGGCGCGCCCCGCCCTGGCGGATCGGCGCCCGGCGTCGGAACCAGGCGCGGAACGTGTAGCGGCTGGCCGCGGGCAGTGGCGCATCGCGGTGAATACTGAGCACCCGGTCAACCAACCAGCGGACGGGCCGCAGCCGCAACCCGAGGTTGACCAGCGGGGCCTGGGGGCCGCAACTCAGACGGCCCACCAGTTCGGAGCGGGCGATCAGCCAGTTGCGGAAGGGCAGGCCCCGCTCGGCGACGATACGCGCCCGGGCACGGGCGTTCAACTCGGCAATGCGCACCCCTGTCGGGCACACTTCGTTACACACCCGGCAACCCGAACAGTAGTCCACCGAAGCGTCGGGCGCCGGCTGCCGCTCGTGGCGAAAGCGCTGGGCCTGGGGACCGACGTACTTGGGGCCGGGGAATCTATCGGTGACCGCGGCTACCGGGCAGGCCGCGGTACAGATATTGCATTTGATGCAGTGATCAAGCGATTGTTCAAGTGACAATTCGATGTGATCCATGCTATTTACCGTCTAAAATCCAAAATCTACAATCTAAAATCTAAAATGGTAGCGCCGCCCCCTCCTGAAGCCCTTTTCCCTGACCGACCAGAACGCCAATAGCGTTTTCAAGGGTAGCATAAGTGCGAAACGCCTGCAAGTTCACCTCAAGCCCCACGATGGCTTGCGCGATCTCGGCGCGCAGCCCAACCAGCCACGACTCGGCGCCGAGTAACCGCACCGCTGCAGCGGTTTGCAAGAGCGCCTGCGCTGTAGCAGTGTCGAGCAGGGCAATTCCCGTCACATCGAAAATGACCACCTTTGCGCGATGCTGATTAACCGCGTGCAGAGCGGTGTCATTCAGTTCTGCGATGCGACGTGTGTCGAAGACGCCGATCAGCGGCAGCACCAGCACCCCGGGCAGGACCGGCAAGGCAGGGGCGCTGAGCGCGCGCACGGTATCACGCGCTTTGCTCAGGTCATCAATCGTCCGCTGGAGTGAAGCGGTGCGTTCCGCCACGGCTTGCTCGAGTGCTCCGCGGAGGGTTTCGAGTTCATGCTCGCGTTCGTGAGCGCGTCTCAGCGCTTCCTGCAACACGCCGCCGAAGCGGTCGAGAATCAAACCGATAACGACGACTACCAGAGTATACCCTGCAATAAACGTGAACGGTCCTGAAGGAGGCAGATCAACAAACCCGAACCACTGAGGGAGATACGCTGATCCCAGGGTGGTTGATGCAACGCTGAAGATAACTGCCCCACAGGCGATCCACAATGCCTGCCGTTTCATCGTTAGCCCGACAAGCACCAGCGGCGCAAGCAAGCCCGGCAATGTGTATTGTGCGTGCTGCTGGGTGCCGAACGCCACCATCCCTCCGCTGACGGCAAGCACCAGCGCAGCGGCAGTGACGGTTGCCGCCGTGCGAAAGAGACCGCGCCGCAGCAGCCACCACGCCGTCCCGACTCCGACGAGCACCGTGGCATAGACTGCAAGAGCAGCAATCAGGCTCTCGGTCGTCTGGTTAGAGATCGGAGCCAGAATAACCCCCACAATTGCGCCGCCAAGCAGGACGATGAACATCGTCTGCAATAAGTGAGCCTGGCGCCGGACGAGCGGGGTGCTATACGGCAGGCGGTCGAGCCATTGCTGGAGATCTGCTGTCACAGGGCTGCTCCTTTGTCAAACGCTGCTTAGCGACGAGCATCCAGAAGCGTTCTCAGAAATGGTATGCTGTTGTTGGTGTCGCCTGCCGCTCCTCGGGCAAGGAGAGCGGGAAATCCAGTTTATCCTGTTCAAGTATATCAACGTCCTTGAGAGTTGTGTGCATCAATAATGGGCTGAACTTGCATTCAGGATATACTTCATGTAGCATTGCGCCGACTGCTGCCTTCCTCACCTGCCCTGGCTAGGGGAGGGACGCCCAGCCCTCCAAGGAAAGACATCTGTTCATCCCACCGGCGCGTGGACGTTGGCGAACTTGCCGGATGCGCCACTTAAATGACCGACGGAACGCTCGATCTGAGAGAGGGGAGAGGGTCATGCAACCACTGACACGCTATGCCGTACTCGTGATCGTTCTGGCGTTGCTGCCGACCGCCGGTGCGCCAGCCGGCGCTACACCGATGGACGCTGCGGGCCACAGGGCCGACTCAGCAGTGCTGGACGCGCCAGGCTTGCCCGGGGCTGCAACCTCTGTCACGACCGCGTTGGCCTCGAAGCAGCGGCATCTTGCCCAGAGCGCAGGTCTAACTACCCGTGTCTCGGTCGCTTCCGACGGGACGCAGGCCAACGGGAGATCGACCCAGCCGTCCATTTCGGCCGACGGACGCTTCATCGCCTTCGTGTCCGAGGCATCGAATCTGACGCCGGGGGATACGAACGGGGTGGCGGATATCTTTGTCCACGATCGGCAGACCGGGCAAACGACACGCGTCTCAGTAGCCTCCGATGGGACGCAGGCCAATGGCCCCTCAGAAAAGCCGTCCATCTCGGCCGACGGACGCTTTGTAGCATTTGAATCCACAGCCTCGAACCTGGTACCGGGGACTACAAGCAGGTGTGGTTTTCTGTTTTTTAGATCCCCGTGCGCTCATATTTATGTCCACGACCGGCAGACGGGGCAGACAACCCGTGTCTCGGTGGCATCCGACGGGACGCAGGCTACTAGAGCCTCAGGGGAGCCGTCAATCTCAGCAGACGGGCGCTTTGTGGCATTCCATTCCGATGCCTCGAATCTGGCGCCAGGGGCGAATGGCAGCATCTTCATCCACGACCGCCAGACCGGGGAGACAACGCGTGTCCCAATGACCACCGATGGGGCGTGGACCAGGAGTACCGAAACCTCGGCGTCGATCTCGGCGGACGGGCGCTTCGCAGTGTTTGATAGTTCTGTGGCATGGAACAGGAACGTGTGTGGCGCTCGTCCTCGCGGACTCTTTTGCTTTGATGTCTTCGTCCACGATCGGCAGAGGGGTGAGACCCGGCGTATCTCGATTGCCTCTGACGGCGCGGAGGTCGATGGAGACTCTGTGGAGCCGTCGATCTCGGCAAACGGGCGCTTTGTCGTGATAGCGTCTAAAGCTTCGAACCTGGCGCCGGGGGATACGAATCAGTCATGGGATATCTTCGTTCACGATTTGCAGACAGGGCGGACCACGCGCGTCTCGGTGGCCTCAGATGGGACGGAGGGTGATAATAGCTCGTGGTGGAAAGCGCCAATATCGGCAGACGGGCGCTTCGTGGCGTTTGAATCCGGCGCCACAAATCTGGTACCTGGCGATACCAACAGAAAGGTTGATATTTTCGTCCACGACCAGCGGACAGGGCAGACTACGCGCGTCTCGATCGCCTCTGATGGCTCGCAGTCGAACGGATCTTCGGAATGGGCTTCCATCTCGGCAGACGGGCGCTTCGTGGCGTTCGTGTCGAGCGCCTCGAACCTGGTGCCAGGGGATACGAACGAGCGTCAGGACATCTTCGTCCACGACCGGCAGGCTGCTCGTGCTCGATGACCTGAATTACCGAACGCCTGTTTTGTGAGGTAAAAGCTACAGATCTCCACAGAAGAAGTGGAGAAACCGGATTTCCCCACGCCCTCCCCGGTGGGAGGGTCTGGGAGGGCATAGCCCTCCCAGGAAAAACCTGTGTTCATCGTGTCGTTGTGCGGCGCAGCCGCATGGACGGCTGAGGTGAACCTACGGGGAAACCGGGTTTCCCCACCCCCCTCCCTGCGGGGAGGCGCCCGGTTTCCCCCCCCGGCGGGGGAGGGCCAGGGAGGGGGCGGCCCTCCCAGAGATGCCCCATGGTCATCGCGGCGGTGTGCGCTCCGCGCATGGGTGTCTCACGTGACTATATGGGGAAACCGGGTTTCCCCACCCCCCTCCACCGGTTTGGCAAGCGCTCCCCACTTCACATCCTTCCAGCGGCATAGCCGGTAGCAATCGCCACACCCTCCAGACAGCCCTCGCGGATGGGGTCGAACCCCGCAATGGCGCTGCCCGCTACGACGACATTGCCAAATACCACACGACCGGCGGCATCGAGGGGGCGCAGGGCGGCATCAACGGCGATGCCGGCGCTGAAGACCGGGTGGCCCGCCGGGTCGAGAAAGCGCCGGGCGAACCAGTCCGGGCGCCCGTTCGGGCCGCGCACCGGCAGATCCAGGGCCGTCTCGCGCAGCGTGCCGTCGTGGGTGGCGCGCACACCACCGCCGGCCAGTCCCCCTGTTGCAAGCACCCAGCGTTGCGCGGTGTGGCGCTGCTCGCGGGCCGCTGCTTCGGAGTAGACCGCCTCCAGGGTTGTGCCGCGCCCTTCGCCGCGCCGAACAAAGGCGCCCAGTTGGATGCGCCCGCCCAGGCGGAGCAGAGCAGCTTCCAGCGCCTGGTAGAGACGGATGCCCGGCACGGCGGGCGGCAGGGTGGGAATCTCAAAGATCAACGCCCCGGCGCGGGCCTGGAGATCGCGCACCACCTCGGTGGCCTGGCGCAACCCCAGGACGGCGGGCAAGCCTACCCGTGCATAGCCGCCACGCTGCACCTGTGTGGCCAACTGCCGCCCCACCTCGGCGCGGAAGTCCGCCGTGTCAAACAGGCGCGCCAGGATCACCGGGTCAAAGCCCTGCCGGCGCCCGGTTGGCGGCAGGGTGAGGTAGCAGCCATCAGCGGGAAGGCCCTGGGCGCGGAGGTTGGCTGCTGCCAGCGGCGGGAAGAAGTCGCGCAATTCGTGGAAGCCGGCAATCAGTGTCGGGCGGCCATCGCCGAGCTGCCGCGATTCGCCGGCGACCATGGTTGTCGGGGCCAGGGTGGTGGGCCGCAGCGCACCCAGGGCCGTGGGGAGCAGCAGGCGCTGGTGCAGGTTGCCCGCCAGGGGGTAGGTGGCGTTGGCGCAGAGCGCCCGCAGATGCGCAACGCCCGCTTCCAGCGCCGGGAGACCAACGCGCGCGTAGGGATGCTCCGGCCGCTCGGCTGCCAGGCGCGCCACCGCCGCCAGCGGGTTAGCGTCGCCGGCCAGGAGATCGACCTGACCCGACGCCCAGTGGGTCGCGCCGTGCCCCTTTGCCAGCACCAGCACCCGCTCGCCCTGCCCAGCGCGCCCGATGGCGGCCATCAAGCCGGCCAGGCCGGCGCCAATCACGATGGTATCGTAGTGCATAGCCAGTCCGGCTGAGAGTGACCACGCGGCCGCGCCGCCCACCAGGGATCATCCAGGCGAAAACAGGCCACGCGCGGGAGGGTCTGGGAGGGCGCAGCCCTCCTGGAAACAACCCGCCAGCGGGGAGAGTCTGGGAGGGCTGCGCCCTCCCAGGAACAAATGATGTTCATCCTGGCGTTGTGTGGCGCAGCCGTATAGACCTTATACCAACTTCACGTGAACACTCCGCAAGCAGTGGTGCGTCGAAGCGCATCTGGACGCCTTGCACAACAATCTGCAATCGGAAATCTACAATCTAAAACGGTATTATTCAGTCGCCACCGCGGGATGTTCGGTCACCAGGCCGCCGCCGGCTTCGGCGATCGGCTCAAGGTGCTGCACCCCGAGCACACCCAGATAGATCAGCTCATCGAGGCGCGCCTGGCGCAACTGATCGCCCCAGAGCACCGGAACCAGCCCCTTCCAGCGTGCCTGGAGTATGTGCAGCACGGCGTCGTTAGCGTGGGCATGGCTGAGACCGTCCGCCTGGCGCCGCTCGTAGAGCAGGGCCGCGGCGCGATAGACGCACCAGCCTCCCTGGCATGGCCCCATACCCAGCCGCACGTCGCGACGAATATCGTCCAGGTTCTTCGCGCCGCTGTCAATCGCCGCCTGTACCCGCCCGCGGGTCACCAGTTCGCACTCGCAGATCAGATCGCCGTAGGCATGCTCGGCTTCCACCGCGGCCAGGGACTTGCCTAGCCAGTAGTGCCTGGACCCTCCGGCTGCGGCAGGCGGGGCGTGATGCTCAAACGGCGGGATCGGCAGCACCTCCGTGGCCGTGCGACAGGGCCGGGTATTGCCGAGACGGCGCGCAATCAGATTGACCACCTCCTCGGCCATGAGGCGGTAGGTCGTCCACTTGCCGCCGACGATCGACACCATACCCGCAACCCCATCACGGGTTTCGTGATCGAGCAACTTGAAGGTGCGGGGAATATCGCGGTCGTGTACCGCCTCGCTTTCTCTGTACAGCGGGCGCACACCCGCCCAGGCGCGCAGGGCGCGATACTCTTTGAACCGCGGCACCAGTTTCTCGCCCTCATCGAGCATCAGTTGCACCTCTTCAGGCTCGATGTGGTACACATCGGGATCGGGCACGAGCACATCGGTGGTGCCGATCACTGCCACGGTGTGAATGGGCACCAGAATATCGCCGTCATCGGGCAGCTTACAGCGGTTAATGACCGTATTGACCATGCGGTGGTTCATCGCCACCATAGTGCCCTTGCCGGGTACAACTGTCACCGACAGGCCGGCCATACGCGCAATCTTACCTGCCCAGGCGCCTGTGGCGTTCAGCACGCAGGTACAACCGATGCGCTTGAGTGTCCCGTCGCGCAGATCCTCAACCACGGCGCCCGCCACCCGATCCCCTGCGCGGATCAGGTCCACCACATGGTGATAGGTGAGGATCTCCGCGCCGGCGCTGCGGGCGGCGAGGGCCACCGAGCGAGCGGCCAGGAACGAGTCGGCGGCGCCATCAGGCACCTCGAAGACCCGCGAGATGCGCGGGTTGAGGAGCGGCTCGCGGCGCAGCATTTCGGCCAGGGTGATCTCCGTCACCGGCACGCCGGTGTGATGGCAATTCGCCACGAACACGTCCCCGTAGTCGGGGTCATCCCAGGGCGTGGTCACAAAGAAGCCCGAGGTATCCTCGATACAGTGGGGCATGATCCGGCGCAGAATGGCGTTCTCGCGGGCGCACTCGCTGGCCGATTGGGGGTCCCTGGTAACGTAGCGGCCGCCGGAGTGCAGCAGGCCGTGGTAGCGCCCGGTCGTGCCGTGGGTCAGGTCGCCCTTCTCGACCAGGATCGCGCGGATGCCGCGCAGGGCCAGATCCAGAGCGCAGCCCAGACCGGTGGCTCCGCCGCCAATGACCAGGACATCGGTTTCAATGGTCTGCATAATGAGCATTTTTGTTCCTGGGAGGGCTTGCCACACCGCTGGGCAGGGGTATGGGGAAACCCGGTTTCCCCGTATGTTTACCTCAGGCCCCATGCGCGGGGCGCACAACGCCGCGATGAACATGGGGTGTCTTTGGGAGGGCTACGCCCTCCCAAACCCTCCCGCGGGCGGGCTATGTTCACCTCAGAGTCAGGCACACCTTGCGCATTCGTTTATTCGTTTCCCATTCGTTGGCCCATTTCCCCTCTGCGCCCCAGGCAGCCCATTCCAGAGCAGGTGCAACCCTTTGAAGGGCTGCGCCTTCCCAAACCCTCCCGCACCTCAGAAGGTCCGCAGAACGGCCTGCTTCCAGCCCTGGTACAGGCGCTCGCGCCGGGTGGCGTCCATCTGTGGATGCCAGGTGCGGTCCACGCTCCAGTTGGCGCGCAACTCGTCGAGATGCTGCCAGAAGCCCACTGCCAGCCCGGCGGCATAGGCTGCGCCGAGCGCGGTGGTTTCACTGACAGTCGGGCGCACCACCGGCACGTTCAAAATGTCGGATTGGAACTGCATCAGCAGGTTGTTTGCCACCATGCCGCCATCAACCTTCAGGGCCGACAGGCGCACTCCCGAGTCCTGCTCCATCGCATCTACCACGTCGCGCACCTGATAGGCAGTGGCCTCAAGCGCAGCGCGGGCCAGATGGCTCTTGTTCACGTAGCGGGTCAGGCCAACAATCACTCCCCGCGCATCAGAGCGCCAGTAGGGCGCAAACAGGCCTGAGAAGGCCGGCACGAAGTAGATGCCACCGGTGTCCTCCACCAGGCTCGCCAGCGCCTCTACTTCGGCAGCGGAGGTGATCAGGCCCAGATTGTCGCGGAGCCATTGTACCAGTGCGCCGGTAATGGCAATCGAGCCTTCCAGAGCATACACCGCTGGCGCGTCGCCAAACTGGTAGCAGACCGTCGTGAGCAGGCCGTGCCGGGAGGCGACCGGCGTCGTGCCGGTATTGAGCAACAGGAACGAGCCGGTGCCATAGGTGTTCTTGGCCTCGCCGGGAGTGTAACACGTTTGACCGACTATGGCTGCCTGCTGATCGCCGAGCAGCCCGGCCACCGGCACACCCTCCAGCAGATCGGTGGCGTAGCCGTAGATTGTGCTGCTGGGCATAATCTGCGGCAGCATGGCGCGGGGAATGCCCAGGACACCCAGGATCTCCTCGTCCCACTCCAGAGTCGCCAGGTGCATCAGCATGGTTCGGGAGGCGTTGGTGACATCGGTGACGTGGACGCCGCCGCGGGGGCCACCGGTGAGCCACCAGGTCAGGAAGGTGTCAATCGTGCCGAAGATCAGGTCACCGGCCTCGGCAGCGGCGCGCGCGCCGGCAACATGGTCGAGGATCCAGGCGATCTTGGGGCCGGAAAAGTAGGTCGCCAGGGGCAGGCCGGTCCTGGCGCGGAAGCGGTCCTGACCGCCGACGCGGGTCAGTTCCTCGACCAGCGATGCGGTGCGGGTGTCCTGCCACACCAGGGCATTACTGACGGCCTGACCGGTGTAGCGGTTCCAGACCACCGTCGTTTCGCGCTGGTTGGTCACGCCGATGGCAACGAGGTCGCGGGCGGACAACCCACTGCGTTGCAGCGCGGCGCGGATCACTGCGCGGGTGCGCTGCCAGATTTCGTCCGGGTCGTGCTCGACCCACCCCGGTTGCGGGTAGATCTGCTGATGCTCGCGCTGGTCAAAGGCGATCACCTGACCGCTGTGGTCGAAAATCATGCAGCGCGTGCTTGTGGTTCCCTGGTCAATCGCCGCAACAAACCTGGACATGGACACGACCCTCCCCAACCCTCGCTGCCCTGGCGCTCTGCCTGTACGTGTTCACACTTCTCCCGGGTGCGCGGGCAGGCATCTTGCCCGCATCCAGGCCATTGCGGGCGGGACGCCCGCGCACCCGGGGCAACGTCTTACCCCAAATGTGAACACGTACACTCTGCCTGCCGCCCTGGCGCGCTACCTCCCCGTCGCCTGCCCCTCGCTGACCTCGAGCAAGGCGCGCGCCATCAGGTAGGCCGAGGTCGCTCCGGGGTCCTGGTGACCGATCGAGCGTTCACCCAGATACGAAGCGCGGCCCTTCGTCGCCAGCATTGGAACGGTTGCGCGCATACCCTCCTCGCATGCTGCCACGGCCTTTCGCAGCGCCACGAGCGGGTCCTCCTCCACCGCCAGGCTGGCCTTCATCGTTTCCACGAAGGGGGCGATGGCGTCAACCATGGTCTTCTCGCCCCGCGTAGCCTTGCCCCGCGCCAGAACCCCTTCCAGCGCCGCCTCCAGGGCGACCATGAGTTCATGCGGGTTGAGCTGGAACCGGTCGGCGGTAACGGCGCCAGCGCGGATGAAGGCTGTGCCGTAGAGCGGACCGCTGGCGCCACCCACGGTCGAGACCAGGGTTGTGCCGACGGTTCGGAGGATCGAACCGATGTCGCGACCGGTCAGGGCCGGGAGCTTACTCAATACCGCGCTGAAGCCACGATCGAGATTGACACCGTGATCGGCATCACCGATCGCCGCATCCAGTTCGGTCAGATAGTCACGCTGATCCTTAATGCGGGCAGCAACCACTTCAATGAACCTGAGCACACAATCGGACTCGATCTGCACGGTAACCACTCCTATGTGGAACCACAATTGGACTCGATCTGCACGGTAACCACTCCTATGTGGAACCATAACCATCAAAGGCGAGCGGGTGTGGGAGGCAACGGTCGGCAAGCGCCGGGCCGTTACTCGTGATGAAGCACTACGGAAATGCGCTCAACAATGCAGCATCGCCAGTTCCATCTGGTATTATACCAATTTCTGTTGAACATTCCGCATAACCCGAGCTGCGATAGCGCACGGTAATGCCCGGGATCGTAATCCACAATCGAAAATCGGCAATCTAAAATGGTATTACAGGCCCCAGCGGAGCGCGGGCGTTAGCACTGGCTCGTCCCATAGCCTGATCAACTCATCATCCAGATTGAGCAGCGTAAACGAGCATCCGGCCATTTCCAGCGAGGTGATGTAATTGCCCACCAGACTGCGACGAATCGTAATACCCTGAGCAGCAAGGATGCGGCTCAGTTCGTGGTACATCACATACAACTCGATCAGCGGCGTTCCGCCCATGCCGTTAACGAAGGCAAGGGCCTGATCACCACGTTGGAAGGGCAGATCCTCGAGAATGGGCAGCGCCAGCAGTTCGGCGATGGTGGCGGCAGAGGCGAGCGGCTGGCGCCGACGACCCGGTTCGCCGTGGATACCGATACCGATCTCCATCTGGTCATCGGGCAAGTCGAACGTGGGCCGGCCCACGTGGGGCACGGTGCAACTGGTGAGGGCCATACCCATCGAGCGTCCACGGGCATTGACCTTCTCGGCAATACGCTGACAGGTCGCCAGATCGGCGCCAGCTTCGGCGGCAGCGCCAACGATCTTCTCCACCAGCACCGTCACCCCCACCCCGCGCCGGCCCGCCGTGTAGAGACTATCGCGCACCGCCACATCGTCATTGGTCACCACCGACGCCACCGGAATGCCCTCGGCAGCCGCCAGTTCCGCGGCCAGTTCAAAGTTCATCACATCGCCGGTATAGTTCTTCACGATAAACAGAATACCGGCATCACCGTGGACGGCCCGGGCCGCAGCCAGCATCTGATCGGGCACCGGCGAGGTAAAGATGGCCCCGGGGCAGGCGGCATCGAGCATACCCTTGCCAACAAAACCGCCGTGCATCGGCTCGTGGCCCGAGCCGCCGCCGGAGATGACCCCCACCTTGCCCCGCACCGGCGCATCAGCGCGCACAATGTAGTCCGGGTCAACATGCACCCGTACCAGGTCGGCATGCGCGGCAGCCATACCCGCCAGCGCCTCCCGGACAACGTTCTCGGGAGCGTTGATCAGCTTCTTCACTGCGGCCTCCTCCCCTCGAACAGTTACAGCAGGGAGGGTCAGGGGGAAGGCTTGTCCTCCCTGAAGCACCCCTCTCAACATGGGTACTATGATACCAGAGGGTTGTGAAGATGCCACACCTCTCCGAGCGTTTCGTTGCCAGGCTCCACACTCACTCCGACGGCTCATCCCAGAGCCACATCGAGCACCATCATCACGGCGAAGCCAACGATGGTAGCCACGGTCACCATATCGGTGCGCCCGCCGCGCTGCGACTCGGGGATCAACTCTTCGACCACGACATAGATCATCGCCCCGGCGGCAAACGCCAGGGCATAGGGCAGCAGCGGGGCCACCACCTGCACCGCCCAGGCACCCAGCACCGCGGCCACAGGCTCGACCGCAGCCGAGAGTTGCCCGGCTTTGAAGCTGCGCCAGGGCGAAACCCCGGCGCGCCGCAGGGGCAGGGCCACTGCTACACCCTCAGGAAAGTTCTGCAACCCGATACCGATGGTGAGCGCGATCGCCGCGCTGAAGAGGGCCGTGCTCTCGGTGGCGGCAGCCGCGCCGAAGGCCACACCCACGGCCAATCCCTCAGGGATGTTGTGCAGGGTAATCGCCAGCACCAGCAGGGTTGACTGCCGCCAGACGGTGGGCAAGCCCTCGGCGGCGCTGAGAGGCAGGCCCGGGTGCAGGTGCGGCAGGAGCTGGTCGGCGATGCGGAGAAAGGCCGTCCCACCAAGAATGCCGGCAGTGGCGGGCAGCCATGGCGGCACGCCCTGAGCTGCCGCCAGTTCGATCGCCGGCTGCAAGAGCGACCAGAAACTGGCCGCCAGCATCACCCCGGCAGCGAAGCCGAGCATCGCGTCGAGGAACGCCGCCGGCGGATCGCGTCGCAGGAAGACCGTTGCCGCCCCGAGCGCCGTGACGCCCCAGGTAAAGCATCCCCCAACCAGGGCCTGTAGGATGGAGGGCAGACTGGTGAACCAGGCAAGCATGCTGTTGTACCACCCGGAGCATCGGCGCCATCCGGTCATTCGACCGCCGGCACCTGCTGGGTTAGACAATGCCAGGCGCCCAGGCCCCAGACCACAGCGGTGCAATCCAGGCCCACAATCTCCCGGTCGGGGAAGCAGCGTTGCAGCACCTCGGCGGCGCGCGCGTCGCTGGCGCCGCCGAAGGTGGGCAGCAGCACCACCCGGTTGGCGATGTAGAAATTGGCGTGCGAGGCTGGCAGTCGCTGTCCCTCGTAGACCAGCGGCGGCGGCATCGGGATGGTCAGCACCGTCAGCGGGCGCCCCTGGAGGTCGGTCATCCTTCGCAGGCGCCGCAGATTCTCCTGGAGCGGGTGATAGTTCTCGTCCGTCGGGTCCTCTTCGACGACGGCCAGCACCGTGCCGGGGGCGACGAAGCGCGCAATATCGTCAATGTGCCCGTCGGTGTCATCACCGACGATGCCCTCGCCGAGCCAGAGGATCTTCGCCACTCCCAGGTTCTCGCACAGGCGCGTTTCAATCTCGCGCTGGCTGAGGTGCGGGTTGCGGTTCGGGTTGAGCAGGCATTGCTCGGTGGTCAACAAGAGACCGGTTCCATCCACATCGATTGCCCCGCCTTCGAGGACCATGCCTCCAGGGAAGCAGATCGCATCCAGATAGGCGGCCATCTGCCGGGGGATCTCATCGTCAAGATCGTAGGGTGGGTATTTGTTACCCCAGGCGTTAAAATCCCAATCCACCGCCGCCAGGCGAGGCTCCTCCTCGCGCACCAGAAAGATCGCGCCGTGGTCGCGGCACCAGGCGTCGTTGGTTGGAAAGCGGTGGAAGTGGATGTCATCCGTCGCGCCCGCCGCGGCGAGCAGGGCGCGCGCAGCCGCTTCCATCGCCGCATCATTCACATTGATATGCACCGTCTCCGAGCGGCTGAGGGCGGCCACTGCCTGCGCGTAGATCGGCAACACATCGCGGAGCCTGCCTGGCCAGCTTGCTTCCTTGTGCGGCCAGGACAGCCAGGTCGCCTGGTGCGGCGCCCACTCGGGGGGCATACGATAGCCAAGCTGGCGTGGTGTTTTCATTCGTCAATAAAACGCCGGGTCAGGTCCCCGTAGGCGTCAATACGGCGGTCGCGCAGGAAGGGCCAGTGGGTCCGCTGCGTGTCGAGCATCCCCAGATCGAGCGACTGCACGAGCACCGCCGGCTCGTCCGCCGGAGCGCGAACCAGCACCGTGCCGCGAGGGTCGCTGACAAAGCTCTGCCCCCAGAACTCGATCCCGCCAGCGGGGTCGCCCTCGTGGCCCACGCGGTTCACACTCACCACGTAGCATCCATTGGCGACGGCGTGGGAGCGTTGGATGAGTTCCCAACTCTCGTGCTGGGCCGCCCCGTGCTCGGCCTTTTCGGCGGGGTGCCAGCCAATCGCGGTAGGATACAGGAGGATGTCGGCGCCGCGCAGCGCGGTGAGCCGGGCGCCCTCGGGGTACCACTGGTCCCAACAGATCAGCACCCCCAGGCGCGCAAAGCGGGTAGGAAAGACCTTGAAGCCCAGGTCGCCGGGGGTGAAGTAGAACTTCTCGTAGTAGAGCGGATCATCGGGGATGTGCATCTTACGGTACTTACCGAGGTAGCTTCCATCGGCGTCGAGCACCGCGGCGGTGTTATGGTAGAGGCCCTCGGCCCGCTTTTCGAAGAGGCTGACGACGATTGCCACCCCCAGTTCCCGCGCCAGGGCGCCAAAGGTCGCGGTGCTGGGGCCTGGCACCGGCTCGGCCAGGGCGAAGGGCGCATACGCTTCGCTCTGGCAGAAGTACAGTGAGCGAAACAACTCGGGCAGACAAATCACCTGAGCGCCACGAGCGGCCGCCTCACGCACCCCCGCGATCGCCCGGGCGGTATTCTCATCAGGATCGGCGGTGCAGCGCATCTGCACCAGGCCCACAGTGACCATCGAACGCCTGGTCATACTCCATCACCGCTTTCCACGACCATCACGGCCCGAGCCAGCGCCAGAGACTCCGCCCCGGCAATGCGCCTGTATGATACCACCAAAACTGCCTTCCGAAGTACGCGGTTACCGGGGCCTTCTTCAGTCCTGAAGGGCCGGGAGGGCGCAGCCCTTCAAAGGGTTTCACCTGCTCTGAGAAGGCCGTCCTGAGGCAACAGAACGCCTCGTGGACGCGGGGCGAGAAGATTCGCCAACGAAAACCCTGTCCCCTTGATTTGCGTACTGACGCACAACCTGGTACCCTGCATCGCATGGACGAGCGCATTCTGGAGTTCATAGCCGCGCTACGCGCGGCGGGTCTGCGGGTCAGCGTAGCCGAGAGCATTGATGCTCTGCGGGCGCTGGAACATGTCGAGCCGGTCACGCCGGGACTGCTACGGGCGACATTGCGCGCCACCCTGGTGAAAGAGCACGCCGATCTGCCCATCTTCGAGCGGCTGTTTCCCCTCTACTTCGGCGGCAACGGCGCCAGCCTGGCAGCCCCCGACGACGACGGCGCGCTGAGCGCCGAGGAGCGCGAGCGCCTGCGTTGCGCTGTGGAGGCAATTGCCGCCGCCGCGCCCACCCCGGCCCTGGGCCAGCTTTTCAGCGCCATCGTTACCGGCGAGCCGCTGCGCGAGGCGCAACTGGCCGCTCTACTGGCACAGGTAGCGCCACCCGAGGTAAGCGCGCCGATCTTCGAGCCCTGGATGGCCCGACGGGCGTTGCACGAGTTGCAGTTTGCCCGCCTGGAGGCGCTGCTGCACGACCTGCTGGAACACCTGCGCGCCGCGGGCTTTAGCGCCGCGGCGTTGGCGGCAATCGCCCGGGCCGCGCGGCTGAACCAGGAACTCCAGGCTGCCCAGATCGGGCGGGCCGTGGCCCTGGGCATGCAACGCCAGGCCGCCACCCGGCGAGCTACGACCCTGCCACGCGAGGACCTGCTCGACCGCCCCTTTCACCTGCTGGACAGCGAGGAGCGCGCGGCCCTGCGGGGGGAAGTGGCCCGGCTCGCGGCCCGCCTGCGCACCCGGGCCGCCTTGCGGCGCCGGCGCGCCCGGAGCGGCGCCCTCGACCCGCGGGGTATGCTGCGCGCCAGTCTACGCTATGCCGGCGTGCCCGTGGATCTCCGTTTCCGCCGGCGCCGCCTGACGCCGCGACTGGTCATTCTCTGCGACCTCAGCAACTCGATGCGTGAGGTTGCCGGCTTTATGCTCCACCTCGTACACGCCCTGCACGACCAGGTGCGCCGGACGCGCACCTTCGCCTACATTGCCGAGTTGTACGATATCAGCGCCGACTTCAACGCGGCGCGGCCAGCGGAAGCCGTCAGCGCGGTGCTCCGGCGGATTGACGCCGCCTATACCTGCACCGATCTCGGCGCGGCTCTGCAGCAGTTCACCCGCGACCATCTTCACGCCGTGGATCGGCGCACCACCATCCTGATACTCGGCGATGGGCGCAACAACCGCAGCGATCCCGGCCTTCCCTTGCTCCGCCAGATCAAGGCCCGCTCGCGCCAGCTCATCTGGTTCACCCCCGAGTCGCCCCGCGATTGGGGCACAGGCGACAGCGACCTGCTGGCCTACCTCCCCCTCTGCGACAGCGTCCACGTCGTCCGCAACCTGCGGCAACTGGCCGACGCGATCGAGCGCCTGGTACTGCGACTACCGTGAACATACGGGGAAACCGGGTTTCCCCACCTGCGGTGAGCCTGTCGAACTGCACCCCTGCCGGCTGGGTCGCCAGCCACCCCCAACGGCGGTTGGGAAATGGGGAAACCGGGTTTCCCCACCTGCGGTGAGCCTGTCGAACCGCGCCCCTGCCTGGCGGAGCGCCAGGCGCCCCCACAATCCAAAATCTAAAACCAAAAAATGGTATCAGCCCCTGCTGTGCTCCAGCCAATCACCGCCGGGGATGCGGCGCATCCGCCCCTGGCGAATGAGCCGCAGGGCCCGTTCCGCCGCGACGTAAACCCAGGCCCGCTGCGGGCCGTTCGCCGTCTCAACCTCCAGAGCTACCCGCTCGTACAGATTGGTTGCCCGCCCGGCAACGAACCCCTCCAGCCGGTCGAGCGCAGCCAGAGTCTCCGGGTAAGCTACGGGGTAAACAGCGATCAGGTCGCCGCGCACCGCATCGATGGGGGTCGCCAGCTCAGAAACCGTGGTGAGGAACGGAAACGGCCCAGGGCTAAACAACACCGCCCCACGTAACATGGCCGGGGTTTCGGCGCTGGTGCGCCCGGCCAGATACTGCTGGTAGCTCACCCCGCCGGGCCGCAGGGTGCCGTAGACAAAGAATGGCAGATGCATCGGATCACTGAGGTGAAAATACGGGGAAACCGGGTTTCCCCACCTGCGGTGAGCCTGTCGAACCGCACCCCTGCCTGTGGGCGCGCCAGCCGCCCCCAACGGCGGTTGGGATATGGGGAAACCGGGTTTCCCCACCTG
>CAKZKA010000125.1 GCA_937120965.1 uncultured Chloroflexota bacterium
GATGGGACGGCTACTGGCAGCACCATCAGGTCCTTCCGCTCGTCGCGACTTGACCCAGCGCTTATTCGCGCTAACCAATTATCGTGGCAGACCACTGCTACCAACCTTTGAGGAAATGGCACACCCGGTTTGCTCTGCATTGATCCGAATCACTCCTGGATAGCCCAAACCAGGTACAATGATAGCGCGGCACACCGCCGCCGCCTGACGTGGGCATATGGGGAAACCGGGTTTCCCCACGCCCCTCCCTGAGGGGAGGGTTTGGGAGGGCGCTGCCCTCCCAAACACAAATCAACTTTCATCTCGTCCTTATGCGGCAAAGCCGCATGGACAGCTGGTGTGAACATATGGGGAAACCGGGTTTCCCCATCCCCCTGCCTGTGGGGGCGCCAGCCGCTCCCACCAGCGGTTGGGGGAAGGGGAAACCGGGTTTCCCCATCCCCCTCCCTGTGGGGAGGATCCCGGTTCCCTCCCCCAGCGGGGGAGGGCCAGGGAGGGGGCGGCCCTCCCAAAGATACCCCATGTTCATCGCGGCGTTGTGCGCCACGCGCATAACCGTCTAACGTGGAAGGAATCCTGTGGTGCGTCTTTCAGCCATCGGGGCCATTGTGGCCCTGCTGTTCCTGATAGCCCCCTTTGCTACTCGCCCGGTTACAGCTCAGGACAATGCCGATCTGGTAACCGGCGAGGTGATCGTCCGCCTTGGCCCCGGCGCCAGCCTGGCCGCGCCGCAACTGGCCCGCAGCCTGGCTGCGCTCCGCGTGTCCACCGTCGAGCCGCTCACGCCCGGCGTGCCGGTCTACCGCCTGCGCCTCTCCGGCGCGACTGATCCCCAGGCTGCCGCCGCGCGCCTCGCGGCTACGCCGGGGATCGCCTACGCCGAACCCAACCGCATCCGTCGGATCAGCCGCACGCCCAACGATCCAGCCTTTCCCCAACAATGGGGCCTGCGCAACATCCAGGCCCCCGAGGCGTGGACGATCTCCACCGGCGGGCCAATCGTTGTGGCGGTGCTCGATAGCGGCGTAGATGGTGAGCACCCCGACCTGGCAGGCAAGGTGCTGCCCGGCTTCAACACCCTCAGCGGCAACCCCGACGCGCGCGACGACAACGGCCACGGCACCGCCGTGGCCGGCCTGATCGCTGCCTCTACTGACAACGGCACCGGCATCGCCGGCCTGTGCTGGGACTGTCGCATCCTGCCGGTCAAAGTCGTCGACGCCAGCGGGGTCGGCAACGACGCCAGTCTGGCCGCCGGCATCCGCTGGGCCGCCGACAACGGCGCGCGGGTGATCAACATGAGCCTGGGCGGGGAGGGCGAGAGCCGCTTGCTGCGCGAGGCCATTGACTACGCCACCGCGCGGGGGATCGTGTTGGTGGCCGCCTCGGGTAACGAACGGCAGTCCGGCAATCCCGTCTCCTACCCGGCGGCCTATCCCAACGTCATCGCCGTGGGCGCCACCGGCAACACCGATGCGATCACCGACTTTTCCAACACTGGCGACTACATCGACCTGGCCGCGCCCGGCGTAGGGTTGTGGACGACCCTGCCCGGCGGGCGCTACGGCCCGCCGAACGGCACCTCGTTCTCCAGCCCCTACGTGGCCGGAGCCGCGGCCCTGGTGCTCACCCAGCGGCCCGACCTGGGTTGGGCCGATGTGGGCTGCGTCCTCAAAGCCAGCGCCGATGACAAGGGGCCTCCCGGCAAGGACCCTGAGTACGGCTGGGGCCGCCTGAATGTCTTTCGCGCCGTGCAACTGGCCCCGGTCTACACTGGCTGCCCGCTCGATGCGCCACAACCCGCGCCGACGCCTCCGCCAGTCACCGCCCCCGGCGACGCCTTCCAGCCGGTGCCGCCCAGCACCGCCCCCGGCGTGCGCTACTTCCCCGAAACCGGCCACACTCTGCGCGGCGCGTTCCGGAGCTACTGGGAGCGCCACGGAGGCCTGCCGATCTTCGGCTTCCCCATCAGCGAAGAACTCGTCGAACGGGGCGCCGATGGCCGCGCCTACACCGTGCAGTACTTCGAGCGCCATCGCTTCGAGCTGCACCCGGAGAACCCCCCGCCTTACGAGGTGCTCCTCGCGCGCATCGGCGATGACGTGCTGCAAGCCTCTGGCCGTGACTGGTACGCCTTTCCCCGTGAGACGGCTCAGCCAGGCTGCCTGACCTTCGAGGGCACCGGGCATGCGCTCTGCGAGCCGTTCCTGGGGTACTGGCGGGCCAGCGGTCTGGAGTTCGACGGCGCGCGAGGGTTCAGCTTCGCCGAGAGCCTGGCGCTCTTCGGCCAACCGATTTCACCGCCCCGGACCGAAGAAATCGCCCCGGGCGTCTTTCGCACCGTGCAGTGGTTTGAGCGGGCGCGCTTCGAGGACCACGGCGGGCAGGTGCTCCTCGGGCTGCTGGGGAACGAACTGACCCGCGCCAGAGGGTGGCGGTAAGGACACGCGGCAGGGAAACTCGACCGCCCCTGTCCGGGGGAGGCGTGTCATCTCGCCAGGCGGGGGCCTGGGGAAACCCGGTTTCCCCATCTCCCAACCGCTGGTGGGAGCGGCTGGCGCCCCACAGGCAGGGGCCGGGGGAAACCCGGTTTCCCCTTCCCCCAACCGCGGTTGGGAGCGGCTGGCGCCCCCACAGGCGGGGGCCGGGGGAAACCCGGTTTCCCCTTCCCCCAACCGCTGGTGGGAGCGGCTGGCGCCCCACAGGCAGGGGCCGGGGGAAACCCGGTTTCCCCTTCCCCCAACCAGTGGTGCAGTCGCCTCACGCCCCGCCAGGCAGGGGCCGGGGGAAACCCGGTTTCCCCATGTCCCAACCGTTGGTGGGAGCGGCTGGCGCCCCACAGGCAGGGGCCGGGGGAAACCCGGTTTCCCTATATTGTCACCTCAGAAGCCCATGTGGCTACACCGCAGATCACAGAAATGATCAGAGATCCCCAGGCCAATCACAGAATGTAGCCCCGTTTGCGCGCAATCTCTTCCTTATGTTTGCGGAAGAGAATATCGCGCTCGGTGCCCTTGATCTCGCGGCGGTAGGAGGCCAGGATCTTCTCCACCTCGGCGTCAATCTCCTCCTCGCGGCGCAGATCGGCCACGATGAATTCGTAGATCGCCTTCACTCGCGCCGCGCGCCCCTCTCCAGGCCGGGCGCCGGGGGTCTCGCGGTACTCCAACAGGCCCTTCCGGGCCAGTTCATCGTGCAGCCGTTCGGCGATCCGCCGCACCTTATCTTCGCTCAGTCGCATAGGCGCTGGTGCTCCGTCGTAACCTTTTCGCTGAGAGCCGTGAGAAGTGAGTAGAGAGACACTACCTGAGGTGAACATATGGGGAAACCGGGCTTCCCCATCCCCCTGCCCGCCGAGGTGACACGCCCTCCGCACCGATGGCGCCTACACCATGCCCCCGATCTGATCGCGCAGCCAGGCCACACGCTTGCTGTTGACCCGGTAGCAGACCGCCGCGCCATCGGAGTAACTATCGAGTAACCCGACCTCGCGTAGCAGCCGGAGGTGCTGTGAAAGCGTGGACTGGGCATGCGGACCGTTTTCGGGCAGGTGCAGGAGGATCTCGTTCCCGATGCAATCGGGGTGCTGAAGCACATAGCGCAGGATCGACACCCGCACCGGATTGCCCAGGGCCTTACAGAGCAGCGCCAGTTGCTGGTCCTGTTCATGAGAAGGATCATCTGCCGTCGCCATTGTCGGCCTCCCTTCCAGGACATTTGCCATACTGTACGACGGCGGAGCGCCTGCGTCAAGAGACAGGGCTTGACTGAGGTGAAAATAGGCGGCCCGCGGTAGGGTTTGGGAGGGCTTCGCCCTCCCGGGAAATAACCCGCCAGCGGGGAGGGTTTGGGAGGGCTTCGCCCTCCCAAGAACAATAATATTT
>CAKZKA010000126.1 GCA_937120965.1 uncultured Chloroflexota bacterium
AAAATCTAAAATCTAAAATCTAAAATGGTACAATACACCTATGGCACTCTATCCCCCTGACGACCCCTATCTCTTTATTGTGACCATTTTTGGCCTGACCATCGCCGTGCGCTGGTACGGGGTGATCATCATGAGCGGCGCGCTGCTCGTCGCCTCCTTCTCCACCCGTCGCGCCGCGGCGCGCGGCTACGATCCCGATCACGTCTGGAACCAGTTGATGCTCGGCCTGCTCCTGGGCATTGCCGGCGCGCGAACCTACTACGTCATCTTCGAGTGGGAACGCTTTGCCGACAACCCCTGGAGCGCAATCAACCTCACCACCGGTGGTCTGGCCATCCACGGCGCGATCATTGGCGCCCTGCTCTCGGTGATCATCTACACCCGCTGGAAAGGCCTGCCCTTCTGGGACTGGATCGATGTGGGCGCGCCGGGCTTTATGCTGGGCCAGGCGATTGGCCGCTGGGGCAACTTCTTCAACCAGGAGGCCTATGGGCGGCCCACCAGTTTGCCTATCGGCGTGCGCATTGACCCGGAGCACCGTGTGCCGCCCTACACCGATCTCCAGCGCTACCCGGTGGACACCCTGTTTCACGCCACGTTTCTCTACGAGTCGCTGTGGAACTTCGCCGGCGCCGGCCTGCTGCTCCTCGCCGACCGGCGCTTCGGCCATGGCGCGCCCGCTGACCAGCGCCGCCTGCGCCCCGGCGACCTGCTGTTCCTCTACGGGATCATCTACTCCACGGGCCGCTTCTGGATCGAAGGGCTACGCACCGATAGCCTCTGCCTCAGCGGAGTTGGCGGCGATTGCGCCGGCTCGCTGCGCGTCGCCCAGGTGATCAGCCTGGCCATCATCGGCGCCTGCATCGTGGCCCTGATCATCAACCACCGCCGCCCCCAGCCGCCCGCCCCCGTTCACGATGACCAGTCCGGCAGGCACACCGAAGAGCCCTCCACCGCCCGCTCCGCCTCGTGAGGTAAGTGGGTGTGGAGGGCCTGGCGCGCCCCGGGCAGGCGTTTAAGAGCTAATGTGGCTTGTACCGCATTGGAACGTCCCCGCGCACGGCTCTGGTCCCCCGCTTCGACAGGCTCAGCGCAGGCGCTCCAGCGAAGCTGGAGCGGGGGAGGGGGCGGGAGCCAACCAGCGCATCCCAACGCCATACCGCCCGTCGGCGCTCATACGTTCTGTCCGCCCCTGAACGGGCAGGCGTATGGGGAAACCCGGTTTCCCCCTCTACTGCAAGCGCCGCGTCCGATAATCATAGCGGCCCTGAAGCTCATTCGGCGACGTGCCCTCCATTGGCTTGACCCCGGTCAGGAACGCCGCCCGGTCAATCATATGCGTAGCCACGGGGGCGGTGAGAAAGAAGAATGAAATCATCGCCATCATCTTGATCACAATGGGCACCGAGGTGATGTAATAGCTACCCACGCCCAGCAGCACCCCGATGATCCCCAGCGTGCCCGCCTTACCCGCCGCATGGACGCGCGTGTACAGGTCCGGCAGGCGCACCAACCCGATGGACGACACGATGACGAAGAACACGCCGATGCCCATCAACAGGGCGGTGATCAGTTCAACCAGGCTCATCAGTTTCTCCCGTCCTCGATGTAGCGCGCCAGGGCCACCGTGCCCAGAAAGCCCAGCACTGAGACCACGATCACCGCGTCAATCAGGATCGGCTGGCGGAACTGCACCACAAACATCGCGATCAGGCCGACCAGGTGGATCATAATCATATCGAAGGCCACCGCCCGATCTGGAATGCTCGGCCCACGCAGCAGGCGCCAGAACGTGACGCCCAGCGAAAGGCTCAGCAGCGCCATCAGCGCAGTCATCGTCAGTTGGAACAGGCTCATAGCAGCAGCTCCATCACGCGGCGCTCATAGGCTTCCTTCGTGGCGCGCCGCAACTCCTCGGGATCGCGCACCTCAAAGGCGTGAATGTAGAGCGTCTTGCGATCGCTCGACACATCCAGGCTCACCGTGCCTGGTGTGAGCGTGATCAGGTTCGCCAGGGTGGTGATCCCCTCATCGCTCTTCAGGTCCAGCGGAATAGCCACGATCCCCGGCCGCAGGTCCATCTTCGGAGAGAGCACCGTGCGCGCGACGGTAATATTCGCTTTCACGATCTCGACGAAGCCGAAACCGATGAAGCCAAGCCAGCGCCACAACGCCCGGAGCGGGTTGCGCGACCAGAACCGGAAGTAAGCGCGGACGCTGAACGGCTCTTTGGAGAAGGTTGACCACGACAATCGCAGCACCAGGAAGCTGAAAACAAACCCGACGATCCAGTCGGCGAGGTGGTACGAGCCGTTGACCATCACCCAGGCCAGCGCCAGCAGCAGATTCAACCCCAGCATTATCAAGCACCCCCTCTAACGTGAACATAGCCCGCCCGCGGGAGGGTTTGGGCGTAGGGCGTAGAGGCGCGGCGGTGCTGCGCCTACGCCCTCCCAGGAACAATTATTTTTCATTCCGGCGTTTGCGGCGCAGCCGCAAAGGCATCTAATTGGCCGTTGACGTAACCGCCTCGCAACCGGCGGAGCCGCACACATCCTGCACCAGCCGCTGCGTATTGAACACCTGCTCGGCCGAGTAGCGGCTGTAGTTGAGCACCGGGCTGGCCCCAAAGCCGATGGCGATGCTCAGGGCCACCAGCAGCGCGCTCGGCGCCAGCAGCAGCGCCGAGGCCCGCGGCATACCGGTCTGGTCAACATACGCCTTCTTCCAGAAGACCTCGTTCCAGATCTTCAGCATCGAGAAGAGCGTGAAGAGACTCACCGCGGCAGCCACGCCCACCATCAGCCACTGCCCCTGCTCCAGACCAACCTGGATCAGGCCCAGCTTGCCGAAGAAACCGCTCAGCGGCGGCAACCCGGCCAGCGAGAAGCTGGCCAGAAGCCAGAGACCAGCCAGGATCGGCTCGCGCCGGGCCATCCCGCCCATCTGTTTCAGTTCGCCCGTGCCGGAGAGGTGCTCAGCCGTGCCGCCGATCAGGAACAGGGCCGTCTTCACCACAATGTTGTGGGCCATAAAGAGAATGCCCGCCGCCAGCCCGACAGTGCCGGCCAGGCCCAGGCCCATGGCCATATAGCCCATCTGGCTGACAATGTGAAAGGCCAGAATGCGCCGCACGTTCACCTGGGCCATCGCTCCGATCACCCCGACCACCATGGTAACCCCGGCCACCAGCAAGATCAGCGGCGCCAGCCACGCCAGTTCACGCTGAAAGACCGTGCCGAAGACCCGGTAGAGGGCGTAGATCCCCACCTTGGAGAGCAATCCGCCAAACAGGGCGGTGACGGCGATACTCGGCGTGTGGTAACTGGCGGGCAGCCAGAAAAACAATGGCGCCAGGCCCGCCTTGCTACTGTAGGCGAAGAGAAAGAAACCGGCCACCGCCGTCACAATGCCGGAATGCTCGAGGGTGCCCAGGCGCTCGGACAGGTGGGCCATGTTTAATGTGCCTGCCACTCCGTAGAGCAACCCCGCACCGACCAGGAAGCTGGTGCTCCCCAGCAGGTTCAGCACCACATACTTCAACCCCCCCTCGAGCTGTCCACGCTCCCCGCCCAGGGTGATCAGGCCAAACGACGCTACCAGCAGCACCTCGAACCAGACATAGAGGTTGAACAGGTCGCCGGTGAGAAAGGCCCCACCGCACCCGAACAAGAGCAGCAGCAGCAGCGGGTAGTAGTAGTAGCGTTCACGGTAGGGACTGACCGTGCTGAAGCTGTAGAGCATGGTCACCAGCATCATCACCGAGGTAAGCGCGAGCATAATCGCGCTCAACCCATCGGCCACCAGCGAAATGCCAAACGGCGCGGCAAAATCATCGGCCTGGGTTACCATCCGCCCCGTCGCGCCTACAGCCAGCAGCAGCCAGATGCTGTACCCCAGGTTGAAGAGCACGGCCGCCAGCGCGATTGACCGGGCGATCACCCGCCGCTGGCTCACCAGCGTGGCCAGGACTGCGCTTACCAGCGGGACGAGCAGGGGGAAAAAGAGGTGATTTGCCATATGCGCGTGCTACAGCCTGTCAGTCTCGACCATATCATCGAGGTCGTCGCTGCCCACCGCCTGGTTCGCGCGGTAGGCCAGAGCCAGGATGAAAGCGGTGAAGCCAAAATTGATCACAATCGCGGTCAGGATCAGCGCCTGGTTCAACGGATCGGCGGCCGCCGTCGGCGTCACGCCGGTGGCCTCGTCTACGAAGGGCGGCATACCCTTCACCACCCCGTCACCCATCAAGAAGAGCAACAGGTTAGTGCCGTGGCTGAGCAGCGCCATACCCAGAATCAACTTGACCACGCTGCGGCGGAGCATCAGATACGCCGCTCCGGCAAACAGGGTTCCAACTACCAGAGAGAGCACAAAGGTCATAGCATTGCCACTCCTGAAGTGAACATACGGGGAAACCGGGTTTCCCCATTCCTCCTCCCCGAGGGGAGGGTTTGGGAGGGCGAAGCCCTCCCGGGAAATCTTCCTACGCCTCCGGGGCCACCGGCTCCGTCCGGGGCGGAGGGCGCCGCAGCGGGTACAGGGTCGGCTCTTCGGCCAGCACCAGCGCCAGTTGGGTCGTGACGCCGATCACCGTCAGGTAGACGCCGACATCGAACATCACCGGCGTGCCGAGCTTGCCAATCCCCGGAATCGCCGTGTCCAGCCAGCGCGCGGCCATAAACGGCTCCCCCTGGAGCAGGGCCAGCAGCCCCCAGCACGTTGCCGAGCCAATGCCGATCGCCGCCAGGCGCAGGTAATTGATCGGAACAATCTCGCGGGCGTAGTCTGGACCAAAGGCCACAATCTGGAGAATGATCGCCGCGGCGGCCAGCAACCCTCCAACAAAGCCGCCACCCGGCAGGTGATGCCCCCGCACCACCATGAACAGGGAGAGCAGCAGCAGGAGCGGCAACATTAACCGGGCGATGGTTCGCAGGATCATCGACTCGTACATAACCCCCCCACCTCTTTTCCCGTTTAAGGGCGGACAGAACATCCCGGCCAACGTGGCGTGTACCGCATTGGAACGCCCCCGCGCGCGGCTCTGGTCTCCCCGCTTCGCCAGGCTCAGCGCAGGCGCTCCGGCGAAGCTGGAGCGGCCCGCCCCTTCGGGCTGAGCCTCAGGGCGAAGCCTGTCGAAGGGGGCCAGGGGCAAGGACCAACCAGCGCATCCCGTTGATGATGCCGCATTGCTTGAAGCGGTTTTAGGGGTTGTGCTGCCCAGCGCGGCAATCCAAAATCTAAAATCTAAAATGATTATAACGCCCGTCGGCGCCCGTATGTTCTGTCTGCCCCTAAATCTCTTCCCGGGCGTCCTGCGAGCGAATCGCTGTCGTCGCCGGCTCCCCCACCGTGTCTTGCCCGATGTCGTGCCCGTCCCGGCCAGCAACACCCATCTCCCGGCGACCGCGGCGCCCCAGGGCGACGGCGTCCGGCGTGGTCTTCCCGCGCATATCGGCGATGGCGGGATCCGACTCGGGCCGTAGTCGCAACATCGCATAGATGCCCAGCAGGGCGATAAAGAGTACCGTAATCTCGCCCATCGTATCAAAGCCGCGGAAGTCCACCAGGATCACATTGACCACATTTTCGCCCTTGCCCTCCGCCAGGGCCTCGGCTTTGAACACTGCGCTAATCGGTGGGAACACGGTGGTGCTCGACGCGATCCAGGTGAAGGCCGCCATCGTCGCGCCAATCGCCAGAGCGACTACCCCATCGCGCGCGCGGGTGGCCGGTTTCGACAGCCGCTCGAACGAGGCTGGCAGAATCGCAAACACCAGCAAAAAGAAGATCGTCGTGATCACCTCGACCAGCAGTTGGGTCAGAGCCAGGTCGGGACCGCTGTAGATCACGAACATAAATGAGACCATGGCGCCCACCACGCCTGCCACGAGGATGGCCCCGAGCCGCGAACGGGCGCGAATGGTTGCCAGCACCGCGAATGGGATGAGCAGGGCGGTCACGATTTCAGGCAGTGTAATGTTGGAAAGGTCGGGCGCTGGCGCGCTACCCAGGGCGAAGAGGGCCAGCGGCGTGAGAATCACCGCCAGCAGGGCCAGCAACGAGTAGAGAATGTAGTTCCGCAGCCGGCCATTCTGCACAGCGCGGGTGAAGGCCGTTGTACTGCTCAACAGCCCGTTGATGGCCGCATCATAGATCCGGTCGCCGTTCAACCAGGCCGGCAGCGGCGAGGGCATCGCGCCAATCTGCCCGGCGAAGCGCGTCAGCGCCGCGCCGCTGCCAATCGCAAACAGGCTCAGCACCACTGGCAGGCTCAACGCCGAGGGCATCAAGTGCAGGCTGACCTCTTCGGCATGGCCCGTGATCGCCATCACCGCCGGCTCGAGCAGCGCCGACGTCATCGGCAACAGGCCCAGGGGCAGGCCGACCGAGAGCAGCGCCAGCACGCCCGGCGCAACCAGCATGCCCAGGGGCGCCTCGTGGACGTGATCCTTCTTCCTGGGCGCCGCCGGCCCGAAGAAGATCCCGCTCACCAGCCGCCAGGCGTAGAGGATGCCCAGCACTGCCGCCACGACCACTGCGCCCACTACCACCAGGCCCGCTCCAGGCGTCAGTTCGCTGTGGGTCACAGCGTGCAGCAGTTCCTCCTTGGCCACGAAGCCGAACAGCGGTGGAATGCCCGCAGCAGACAGCGCCGCCAGGCTCGTCAGCACCAGGGTGCGCGGCATCTCCCGGCTCAGGCCGCCCAGCTCGCTCAGCTTGCGCGTGCCGGCCTCGTGGTCCACCGCTCCGGCCAGCATAAACAGCGCCCCCTTGTAGAGGGCATGGGCCAGAATCAGCGTCACCAGGGCTACCGGGGCATCGTGGCCGCCGATACCGGCCATCAGCACCATGGTGCCAAGCAGGCTCACCGTGCTGTAAGCCAGCAACCCCTTGATGTCGTCTTTCCGCAGCGCCACTGCCGCCCCGACCAGCATCGTCGTGGCGCCCACCACCGTGAGCGTATAGGTCCACAGCGGCGTCTCACTCAGCGCCGGATGCAGGCGAGCCAGCAAGTAGACCCCTGCTTTGACCATGGTGGCCGAGTGCAGGTAGGCGCTGGCCGGCGTGGGCGCCTGCATCGCGTTGGGTAGCCAGATATGAAAGGGGAACTGGGCCGACTTGGTGAAACAGCCCAGGAAGATCAACAGCAGCGCCGGGGTATAGAACGGCGACGCGCGCAGCTCCTCGCCTGCGCCGATAATCTCCGAGATCTCAAACGACCCGGCCGCATTGCTCAGGAGCACCAGCCCCACCAGCAGCGCCAGACCACCGCCGACAGTGAGCAGCAGACCCATCTGCGCGCCCCGCCGCGCGTCGGCGTAGTCGTGCTTGTAGCCCACCAGCAGGTACGAACTGACCGACGTGAGTTCCCAGAACATAAAGAGCAGCAACACATTGTCGGCCAGCACCACCCCGAGCATCGAGCCCATGAAGATCGCCAGGTAGACATAAAAGCGCCCCATCCCCGGGTCACCGGCCAGATAGTAGGCGGTGTAGATAAAAATCAGCGTCCCGATGCCACTCACGAGCAGTGCAAAGAGCAGGCTCAACCCGTCGAGACTGAAGCGGAGGTTCAGCCCCATCTCGGGCACCCAGGGCAACGTCTCGATCAAGACGCTCCCGGCCAGCACCACCGGGGCGCGAACGGCGAAGCCGACGAAGGCGGCCAGCGGCAGCAGGCCCAGAACCCAGCCGATCAGCGGGCGTGGCGCATAACGCGCAAGCAGGCCGATTGGCGCCAGGGCCAGCATGCTCAGAACGATCGCGGTTAGCATCGTACCGTTCCCATTGTCGGACACAGGAGGTATTGCGAACTTCAGGGCTGAGGCGTATTGTAACCGCAACCTTTCGCGGAAGCAAGGTAGGGCCGAAGCATTCGCCCCCACCCCCGCCGCGGGGCAACTGACCGCGCGGGCGAATGCTTCGGCCCTGCGCCCCCGCCCCCGCCGCCGGTCTGGCTGGCGCCCCGGGGCGGGTCGGGCCGAAGCATTCGCCCTGCGGGGGTACCGATTCCCGTCACGTGTTGCCAGGCGAATGCTTCGGCCCTGCGCCCCCGCCCCCGCCGCTTAAGGGCAGACAGAACATCCGAGCCAGCGTGGCTGGTACCGCATGGGAACGCCCCCGCGCGCGGCTCTGGTCTCCCCTCTCCAGCGAAGCTGGAGAGGGGGAGGGGGTGAGGACCACCCAGCGCATCCCCACGCCATACCGCCCGTCGGCGCTCATACGTTCTGTCCGCCCATCCTGAGTCCCGGGAACACCAGATCCCGATCTTCCCCACCTCAACTCAGTCGGCGCGTCTCGGGGTCGTAGCGCCCCTCGAGGTCGTTGGGGTAGGTGCCCTCCATGGGCTTGACGCCGGTAAGCAGGGCTGCCCGGTCGAGCATATGTGCCGCTACAGGGCCGGTGATGAAGAAAAAGGCAATGAGAATAAGCATCTTAAAAACGATCCGCAGGTCGCTGATAAAGAAGATCCCTGCGCCCAGCAGCACCCCGATGATGCCCAGCGTCCCCGACTTGCCCCCCGCATGGACGCGTGTGTAGAGGTCCGGCAGACGCACCAACCCGACCGACGAAACGACGACGAAGAAGACCCCGACCAGCGTGATCAGCAGGGTGATGATTTCCAGCGGCGTCATCAATTCCTCCCCACTTCAATCAAGCGGGCGATGGCCACCGTGCCCAGGAAACCCAGCACCGAGATCACGATCAGCGTATCGAGGAGCACCAGCTCGCCCGTGATGACCACGAACATCGTAATCAGCCCCACTACGTGGACGACGATCAGATCGAAGGCAACCGCCCGATCGGGGATGCTCGGCCCCCTGAGCAGTCGCCACACAGCCGCGCCCAGCGAGACGCTCACCACCAGCATCAGAATAGTTATTCCAATCTGAAATGCGCTCATTGCCATCCTCCGTGTGGCCGCGCCGCACAACGTCCTCCCAGAAACGAGTTGTTCCTGGGAGGGCGCGGCCCTCCCACATCCTCCCGGTGGAGAGAGCTTGCCGCCCCCACGGGCAGGGGTATGGGGAAACCTGGTTTCCCCGTATTTTCACATCAGTCGTCCATGCGGCTGCGCCGCACAACGCTAGAATGAAAATATTTGTTCCTGGGAGGGCGCAGCCCTCCCATACCCTCCCCTCAGGGAGGGGGTTGGGGAAACCCGGTTTCCCCATGTTCCAACCGCTGTTGGGAGCGGCTGGCCCCCCACAGGCAGGGGTGCGGTTCGACAGGCTCACCGCAGGTGGGGAAACCGGGTTTCCCCGTATTTTTACCTCATTCGTCCATGCGGCTGCGCTGCACAACGCCGAAATGAAAATATGTGTTCTTGGGAGGGCGCAGCCCTCCCAAACCCTCCCCGCTGGCGGGTTGTTTCCTGGGAGGGCGCAGAGGCGCGGCGCCGCCGCGCCCCTACGCCCAAACCCTCCCGTGCGCGGGCCATGTTCACATCAGGCTTCCGGGAAGGCCTAGCGCGCCACTGCCAGTTCCACCGCGTCACAGCCGTCTGCGCCGCAGACATCGCGCACCAGGCCCACCGTGTCCAGCGCCTGCTCCGCCGCCATGGTGCTGTACTCCAGCGCCGGGGCTGCGCCCAGGCCCATCGCAATGCTGACCAGCACCAGCACCGCCGCCGGCGCCAGCAGCCCTACCCCCGCGCGCGGCAGGTGGCTCATATCGCTGTAGGCCTTCTTCCAGAAGACCTCGTTCCAGATCTTCAGCATCGAGAACAGAGTGAACAGACTGACACCCGCCGCCACGCCGACAATCAGCCACTGCTCCCGGGCCACGCCAGCCTGGATCAGCCCGAGCTTGCCGAAAAAGCCGCTCAGTGGCGGAATGCCGACCAGCGCAAAACTGGCCAGGAGCCAGAGCACCGCCAGCGCCGGCTCGCGCCGGGCCATCCCCCCCATCTGTTTCAGCTCGCCCGTCCCCGTCAGGTGCTCCGCCGCCCCGCCGATCAGGAACAGGGCCGTCTTCACCACGATGTTGTGGGCCATGAAGAGAATGCCCGCCGCCAGCCCGACAGTGCCGGCCAGGCCCAGGCCCATAGCCATGTAGCCCACCTGGCTGACAATGTGAAAGGCCAGAATGCGCCGCACATTCACCTGGGCCATCGCTCCGATCACCCCGACCACCATGGTAACCCCGGCCACCAGCAGGATCAGCGGCGCTAGCCATGTCAGTTCACGCTGAAAGACCGTGCCAAAGACGCGGTAGAGGGCGTAGATCCCCACCTTGGAGAGCAATCCGCCAAACAGGGCGGTGACGGCGATACTCGGCGTGTGGTAACTGGCGGGCAGCCAGAAAAACAATGGCGCCAGGGCCGCCTTGCTGCCAAAGGCTACCAGAAAGAAACCCGCCACGGCAGTCACCAGTGAGGGCTGTTGAACCGTGTTCAGCCGCTCTGCCAGGTGGGCCATGTTCAGCGTCCCGGCTACCCCGTACACCAGGCCCGCCCCGACCAGAAAGCACAGGCTCCCGAAGAGGTTCAAGACCACATACTTCAGGCCGCCCTCGAGTTGAGCCCGCGATCCTCCGAGGGTGATCAGGCCAAACGAAGCCACCAGCAGGATCTCGAACCACACATAGAGGTTGAAGAGATCTCCGGTCAGGAAGGCCCCGCTGCAACCAAACATGAGCAGCAGCAGCAGCGGGTAGTAGTAGAAGCGCTCCTGACGCGCCTCTATGGTGACGAAGCTGAACATGATTGTTACCAGGGTCAGCAGCGCCGTGAGCGCGAGCATGATCGCGCTCAGGCCATCGGCCATCAGGGTGATGCCAAACGGCGCAACCCATCCTGCCGCCTGCGTCACCTGCCGGCCCGCAGTCGCGATGGTCACGAGCAGCCAGATGCCGTACCCCAGATTGAACAGCGTCGCCGCCAGGGCGATCACCCGTACCCAGAGCTGCCGCCGGCTGATGATCGTTGCCACACCCGCACCGAATAGCGGGACGATCAGGGGGAGAAACAAGTGGTGTATCATCGACAGCCTTCTCTACAATTCATCAGTGGTGGTCATAGCATTGAGATCATCGCTGCCGACAGCCTGATCGGTGCGGTAAGCCAGGGCCATCACGAAGGTGAGCAGACCGAGACTGATGACGATCGCCGTCAGGATCAGCGCCTGGATCAGCGGGTCGGCAGAGTCTGCCGGGGCCACCCCCGTCTCCGCGCTGACGAAGGGTGTGCGGGCCTTGACCAGGCGGTCACCCATCAGGAAGATGAGCAGGTGCGCCCCGTGGCTTAGCAGCACCAGGCCCAGGATCAGTTTGACAACACTGCGGCGGAGCACCAGGTAGATGCCTCCGGCGAACAGCGTCCCGATAACCAGGGAAAGGATCAGGTTCATAACTGTTTCCTCGTTTCGCGCTCTGCCGGGCTGCCCACCCGGGGAATGAACAACGTGAAGGTGGCAGCCGTCCATGCGGCTACGCCGCACAACGACAAGATGAAAATGAGTTTTTCCTGGGAGGGCTACGCCCTCCCAAACCCTCCACCAGGGAGGGGGATGGGGAAACCCGGTTTCCCCACTCCCCAACCGCCGTTGAGGGCGCCTGGCATCCCGGTGAACAGGAGCGGAGGGAACTCCGGGTTCGCTATGTTCACCTCAGTCATCCATGCGGCTGCGCCGCACAACGCCAGAATGAAGATATTATTGTTCTTGGGAGGGCGTAGAGGCGCGGCGCCGCCGCGCCTCTACGCCCAAACCCTCCCGCGCGCGGGCTATGTTCACCTCAGGCGCGTTACGCCGGCGCCTACACCTCAGGGGCTACCGCGTCTGGCCGGGCCGGGGGGCGCGGAATCGGGTAGAGTATGGGTTCCTCGGCCAGCACCAGCGCCAGTTGCGTCGTGACGCCGATCACGGTCAGATAGACGCCGATGTCGAACAGCACCGGCGTGCCAAGCTTCCCGATCCCCGGGATCGGCTCCTTGATCCAGAAAGCCAGCATGTACGCCTGACCGGTCGCCAGGCCGATCAGGCCCCACAGCGCCGCGAAGATGACCCCGAAAGCCGCCAGCCTGAGAAAGCTGATCGGAAAAACCTCCCGAATATACTTCGGACCATAGGCGATGATCTGCAAAATGAACGCCGATGCCGCCACAAGCCCGCCGATGAACCCTCCGCCGGGCAGGTTGTGCCCGCGTACCAGCATAAACAGCGACAGCAATAGTAAAATCGGCAACATCAGCCGCGATACCGTGCGGAGGATGATCGAGTCGTACATCGAGCTGTCTCCTCATACCGGGTGCGATTATCTTCAATCCCGGATCTGGCCTGGCCAGCGCAGCCCGTCCGGGAACAAGTGTGTCAATCCTGGCGTTGTGCGGCGCAGCCCTTCCTAATGGCCCTTACCCGCCACCGGAGCCTCGCGTTCGCGCGGAGCGGGCTGGCCCGCCTGCCCGTTCCCCAGGAGCGCCGCCACCTCCGGGAGGGTGGGTTGCAGCGGTGTCTCCTCGTCATCGCGCGTCGGGTCGGCGACGGGCCGCAGGCGCAGCATCGCGTATATGCCCAGCAGGGCCGTGAAGAGCACCACAATCTCGCCCAGGGTATCGAAGCCACGGAAGTCCACCAGAATGACGTTGACCACATTGTCGCCGAAGCCCTGACTCTGGCTCTCGGTGCGGAAGGCCGCGCTGATGTTGGGTACCTGCGTGACGCTCGATGCCGCAAAGGCGACCCCCGCGATCACCATCCCGGCGACCACCGCGATCAACCCATCGCGCGACCGCTCCGAAGGGCTTGAGAGCCGCTCGAAGCTGGCCGGCATGACGGCGAAGAGCAGCACCAGGAAAACCGTCGTCAGGATCTCGACCAGCAACTGGGTCAGGGCCAGATCGGGCGCGCTGTAGATCACGAAGATAAAGGCCACCATCAACCCGACAAAACTTGCCGCGATGATCCCGCCAAGCCGCGAGCGGGCATTCAAGGTCGCCACGATCCCGATGGGGATCAGCAGGGCGCTGACGAACTCGAATGGCTCTACCCCGTCGAGGGTGGGCAGCGCCAGCCCGCCGAATCCGAACAACGCCAGCGGTGGCGCCACGACGACGACCAGCGTGAGCACGGCCCAGGTCATATAGCTACGCAGCTTCCCGTTTTGCAGGGTGCGGGTGAAGATCGTGGCTCCCCGTAGCACTCCATCCACTGCCGCATCGTAGATCCGGTCGCCGTTGAGCCAGGGCGGCAGCGGCGAGGGCGCAGCCACAATCTGGGGTTCGAAGCGTGTCAGCACGGCGCCGATCAGCAGGGCGGTCATACTGAGGATCAGCGGCAGACCGATTTGGGAGGGCAGGAGGTAGAGGCTGATCTTGGCCCCTTCGTTGGAGATCGCGTTCACCGCCGGCTGGAGCAGGGTGGCGGTAGCCGGGAGCAAGCCGAGGGGCAACACCACCGAGAGAGTGGTGAGGAGCGCCGGGCCAAGCAACATTCCCGCCGGGGCCTCGTGAACGTGCTCCTTCATCCCGCTGCCGCGGGGGCCGAAAAACACGCCGCTCACCAGGCGCCACGAGTAGAGCACCCCGAAGACTGCGCTGGTTACCACGGCAATCAGCACGAGGATGTCGAAGCCCGGGGGCAGGCCGTTATCCACTGCGGCGTACAGTTGCTCTTCTTTGGCCACAAAGCCAAAGAGGATCGGCACCCCCGCCATCGAGAGCGAGGAGAGGATCGCCAGCGCCGCCGTCCAGGGCATGGCCCGGCGCAGGCCGCCGAGCTGGCTGAGACTCCGGGTGCCGGCCTCGTGGTCCACTGCCCCGGCGAGCATAAACAGGGCGCCCTTGTAGAGCGCGTGGGCCAGGATGGTCGCGACCAGCGCGGCGGGGGCCTCGGGGCCGCCCATGCCCGCCAGCAACACCATTGTGCCCAGCTTGCTGATCGTGCTGTAGGCGAGCAAACCTTTGATGTCATCGCGCCGGTTTGCCGTCACAGCGCCGATCAGCATCGTGGTCATGCCGACAATCGTCAGCGTGTAGAGCCACAGCGGCGTATCGCTCAGGGTCGGATGCAGCCGCGCCAGCAGGTAGACCCCCGCCTTGACCATGGTCGCCGAGTGCAGGTAGGCGCTGGCCGGCGTGGGCGCCTGCATCGCGTTCGGGAGCCAGAAGTGAAACGGGAACTGGGCCGATTTGGTAAAGCACCCCGCGAAGATCAGCAGCATCGCAGGCGTGTAGAGCGGCGAGGCCTTGATCTGCTCCCCTGCGGCAAGAATCTCAGAGATGGTGTATGATCCAGCAGCGTTGCCCAGCAGCACCAGCCCCACCAGCAGGGCTAGCCCGCCGCCGACGGTGATCAGCAGGCCCATCTGCGCGCCGCGCCGGGCCGAGGGGTAGTCGTGCTTGTAGCCGACCAGCAGGTACGAACTGACCGACGTCAGTTCCCAGAACATAAACATGGTGAGCACATTGTCGGCCAGCACCAGGCCGAGCATGGCTCCCATAAAGATGAACAGCGTCAGATAGAAGCGCCCCATCCCCGGGTCGCCGGCCAGATAGTAGGCGGTGTAGAGCACGATCAGCGTGCCAATGCCCGACACCAGGAGCGCAAAGAGCAGGCTCAGGCCATCGAGGGCGAAGCGCAACTCCAGGCCCATCCTCGGCACCCAGGGGATCGCCTGCTCCACACGGCCCCCGGCCAGCACGGTCGGCGCCAGCGCGCTGATAGTCACGAACAGCGCCAGCGGGATCAGGGCCAGGATCCAGCCCACTACCGGTCGCGACTCGTGCCGGGCGAAGAGACCTAGCGGGGCCATGAGCAGTGCTGTCAGGACAATCAGAACTAGCATTGGTTGGTTCCCGATAGTGATGCGAGAACAGGGGCAACCGGCTTGCCCCCTGCCCCTCCCGGAAGGATTTAAGGGCGGACAGAACATCCGGGCCGGCGTGGCGTGTACCGCACTGGTCCCCCCGCACGGCTCTGGTCTCCCCGCTTCGACAGGCTCAGCGCAGGCTCTCCAGCGAAGCTGGAGCGGCCCGCCCCTTCGGGCTGAGCCTCAGGGCGAAGCCTGTCGAAGGGGGCCGGGGGTGAGGACCAACCAGCGTCGTCTTTCTCCGCGTATTCAGCATCAAGGATGCGTATGTCAGAACGTTTAACTCGCATGTGCTTGCTGGTGGTGGCGCTGCTGGGATTGGGCGCCTGTGGAAGCGTGCCCGTGGAGCGGCAACTGGAGTTGACGGTCACCGCGACCGGTTACGACCGCCCCCGTCTGGAGGCGCGCGTGGGCGAACAGGTGTTTATTCGTTTTCGCAATGCCGACACTGTTGCCCACAACCTCACCATTGAACTGCCGTCGGGGCGGCGCACCGTCTCTGCCGAGGCCGGTGTTGACGCGATCCTCGCCTTTCCCGCTCGCCAGGCCGGTACCTTCCGCATGTTCTGTACCGTCCCGGGGCACACCGAGCAAGGGGAGCTGGTCATTCTTCCATAGCCACCCTCGCGGCCACGCGGCGCAACACCAGAACGAAAACAGGTTGTTCCTGGGCGGGCCACCCGCTCTCTGACACTCCCACCGGGGGAGCAAACCGGACCACTCTGCTCAGGGCAGGCTTCCGGCGCTCCAGGGAGCTTGCCCCTTCCAGGGGTATCACCAGAATAGCGCCCGCGCGCGCGGCTGCCGGGTTGGCCTGCCTCCCCGGAAGAATCAGGCACGCCCCTCGCATTCGTTTATTCGTTTATGCGTTTCCCATTCGTTGGTCCATTCGTTTATGCGTTTCCCATTCGTTGGTCCATTCGTTTATGCGTTTCCCATTCGATGGCCCATTCGTTTATGCG
>CAKZKA010000127.1 GCA_937120965.1 uncultured Chloroflexota bacterium
TGTTCCCCACCGAGGCGGCCCAGGAGGCCGAACGCCAGCGCCTCTTCCGCCTGATCGAGCAACTGGTGCAGTGGGAGAACACCACCAACGAAGCCCTGCTCCAGCAGGCCCGCGACGAGATCTGGAAGAGCTGGCGGCGCACCTGTGCCGCGGAGCGGCAGGAGATAGAAAAGAGGAACGAGGAACGAGAGGAGCGTGAGCGCGAACGGTTGCTTGCCCTGTTTACCCCTGACACATTGCCGGCCTTCCACGACCCCTTCGCCGGCGGCGGCGCGCTGCCGCTGGAGGCCCAGCGCCTCGGCCTCGAAGCCTACGCCAGCGACCTCAACCCGGTGGCGGTGCTGATCAACAAGGCGATGATCGAGATCCCGCCGAAGTTCGCAGGCATGCCGCCGGTGAACCCGGATTGGAGATTGCAGATTTTAGATTTTAGATTTGAAAACGATGACGTGAGTCCATCTCAGATGCATTCGGATGTCAGGTCGCAACCTTCAGATCCTGCATCTCAACACCCCGACCCGGATCAATCTACAATCAAAAATCTACAATCTAAAACCACCTGGAAGGGCGCAGCCGGTCTGGCCGAAGACGTGCGCTACTACGGGCAGTGGATGCGCGACGAGGCGTATCGGCGAATCGGCCACCTCTACCCGCAGGTGCAGGTCATCCGCGACGCCGACGGCGCCTATCGCCACGCCACCCAGTCCGAAATCCAAAATCCAACATCCAAAATCCAAAATCTCACCGTGATCGCCTGGCTGTGGGCGCGCACCGTCAAGAGTCCCAACCCCGCCTTTCGCCACGTCGATGTGCCCCTCGCCTCAACCTTCATGCTTTCTACGAAACCCGGCAAGGAAGCTTATGTTGAGCCGGTGATCGAGGGCGATAGCTACCGCTTCACGGTGAAGGTCGGGAAACCGAAGGACCCTGAGCGGGCGAAGCGCGGGACGAAGCTTGGCGGCAGTGGAACGAGCTTCTTTTGTATTATGTCAGGAACCCCAATGCCGTTTGACTACCTGCGCGCTGAGGCGAAAGCAGGCCGTATGGGCACAAGGCTGATGGCGATCGTCGCCGAGGGTGAGCGCGGGCGGGTGTACCTTGCGCCGACGCCGGAGCACGAGGCGATTGCGCGGCAGGCGCAGCCGACATGGAAGCCAGACATCAACTTGCCAGATAAGGCACTTGGCTTCCGGGTTCAGGAATACGGTATGACGAAGTGGGCCGACCTCTTCACCCCGCGCCAGCTGGTGGCGCTGAACACCTTCGCGGAGCTGGTGGGCGAGGCGATGGAGCGGGTGCGGAGGGATGTTTTGTCCTCACCCCCCCAGCCCCCCTCTCCAGCTCCGCTGGAGAGGGGGGAGCAGGCTGCCCTCGCCCCCCTCTCCACCCCCCAGCCCCCCTCTCCAGCTCCGCTGGAGAGGGGGGAGCAGGCTGCCCTCGCCCCCCTCTCCACCGCAGGTGGAGAGGGGGGAAGGGGGGGTGAGGAATCCCCTGAGCACCAGCCACGCTACGGACCCATCGTGCGTAATCCGGCGATCAATCCCTTGAAAGCGCAACTGGCGCGCGAACTGCGGCAACGCGCTACCGAAGCCGAAGCAGCGGCCTGGGAAATGCTGCGCGATCGCCGCTGTCTGGGCCTGAAGTTCCGCCGGCAGCAGGTCATCCGTGGCTTCATTGTCGACTTCTACTGCCCGGAACTGCGCCTGGCGCTGGAGATTGATGGCCCCGTCCATGAACACCAACTCGAGGCGGATGCCGAGCGCACTCGCGCGCTTGCCGAAGAGGGCATCCGGGTTGTTCGCCTGAG
>CAKZKA010000128.1 GCA_937120965.1 uncultured Chloroflexota bacterium
GCTGGACCCGCTCCGCCTCTGTAGCCGATACCACGCGTGGCGTCGCAAGCAGGAAGTTGATGGGGTCGAGATCCCACACCTTGGGTTCATTCATGCCGTATCCTCGCAATAATCGGGGGACGAGGTCAGGGCGCAGCCCAAGAGCCAGCGAGGTTGAGTTCCTGCGCACGTTGGGTGATGAGGTCGGCAAGGGAAGGCAGTTCGTTCCGGCCCGAGAGCCGGTCCTGGATGTAGTGGTAGATATTGACCCCAAGCTTCTTGGCGGTAGCCACCAGGGTCAGTCCCACATCCCACGCCCGTGTGCCCGCTGCCGTCCGCGGCCCGAAACTCCCATCACGCCGCCGCACTCGGGCACGACAGCCCAACTCAGCCGCGTTATTGTGTAACGGGAGTTCGGGATGCGCAAGCACCTGCAAGAGCTCGGTGCGTTTCGCCCGTGTCTTGGCGATCCGGTCATCAAGGTCGTCATACCCGGTGACCGTCGCAAACAACTCGTCGAAGCGGGCTTCCAAGCGCGCCCGTACGCTCGCCTCCGGTGCCTCCTGGTAGGCTCGCAGTTCGTGGTAGAACGCCCAATAGTCCTTGAGGAAGTCGCGCAGCGCCTCATAGTGCAGGGCCACCCGTGGGCGCAGCTTCTTGTAATGCCGTCCATCATGCACCCAACACAGGGCTTGCTCGGCGCAGATCCCACTCAACTGCGGCGCATCGTCGCTGAGCAGCAACTGCACCACCGGCTCGTCCGTCGCTGCTCGCTAGGCAGCCAGGGCCAGCGCCTCCACAAGCCACTGGCGTTGGGTCGGCCCTGCATTCCCCACGTAGGTGTCCAGCAGCCCCAGCAGCGTCGGCTCGTCAAGCTCCGTGTCCCACGGCAACTGCGTGAGGTTGCGGCGCACCCCGGCCGACAGCCCACGCTGCAGCAACAGCGCCTCGGCATCCGCGTTGAAGCGAAACGTTCGCGGGCGGTTGTTGCGCAGGCTGTCCAGACTGGCAAGCCGGTCCTTGCTCGGCTGGGTGTGGGCGACCGTTGCCAGGGGTGTGGTGAGAATGTGACAGTGCTGGTCCTTGCCCTTCACCCGAGTCGCGGTATGGTCGAGTTGCTGCCAGGGTGTGGCCGCAAGGGAGGCTTCTGCCAGCGCTTTGGCCTCGGCGTCGAGATTGGGGTGCTGATGAATGAGCATCTGGCCGAGATGCCCGCTGGAGATCTTGACCCCTGCGGCACGCACGACCTCAAGCAGTTTGGGCTGGCTCATCAGCCCGACGTTGGTCAGCAGCCAGGCCAAGCTCTTGAGGTCCGGGCCGAATTGACCATCGAAGCCCGGGGGCAGTGCGCCAAGATAGGTCTGGCCAGTACTTGGCGCATACCACTTCTCTTTGAGAAAGCGTACGTTATCGGTTCGCAGCACCAGGTTCTGGACGATAACTGGCACGATGCCTTTATATTCGGCGTCCTCAGGCAAGATGGCGCGGTCAACCGGGCAGGGCTCCTCGCGGTCGATCTGGATCTGCTCGTTCTTGGGGCTCTTGATGCGCCCGCGGGGGACGCGGCGCTCCGCCTCCGAGGAGCTGTCCTGGGCTGGCGTTCGGCCCAGCGGGCCCTTCGGGCGGGAGGGCATGCCCTTCAGGCGGCTGGCTGACCTCGTCGCGCAACTGCTGGTTCTCGGCCTTGAGCCGCTCTTGCTCCGCACTGAGGGTCTCAATGAGGTTCAGCAGCCGCTGGATCACCTCCCGCGCCTTGGCGGGGTCACTGATCTGGTCAAGCTGCTGGTCGTCGAGCATCGTGTGGCCTCAGTGCGTCAGATGGAACGCGTAGGAGTATAGCCGATGCTGGCCCTGTTTGCCAGCCGCCCCCAATTATTGCGAGGATACTTCATGCCCTCATCATACCGCAGGTGCCCCAACTGCGTAAGTCCTAGCCTTGCTGCAACGCCTGCTGAAAAATCTCAGGCAGGCCAAACTCGCGCCAGAGCGCCAGCATGGCCCGCGTACTCCCGCCGCCAACATAAAGCACATCTTTCTCCAGCAAAAAACCTGCCAGGTCTGCTGTGAGTGGGCGGAACACCGAGAATACCGAAGGCTGGCAATCGAGTTTCAGGAAAGCCTGATAGAAGCGCAAGATGTAAGAATCCGGGTCGCCGCTGGCGGTGGGCAGAAAGCAGACTTTTGGGCGGCGTTTGCCCGTTTGCCGGACGATGTAGCGGTCGATGGCCGGGTTCTCCGGCTCCATTGAAAAACCTCCGCCGCCAAATGCAATGATTTGTTGCAAGGGTTTTCTCCTTCTGGTGAATGAAATTTATGGCCTTATCCCCACTTCGTCCAGGATAATCACGCCTGCCGGGGAGCGGTCGAACACGAAGCGGATCTGGGAGAGTTGGGAGGGGTTGAAGCGCGGGTTTTGGGCGGCGAAGTCGCTCAGGTGAAATGCAAAGGTCTGGAAAACCGGCTCGGAGCGAGGCAGGGGGCTCATCCAGGATGCCTTGCCCAGGTTCACGCGCAGGGGCGGCTGGAGCAGGGAAAAATGACTGAGCGGCAGGCGGGCAGTCTCTCCAGCGCTGTCCACCACTTCCAGGGTCAAGTCGAGCGGAAGGAGGTCGCCTTCTGGAGGGCGCTTCGGTCCCGGCAGAGGTGATTCGTCGGCGAAAGCCAGGGCAAACGTCAGCGCGCTTTGCGGGAAAAGCGCAACAGCGTCTTGCGGGAGGGTCAGGATGTAACCGGGAGCGCCCGGCGCGGAGGCAGTCTCCCAGCCGAGATAGACCGCGCTGTTGTGCGAATCGCCCCAGCGCAGGGGAACGACCTGCTCCCGCCAGAGAGTCAGTCCTTCCCCTTGCAGAGAGACGCCCGGCAGGCTGGCAGTTTCGAGGTCAATATCTTCTTCGAAAGCGGCAAGCCGCACGCTGCTGGAGTCCTGATATTGACTCAGGTAAATCGTCTCGGGCAGCCAGGCGCGGGCGGCGCGCGGGTCGCGGAACAGGGCGCGGTAGCCCGACTGGTCGTGCAGGGCGGCTTCCATGAAGGCTGAAACAAACACTTTGGCAATTTGCTCCTGCTGCGCGGCAGGCATCAGCGCGCCCAGGTTGAACAACTGGCGGGCGGGGCCAAGCATATCACGTTGCCCCCAGGCGCGGTTGAACTGCCCGTGATTGGCGCCGAAAATGTAGAGCGAGGCTTTGAACCAGGGCTTGCCATCACGAAATTGCAGGCGGTTGTATTGCCGCAAGCCGCCAAAACTGACCACGTCCATATCGTGCGCGCCGTGCAACACCAGGTAATTGACATCCGCGAGCGGCAGGGGGCCCTCGCCGGGCAGGAATTGACCATCCACAGGGGCAAGGGCAGCGATGGCGCGGATGTTGAAATGATAATCGAAGCGCAGGGCGGCGTTTTCGGGGTGACAGGGCAGGCGGTTGAAGGCAGCGGCTATCGCCACTGCTTCGCCGCCGCGCGAGTGGCCAATCAGCCCGATGCCATCGAGATTGACCCGCCCATAAAACGGGTTGCCAGGGGTGACGCTCCAGGCGCGCCACTGCCGCAGATGTTCCAGAATCAGCCAGGCGCGGGCGTCGTTTTCATCTTCCAGCGGGGCAAACATGCCGAAATCGGCAGCCAGCGAAAGGTTCAGGAAGTTCTCGTCAATCGCAGCCACGATGAACCCCCGGCTGGCGAGCAGTTCAGCCAGATAATCGTAGCCGTTTTCAGAAAAATCTTCCATCGGGTGATTGCCATGCACAATCAGGATGAGCGGAAACGCCCCTTCGCCATCCGGCAGCCAGACGCGGGCATTGAGCGGCATGGCTTCGGGCCCAAAGCCCCACCAGGCCCGGCGGACGACAGACCAGCCATCCAGCAGTTGCGAACCGTCCACCGGCGCAGTGAGCAAATCCGCCTGCGCGCCGTATTCGGGACGGCGGTCGCTCCCGCTGCCATAGGTCAGAACCCGAACGGGGTATCTGCCGGGCAGGGAGGGGTCGGGCAGGGTGAGCGGGGTGACGTTCTGGGCGGAGAGAGCGGCGGCATTGACGGGCGGCTGAATCGGGTAGCCGTCTGCGAGCAGGAACGCCCCGCCGCCGGTGAGCGCGGTCAGGCTGAGGATAAGCATGACGAGAGCCGTTCGGCGCTGGCGGGCAGTGAGGTCGGGTCGGGACAGGCTGGCAAGCGCCGCGCCGAGCAGAGAGACGGTCAGCATCAACCCGGCGAGCAGCGCCAGCAAGCCATACGCCAGGGGCAGCGCCAGGTACGCCGATGCCAGCAGGGGCAGAGCGCCAAGCGCCGCCCAGCCATAGCGCGGCGGAAAACGGCGCAACAGCCAGCCGAGGAGCATCATCAGCCCGCCGAAAGCCGCGCCAAACAGGAGCCCGCCCAGCCAGCCCAGTCCAAAAGTCAGCGCTCCGGCCGGGGCAAAGCCCGCCCAGGCGAGCGCGCTCCACAGCAGGGCGGCGGTCAGCCCCACGCCCCAGGCGGCGCCCGTCCAGGCGCGGGCGGGCAGGCGCAGGGAAGCGAGGAAATCGCGGAAATGGCGAAGCGCGGGGGGCATGGTCAATCTCCAATCAGGGCTTGCGCCAGCAGGGTTTCGAGCCAGATGTCATCATCGAAGGCGCGTTCCTTCCAGCCGGGCAGCAGGCGGTCGAGCAGATAAGCCTGCGCCATGCCGGAGTAGTAGAAGCGCCCGTCGCCTTCATCGTTGAACATGCGCGGCATCTGGTCAAGTTCCTGTTGCCAGCGGGCTGCGAAGCCCTGGTAGCGGTCGAAATCGGGCAGGCTGGCGGCGGCGGGGAGCGGTTCGTAGCCGGGCAGGCTGCCCTTCCGCCAGATTTCCAATTCGGCATAGCGCGCCAGCCCTTCCAGCCATTCGCGCTGCTGCTCGTAGGCAATCAGTTCAGGGCTGAGAGCGGCAGATTGGCGGCGGGCGGCGCGCAGTTCCAAAAAGCGCTGCGCCTGGGCAGGGAGCGCAGCGCGGTCATCGCTGCGGAGCATCTCTGCCAGCAGTTGCAGTTCCGCCTGCCAATGTGCGGCGAGGGGGTCGTCATCCCAGGGGTAGCGCTCGTCGAGACGGGCGGCAGTTTCGGCGGCGGAAAATTTGCCCGGAGCGGCGAGTCCCTGCCAGGCGTGGAAGGATTCGTGCGCGGCGGCAGAGATGGTTTTGTCGTCACTGCCCAGCATCAATCCCACAAACAGGCGGTAAGGGAAGACCGGGCGCAGGAAGCCCGGCAGGTCGGCGCGGACGGTCTGGGCGAGGGTAATCTCCATCCATTCGCGGGTTTGCAGGCTGGAGACCCAGCGCTCGCCCACCCGCACGGCAAAGTTTTCGGGGTAAATGCCTGCGGAAAGCGGCTGGAAATAAATGGTTTGTCCCTGAAAGGCGTTGTCCTTCAGGGGCTGCCATGCCCCACCGTGCTGAATCCCCGCCGGGACTTTGACCCAGCCCGCTGGCGGCAGACCCGAATAGCCAAGCAGGAAGGCGTAGCCTTCGTTGTAGGTGATGGCGGGTAACTCCGCCGCGCCCCAGCCGCGCCAGACCGCGTCGCCCACTGACCGGCGCAGGTGAAAGAGTTCAGCCTGGCGGGTCAGTTCGGCTTCGTCCAGCGTTTCGGGGTGGGCGGAGGCTTGCGGCAGGCTGAGGTTGCCGAGCGCGGAAAGCGCCAGCAAGCCAAGACACAGCCCGGTGAAGGCGAGGCTTACGGTTAGAAAGACTTTTGAGGCTTTTTTCATAATCCAGACCAGAAGAGTTCAGCCGTTCGATAAAAAGCGTCAGGATTCGACCACAGGAAGGGACGCTCAATGTGGGAATGCCCGGCTGTGCCTGCCAGGTAGATGGAGCAATTGGGGATGAGATTGCTCAAACGGGCATATTCACGCGCCAGGTTGGGCAGAGCCGGGTCTTGCAGATGACCGGTGAGCAGCGTTGGGCAGGAAATGGCGTTGATGAATGTTTCCGGCACGGCGTAGCCGCCCCGGTCAGCCAGTCCGCACAGGAAGCGGGTGTCAGCAGCCAGCGGGGCGCGCCAGTTGTCGCCGTGCCATTCCTGCAGGCGTTGGGCGTTGCGGACAAAGAAATGCTCGCGCACATCCAACCAGCGATGCAGGGCGCGCGTGTCGAAATCGGCCAGGAAACTATCAGCCACCAGGCTGAGCGGGCGCAATTGGTGCAGGGCAGCCTGCCGGCCAGCAAAGTGGAGCGCAGCCAGCGCCCCACCGCCCACACCCAGTACGTGGCAGACAGAGATGTTCAATTCAGCCAGCAAGTGACACACCAGGTCGGCGCGAAAACCGAAGTAGTCCACTTCCAGTTCGTCCGGGTACAGCCATTCATGGCTCGACTGGCCAAAACCGGGATAGTCGAAAGCCAGAACCTCACAACGGGTAGTAAGGCGCGCAATCTCCTGCTCGTAGGCCCGGGCCGCGTGCAGGTCATCGGGAAAGAGCAGCAGGGTTTCGCCTGCTCCGGTGAGGGTGTAGTGGATTTGACATTGACCGAGATGGGCGGTGGGCATGGCAACTCTACACAGTGGATTACAAGCAAGCCAGCAACATGAGTTCGAACGAAGCGGGCTGTTTGTACACCGGCACGGCGCATTTGATGTTCCACCCCGGCGGACGGTTGCGCACAAGGACGTAGGGGATCGAGTCTCCTTTCTATGCTTCACGCTCATCTTACGCCAACCATCCGCGCGGCTCATCCGGCAGGTGGGTAAATAAGCGATGATCCAGTTGGGGAGAGGTTCGCCTGGTCAGTTGGGGAGGATGATGCAATCGGTTATGCGCGCTCACAACCCCAGGCAGGCATCCGCCGCCAGCCAGAACAGGCTCGCGCGCACTTCCCGGCGCGATTGCCAGCCGCGCCTGTCCCAGTTCTCGCTGCTCAGATCGTCGCCCGCGTACAAGATCTGCCCCAGCAGGACGTGCCTGAACTGCGCCACCGCCAGCAGGCTGGCCGTTTCCATCTCGACCGTCAGGCAGCCCTCGGCGCGGCGGGCGTCGATCATAGTCTGGGTTTCGCGGTAGGGGGCATCGGTCGTCCAGGTTTTGCCGGCCACAAAGGGAAGGCCGCGCGCTTCCAGCGCGGCGCGCATCACTGCGAGAACCTCTGGCTGTGCCTGGATTTCAGGGATGGATACATGGTTCGCATTCCTTCTTTCTTTGCAGCTCAGCGGGAGGTATCGGACAATCTTTCCTGGACGAATCCTCCAAAGGGCGTGAGCTGTTTGAAGCCTTTTTCGAACATGGCTGGCTTCTATTCATCATCGTACCAGCACGCCACCCGGCCAATCTCATGTTGGTTCAGGTACTCGATGAGCGGCTCGCCATAGATTCTTTGACTGCCAACCAGATAGGGGTGTTTACCGCTGTATAACTGTGGATCAGGGTTGTTCGTTTCTTTGCTCGCTGATGCCATAACACCCTTCGACAAGTTCCCTGAATCTGTGGATGAAGCGCGCGGCGGGAGCGCCATCCACAATGTCGTGGTCAAAACTGATGGTTACACACAGCATCTGCCGGTTTTCCAGTTGCCCGTTTACCAGAGCCGGCCGTTCGGCGATGCCGCCAAGCGTGATCTGGAGCGTGTGATTGGAAACAGGAATGCCCCAGCCGCCGCCCGTTCCGAACATGCCCACCGACGTCAGGGATACCGTGCCGTTCATCTCTTTGAGCTGGCGCGGGCTCTTGAACAGCAGCCGCAGGAAGAGGCGCCTGAGAAAACCCGGCAGCAACACAAACCATGCGATGAACCTGGCCTCCTGGCTCTCCGCGTGGCCTGCCTGGAAGGCCCGAATTTCCTCGTGGATCTCCCGGGCGGTCTTTCGGTTTGCGCTGCGAATGATGTGGGGACGGATGATCTTCCGGCCATCCACCTCGACCTCGAACATGGTGTTGACATCCACGTCATCGAAGATGACCAGCCGTTCCCGCCAGGTGCGGCAGGCCTGGATGGATTTGTCCTTATCAACTGCCTGGCCCAGACATGCGATGGCAAAGGCCGTGAAGGAAAGACTTTCGCCGGTTCTGGCCCGCTGTTCGTGGATCGCCCGGCGCGCATCGGTGACGTCCATCTCGACCAGGCCGTGAACCAGGTGCTTCTCGCGGCCCAGCCGGCCGCCATCCGCCATCAACCGGCGGATTTTTGGGAAAGGGACAACCTGATACGTTCCGCGCTGCTCAGCCATCTTTATACTCCCAGGTGTTGCCGAATAGTTTGGACGGCCCTTTCCAGACCATCCTCCGCACGAATGACCTGTCCGGCGGATGCGGCGCGCTGCCGCATGGCCGGATCGCCTGTCGCCCGCTGGATGGCCCCGGCCAGGCGGTTGGCGGTCAACTTCCTCGCCTGAATAGGCTCCTGTCCAACGCCCAATGCTTCAATTCGTTTACCCCAGAAGAGCTGGTCCACAATGAAGGGCACGATGACGGCCGGCAGGCCGGCGCGCAAGCCTTCCGCGGTCGTCCCTGCCCCGCCGTGATGGACAACGGCGGACATGCGCGGGAACAGCCAGCCGTGCGGCGCTTCGTTCAAGACAAAGACATTCTCCGGCACTTCCTGCACACCCATCCCGCCCCAGCCAGTGGCCAGGACGCCGCGTTGCCCGGTTCTGGTCAGAGCCTCCAACACAATCCCGGCAAAGTGCGCCGGGTCGCGCCCCGCCATGCTGCCAAACCCAACGTAGACGGGCGGCGCACCGTTGTCAAGGAAGGCTTGCAGGTCAGCGGGAGGCTGCCAGGCTGTTTGCACGTCATCGAACCAGTAGCCTGTGATACGGATATTGGCCGGCCAATCGTGCGGACGAGGGATCACTGTGGGACTATACGCGCCCAACAGCGGGGTCGAAGTCAGGATGTCGTAGAAGTCGCGACTCGTCAAAGACCGCAGCCTGGAGCGCCGGCGGAACTCGTTGACAAAAGGGCAATACCACTGCCAGATGACCTCCAGCATCGCAAAGCCAGACAGGCGGTTGTGCCACCGGCCCAGGCTCCTCTGGATGGGCCAGCCTGGAGCAGGAAAATCCCCGGTCGGCAGCACCGGCGTCGGCTCGATCAGCACGAGCGGGATGCCGCGTATCTCGGCAATCGTCTTGCCGAACGGCGCGAACACTGCCAGCGTGATGAGCGCATCGGCAGCGCGGCAGGCTTCCAGGGCGTCCTCTGCCATCTGGAGCGCAATTGGCCCCAACATCTTGCGCATCGCCAGGATGGAACGGATGGGATTGCCTCCGCCCGATTGCATGTACTTTTGCCCGGTCTCGCCCGCCATAATTTGCTGAACGTCCCCGCGCAAGGGATGGAACGGCAGCCCTTCTGTCTGCGCCAGGCCGGCAAAGTTCTGCGGCGCGGCCAGCAGAACTTGCACGCCGGGTTGCTGTAGTTTCTTGCCGAGACGGACACAGGGCTGGACGTCGCCCTGAGAACCCGCGCCGAAGATGGTTATGCGCATGGCGCCTCATTTCATTCGTGGATACTCTTGAGCAATACCGCCACTATGACCAGGTTCGCCAGGGCGATGGCCGGGAACACCACCAGTTCCACGGCGCTGATCGGCACACCAGCGCGCGCCATGTTGAGACCCATCAGGCTGACGGCGATCCCCATCGTCAGGAACTTCATCAACGCCACCGAGGCCAGCAGGTAGCCCCACGCGCTGCGGCGCAGCAGCAACACCCCCGCCAGGATGCACAGCGGCACGATGAGCGCCAGGTCCATGGCCTGAATAAACATGCTGGTCGTATTGTCCAGCGCGGGGATTGCGCCCGGCGCGAAGGTGGCCGCGATCCGGCCCAGCCAGGCCAGAGTCAGGAACGCCGCGACGAACCAGAGTAGACCAGCGATCCAGCCGCGCGGCAGGTTCCCGGAAAAATGCGCCGGCAGCGTTGCCAGGTCGAACGACATCATGCTCAGGATAAACGCGAACAGGCTCAGGCTGAAAAGCGCCACGTAGACCAGGAAGAGCCGGTTGTAGGCCGCGCCGAAACACATGGACATGTAGGTGTACAGAATGAAGCCCAGCGTGCCGGCCAGCAGCAGCCGGCCGCGCAGCGACCCGCGCTGCGCCAGCCAGAACGAGACCGCCAGCAGCGGCAGGCCGAGCGCGAGCGTGACCAGGTCGTTGGCCTGCATCTGCGCGACGGAACTGACCGTATCCCAGTAGTACAGGCCGCGCGCGTTGATGGTCACCTGCTCCCCGCGGAAGGTGGTGATCGGGTACGGCGCGCCCTCCCCCGGCCATAGCCCTCCCAGGGCAGCAACCAGAGCCAGGACAAAGATCGCAGGGACAAGCCATGTCAGCGCAGTGTTCATCCCAATTCTCCCGATGCCCTCTGGTGTTATCCAGAGGTTAAGATTACCAGCAGGCTGATCGTCACAACCACGCCATTCAGCAGGTTGTGCGCCAGAATTGGCCCGACCAGGCTGCGCGTTCTGACGAACAGGAAGGCATAGAAAATCCCGAAGATCACGACCGTCACCTGTTGCAGCCAGTTGAAATACGTGAGCCTGAACGGACTCAACTCAAAATTGACGTGCCCGAACATAAAGCACACAGTCACGACGATCACCGCCGCCCACGACGGTTCCGTTTCAACGCCGACGCCGCGATACTGCTGCTGGCGCGGGGGCTGTCGGCAGGCGGGCGACGCCATCGCATCCACCTCCTCTGGGAAGCGGAACGCGACGAGCCGACGCAGACGGGCATCCTTGACCAGCCCGTCCGAAATGCGGGACCGACGCAGCGCCAGGGGAGTTTGGAGGCGCTGGCGCTGGCGGCATATCGAGCAGCAGAGGACGAGCCGGTGGCGCACCCGCTGGTGAGCGACGACACGCCGCACCTCAGCGGCATCTGTGCCGATCAGGCCCTGTGCTGGGTGCACGATGGACGGCACTACAAGAAGCTGCGCCCACGGGTAGCTTTCATTACGAGGCGCTGCGCGACGTTATGAAGGACTACCGGGGGTTCTCCGGTGAGCTGCGGGCCTACCAGGAGGCGCCGACGGCGAGGAAACGGGCACGCGTAGAGATACGGTTTGACGAGCTGTTCGCGACGGTCACAAGCTATGATGCCTGGGACGAGCGGAGTGTCGAAACGTGAGCCAGATGGAGCGAACTGCTGCACGTACTGGCACATCCGAAACTGCCGGTGCACAACAACGCGGCGGAGTTGAGCTGCCGAACGTGCGTGCGCCACCGCGATGTGAGCTTCGGCCCTCGCACGGAAGCAGGCCGGCGAGCGGGGGATGTGGGGCTAACCCTGGTGGCGACGGCCAAGAAACTTGGCGTCAACATCTACCACTACATTGAGGACCGGCTCTCGGGGCGCAACCAACTACCGTCACTTGCCGACCTCATCACTCAGCGTGCGCAAGAACTCAACCTTGCCACCTCCTGGGCTATGTCCTGACCTCGCCCCCAAGTATTGCGAGGATATGAGCTATTCTTAATATTTACTCAGATCCGCCCATTGGTCGTATGTTTGTCCACCCATTGGTCCTATGCTTGTCCAGGAGAATGTTCTCCCTCGCCATGGGCTGCTTTTCCAGTAACATCAGCATGTGGAACACATATCCCCTCGTTCAGGAGAATCTCGACATGACAACTTCGAAGCGAGCAAAGCGTCATCTGCATAACGAAGCGATGCAACTGATTGTTGGCTGTTTCGGTAGTTTGGGTTTTCTCGCTGCTATGGTGCCAGACGTTGCACGTGGTCCGATTGGCGTGATGCTCCTGGTTAGCGGGTCTATCACTGTGCTCTTGTTTGTTATTGCAAACGTCCGATGGGGCAAATCAATCGGTCGCAGCATCCTTCTTGCGCTCTTGCCCGCGATTGTTTCCTTCTGTATGCTCTATGGTCTCATATGGTATTTAACATCTTATCTTGCTTCACAACCTGACCTATTCAAGTTTTCTATCGCACCAGCGCCATCTTCACCCTGAAGTGAGTGAAAATCTTGTACAAAGTTCTCGAGCACCTGCCCAATAATCCGGGGGAGGGTGGTGCAAGACAGAGCCGTCGGCGGCCCCGGTAGCGCCCCAGCAGATAGGGCAGGTAGGTTCGCGAGGGGAAGCGGGAAGTGGACCTAGAGCTCCTTCCCCCCCGACGCCGAGTTCAAGGGCTATGAGGACGTCATCGCCCAGGACGTGCTTTTCCGCGCCGACAACGTGCGCTTCCGCAAGGCAAAGTGGTGCTCCCCGAGCCAGGGGCGCACCTAACCTTGCGGACCTCCCCTCCGGCTACGATGGGCAGCTCGGCCCCACACTCAAGGCCCTGATCTGGATCTGGTACTTCGCGAGCCACATGAGCGAGCTGAAAATCGCCGAACTGCTCCGCCACACCGGCATCCAGATCTCCGAGGGCCAGATCTCTGACGCCCTTATTGCACAGCGGCAGACTCTGCACGCCGAGAAGGAGGCGATTGCCGAGGCTGCCCTGGCAGGGTCGCCCTCGCAGCAGACCGATGACACCAGCACAAGGGTCAACGGCAAGCCCCATCACTGTCACGTGCTCAGCACCCCTCTGGCGCCGGTTTACCACACCCTGCCCGGCAAGAGCCGCCTGCACGTACTCGACGCCCTGCGCAACCAGCGCCCGCGGAGCTACCTGCTGAACGCCGAGGCTGACGCCTACCTGGAGCGGATGCAGCTCTCAGTGGGAGTGCGGCGCAACCTGGCCCAACTGCCGCGCGACCAGGCGCTCTCTGAAGCGACGCTGATCAGCTTGCTCGAACAGCACGTCCCTAACGCAGGCCCGCGCCAGCAGACGTGGATCCGTGAGGCGCTGACGATTGCAACCTACCACGCCGAGGCCGAGTTCCCAGTCGTGCAACTGCTGGTCTGTGACGATGCGCCACAGTTCGTCTGGTTGACCGAGGAACTATAGCAAGACCATCCAGGTCATGAAGCCTCGTACATCCTGAGCTTGGGGAAGTCGAAGACCTGGCGCTCCAGGCGCGCCTCGAAGGCAGCAATCACCTCATCGAACTGAGAAGCCTCCAGGCGCTGCTGGCGGAGGTCATTTTTATCTTGGCGCCATACTGCTGCCACGGGATTCTGCTCAGGGTCGTGGGGCGCGAAGTTCAGCAGGGTCAAGGGCCATTCCTCTGGCGGCAGCCCCGCGTTTCCCTCATCGAGAAATCGACTGGTCTCCTCACCACGATGCCGCTTGGCATTATCCCGACAGATCGTGATTTTCGCCTTGGGATAGCGGTACATCATCTCAGTCAAGCAGTCGGTCGTTGCGGCGCTTTCGGCTTTGGGGCAGGGGACACCGTGCATTTCACCGGTTCTCGCATCAATACCGCCATAAAACGTCTGGCGAGACTTGAGATTCCCCATCGGAACGCTCACGCGCTCGTTGCGCTTCCCCCAAGCATAGCCACACAAGTCACCCCAAAGGAGAAAACTTTCGTCAGCAAAGCGCAGCACCCGCTCACCACATTCCAATTCCTCGCGATGAGCCGCCACATACGCGACTAATTCGGCCCGTTTGGCGGCGACCGCCGCCTCGTTTTTTCTGGATTGCGCGCCTGAACCTGCTTGTGGCTCAAGCCGGCCTCTTTCAGGAGGGTGTAGTAACTTTGCCGAGACTCATACACCACCCCAAACGTCTCTTTCCGATAGGTGTGGAGCCCGCGCGTATTCGGTCGCTCCCGGGTCGCAATCCAGCTCAGCGCCTCTGCCCGTTCATCAGCGCTCAAGAAACTCGAGCCACCACGGTAGTCCGGGGCGAAGCTCGCAACTTCATCGGTCGCGTAGCGTTTGCGACACGCGCTGATGAAAGCCTCCGAGGATCGCGCATTCCGGCTATCGGCGCCCAGGGTATCTCTGGATGGTTCTGACGCAACTCAAACGACAATCGCTTAACCGCTTCACCAATCACAATCAACTGATAAAGCACGGCTGACTGTGTCTTGAAGTCTTCAAGGAATTGTTCTCTCTGAATTCCCTGCGTGAATGTAAGAATAGCGCGAGCAGCTCTTGCGATATCCAACAAGGCGCTTTCATCTCGTGCCATAGACTGCCTTGTGTTCAGGAAAGATAACGGAAGCAGTGCTCAGGATCTCTTTGCGAAGCATCCAGTTCTGACTTTTCTCGACGGCTCGTTTCGTCACCAGGTCAACATCACGCTGGGGAATGGTCTGGAGCTCTTGTTGCATTCTTATGTGATCAAGCAGACTCCAATCTGCATCATCATCGAAGGTCACGATGACATCAATATCACTCTCCGAATCAAAATCCGCGCGTAACGCCGAACCAAATACTGCCAGTTCCTGAATCTTCCAGCGTTGACAGAATCTGGTTATCTCGGCCATTGGAAGTATTTCTATCAAATTCCTCATCTCATGTCCTTCGCTTCATTCCATCAGTCCGTCCAGCAGCAGTGTTCAGACACTCGCCGGAGCGCTGGCGGAGACGAGTCGGGCGTAACACGTGGATGGGCGCGCGTCTATTGCAGACTTTTCTCTTTCATAGAGCGACATCAACTGCTCGATGTCCATTCATCTGTAGTAACCGCTGCGCCGTCAACGCGCGCTGTTTGCAAGACTATTGACCCCGATGGCATCAACGGCAGTCGCTTCAATGCGCGGCGCCTGTGCTGCAGCAGCCGCCTGGTTGCAACGCCCAACCCCCTGCGCCTTGCAGGATGATAACACGCACACGTAACCTCTGCAACACAGCGTGTAAGGGCATTCGACTGCAACCGCGTGTTATCCGGCGCCCTTCATCAACAATACGTCGCTACAAGCCGCTGCTGGGGATTGGTACAGGTGTGCCAACCGGGTTGGCAAGGGCGCTATTGCTAACGGTACGTCGGCTGAGAGCGCCAGCTTGCCACGACTGCCCACACAACCTTGTGCATCGCTTCTCGCTTCTCGGTCCCAACAATGCCGCCTGGCTTTCTCACGCTTCTCTTGGGCAGACAGCCACAGCAGGAGCGAGTCCAGCGAAGGACAGACGTGCTGGCTTGACCGGGCGGCGTGGCAGCATAATATCTGAGCTGCAACGGAACCGCCTGCCAGGCAAAGCCTGCTCATTATATATTGTACCCGCGAGCGAAACCCTGATTGGATGCTTTCCTTAGAATCATTCTTTCTTTTGCGCCCAACGACCAGGCTCACCTGCCCGGCGGGCGCGGGGAGCTACACGCCGCGGAAAGCCTCCATACCCGCCGGGTCAGGCGCAGCGCCGGGTTCGGCAGTGCCCCCACCTGCTGTATCCGAAACGTCATCCCTGGTCAGACGGGGCGACTGACGGGTCGCGCGTCACCGTGTGCCAGGACCACTGACCGCACTGCGGGCACTGCATGTACCTCCGGGGCTGACCAGCGGCTTTCCAGCGGATGCCGCCCCGGTCCCAGACGGACTGCGCGAACCCGCACGAGCAGCGCACCATCCACGCGCGCGAATTGGCCTCCATCGACTCGGCCCAACGCTGCGGCAGGACAGACTTTAACACCTTCTGAATGAAACTCATGGCCGTCACCTCTTTCCGGCTGGGGTTGTTTCACCACGGACCCTGATACCGCCGAACGCCAGCATCAGCCGCGCTGCGAAACGCAGCGCAGCGAGTCGTCAGGTGCAAGCGCGGGTTAGCCCGCTGCTTGTTAGTCCGTGCCATCAAAGACCAGGAATTGCATAGGCGATTGCTTGCGGTAGCCCATGTAAAAGCGATTACAACTTCGATGACTACTTTTATCTTCGTGCACCTTTCGTTGTTCAGCGGGCTAATACCAATTTTTATTATATTACAGCGTGAGAACCAACGGCTATCAAGAGGAGACAACAACCCATGCGCTCGCAACCGCCACCCGGAAAACTGCTCGACCAGGTGCGCGCCGCGCTGCGTCGCAAACCCTATGCTATCCGCACCGGGGAAGCCTCTGTGAACTGGATCCGCTGCTGTATCCACGTTCACGGTATCCGCTATCCCCGCGAGCCTGGCGCCGCTGAAGTGAGCGCGTTGCTAACCTATCTTGCGGTGGGACGTGAGGTTGCGGCTTCGACCCGGAACCAGGCCCTGAGTGCGTTGCGCTTCCGCTCTCGCGCAGCGCTGCTGCAACCGCACCGGCACGCTCCTGGTGTGGTTCGACGACCGCTACACCGACATACGCCAGGGCCGCATCCGCCACGCGGCTGTTTCGTCCGGGCTGGCGATGGCTGCTCGTCCAACTGATCCCGCACGCGCTGCTACCGCTGCCCCAGCAGTTCGTTCCCGAACCCTGGCCGACAACACTGCCACCACGCCCCCGCAGCATCCCCCGTCGCACATAGCAGCGTTAGGGGGCAATGGACAGCATCAGGACGCGCTTTCGTGAAATATCTACCCCCAAAAGGCCGGGGAGGTTGAGGACCAGCAGCGCATCAGGACGCCATACGCCCGAAACCCTGCACCTGAAAGCCGCGTACCCGGAGTGGCGCCGTGCCCAGGGTGTGAACCCGTACCTGGCACAATCACCTTGACAGACTCCCGTCATTCGGCGTAGACTCCTGCCTATGCACGAATTGCTGATTGCCACTCATAACCCCGGCAAGCTCCGCGAGTTCGCGGCGATCTTCGCTGGCCTGAACCTGACCCTGCGTTCCCTCGACGATGTGGGCATCACCGAGGAGGTCGCCGAGACGGGCGAGACGTTTGCGGCCAATGCTATCCTCAAGGCCCGGGGGTATATGGCCCTCAGCGGCCTGCCCACGCTGGCCGATGATAGCGGGCTGGAAGTGGCGGCCCTCCACGGCGCGCCCGGCGTCCATTCGGCGCGCTACGGCGGCCTGCGCGGCGAGGCGCAGTTGCGCTATTTGCTTGACCAGCTTAAGGACGTGCCCTGGCACGCCCGTCTGGCCCGCTTTGTGTGCGTGATCGCCCTGGTCCGTCCGGGGCATCCGCCCGAACTGGTCGAGGGTACGCTGCCGGGTGTGATCGAGTTCGAGCCGCGCGGGTCCGGGGGGTTTGGCTACGATCCGCTGTTCTATGTGCTCGACGAGCACTGTACCCTGGCCGAGTTGCCCGCTGAACGTAAGAACCGGATCAGCCATCGGGCCATCGCCGCGCGGGCCGCGCGGAATATTCTCGAGCGCTGGATGCGCGAGGGTGATCCGCCTGGCCCCGCTGGCGAGCGGTGATCCGCACCCGCGGAGTGTCGCATGAGTCTTACCATAACCGCGCTGGCTTCAGGGAGCAGCGGCAACGCCCTGCTGGCGCGCTACGGAGATGCCGCCCTGCTCATTGACTGCGGTATCGCCCTGCGCACTCTGGAGGAACTGCTGCGCTACCAGGGATTGAGCGCCGCCGGGATCTGCGCCGTGCTCCTCACTCACGAGCATGGCGACCATAGCCTGGGCGCGGCGGCCCTCGCCCGGCGTCATGGTGTGCCCGTGGTCTGCAATCGCGCCACGCGCGAGGCCCTCGGCGCCACGTTGCAGGACGTGCCTGTTGAGGATCTGCCGGCTGGCGAACTGGCAGCCATCGGCCCGTTTGACGTGCGTAGCTTCGCGGTGGCTCACGACGCCGCCGATCCGATCGGGTTGCGCCTGAGCGCTGGCGGCGCGAGTGTGGCCGTTGCCGTCGATCTGGGGAGCTGGAACGAAACGACCGTGGCGGCCCTGCGCGGCGCCGACCTGCTCGTAGTGGAGGCGAACCACGACCGGGAGTTGTTGCGGGCTGCCCCCTACCCGCTGGCGATCCAGCAGCGGATCTGCAGCGCGCGCGGGCACCTCGATAATGTGCAGTGCGGCGAACTGCTGTCTCGCGCCTGCGCTGGCGCCGTGTGCGACGTGTGGCTGGCCCATCTGTCGGCGCAGACCAATTCGCCGCAGGTGGCGCTGGCGGGCGTGCGGCGCGTGCTGGATCTGGCTGGCGTCACCGGGGCGCGCGTGCGGGCGCTGCCGCGCCGCGCTGCGCGTGGGGCTGGCGGGGCGCCAACCTGGTGCGCCGAAGAGCGAATGCTGACGCAGCGAAGCCTGTTTTGAGCCTTGAGGGGGCAGTGATGGCTATTCAACCTATGGAGTTCATCTGGTTCAATGGAAAACTGGTGCCGTGGAACGAGGCGCGCATCCACGTGATGGCGCACGTGGTGCACTACGGCTCGAGCTTTTTCGAGGGCATCCGTTGCTACGAGACGCCCCGCGGCCCGGCCATCTTCCGGCTGACGCCGCACATGCGCCGGCTGATCGACTCGGCGCGGATCTACCGCACCGTGGCGCCCTATACCCTCGAACAACTGGTCGCCGCAGTGAAAGAAACTGTGCAGGCCAATCGCCTGAGGTCGGGCTACATCCGGCCTGTGGTGTACCGCGGCTACGGCGAGATCGGGGTCAATCCGCAGAACAACCCCGTCGAAGTGGCCATCGCAACCATCGAGTGGGGCAGGTATCTCGGCGCCGAGGCCATGGAGCAGGGCGTGGATGTCTGCGTCGCCTCGTGGCACCGCTTTGCCCCCAATACCCTGCCCGCGCTCTCGAAGGCGGGCGGTAATTATCTCAACTCGCAACTGATCAAAATGGAGGCCCTGGCCAACGGCTATGCCGAGGGGATCGCCCTTGACCATCAGGGGCAGGTCAGCGAGGGCAGCGGCGAAAACCTGTTCCTGGTGCGGGATGGGGTGGTCTACACCCCACCGGTGGCCTCTTCAATTCTCAGCGGCATCACCCGCGACACCGTGATCACCCTGCTGGACGAACTGGGCGTTCCTGTGCGCCAGGAAGCTATTCCGCGGGAGATGCTCTACATTGCCGACGAGCTGTTCTTCACCGGCACTGCCGCCGAAGTGACCCCCATTCGCTCCGTTGATCGCATTCCGGTGGGCCAGGGACGGCGCGGGCCGGTGACCGCCGCGGTGCAGGCGGCCTTCTTCGGGGTGGTGCAGGGAGAACGGGAGGACCGCTACGGGTGGCTGGAGTACGCCGCGGGCTAGCAGTTGCGCCCTTCTTGCCGTTCGGCTATAATGAAGAAGGCCAGCGTCCTCTGGCAGGACACTGGCCTTTTCTGATGCAGGTTCGTAACGAAATGCCGCTCCTACCGCGCCTTCATCATCGTGCGCATGCAGCGCGTGCACACACGGATCTGAACCGTCTTGCCGTCAGCAGCCACAATGGTCGTCTTCTGTACATTGGGGCGCCACATCCGATTGGTTCGCCGCTTGGAGAAGCTGACATTGTGACCAAATGACGGCTTTTTTCCACACATTTCACACGTAGCCATGGTAGTGTATCTCCATAGAGATTAGCGTTTTTTCTATCTCCGCGAGACTATACCATACTGCGGCCTCTTTGGCAAACCGGCAGGTTCGAGCATGGCGAAGATCAAAGTTGTCACCGATGGTTCCGCCGATATCCCGCCCGAGCTGGCGCGGGAGCTTGATATTGAAGTTGTGCCGCTTATCGCCCACGTCAATGGCCAGGCCTACCGCATCGGCATTGATGTCAGCGATGATCTGCTCTACGAGTCGCTGGGGGGCTGGCAGCGCTTCAAGGTCTTTTCGCCTTCGGCCACCCAGTTTGAGCAGATCTACCGGCAGTGGATCAGCGAGGTGGACCATATTTTCTCCATCCATCTCGGCGCGCGACTCGGCAGTTGCGTGGCCAACGCTGTGGCGGCGCGCAGCCGCCTGCCGGCGAGCACGACACGGCTGGAGGTGATTGACAGCAAATCGGCTTCCATCGGCACTGGATCGGTGGCCATCGCCGCGGCGCGGGCCGCCCGCGAGGGGGCCACTCCCGAGGAGGTCAGCCGGCTCATCCATGCAACTATCCGCCACACCCACGCGGTTTTCTTTGTGGATACCATGGAGTACCTGGAGCAGAGTGGCCGCCTGACGATCACCGGCTCGGTGCTCGGCTCGATGCAGCGGATCAAGCCGCTGATGATCCTCGATGAAGGCGAGATTGTGCCCTATGAACGCACACGCACCCGCGCCAAGGCCCTCGAAGGCCTCTTTACCTTCGTCGAGGATTTTCCCCGCGTCCAGGAGGTTACGGTGCTCTACGCCACGACACCCGAGGACGTAGAGAAGTTGCTGGAGAAGATCGCTCCCGTGTTCCCGCGCGACCAGGTGCAGTGCGTGCGCTTCGGCCCCGCTGTGGCCGCCCATCTCGGGCCGGGAGCCATGGGCGTGGTGGTGTTCGAGGGGTTGGAAGAGTAGAGGCGCCGCGGCGCGGCGCCTCCAACGCGGCGCGGCGCATCGGGAAGCCCGATTTCCCCACACCCCTTCGCGGCGTTCGCGGGAGGGCGTCACCCTCCCCTACCCGCCGTGAGGAGCGTGGGGAACCGGAGGTTCCTCCTGTGTGTCGCGTCAACGTTCGCCCCTTCATACCAACTCCGCTTGATGGCATCGCATTGGAAACTCCACAGCTCTACAAAGCCCTCTGTGGAGACGAACCAGACAACGCGGTGGCTCCAGTTCCATCTGGTACAATACCAATCACCGTTGATGATGCCGCATTGCCTGAAGCGGTTTCAGGCGTTGTACTGCCCATCGTGGCAATCCAAAATCTAAAATCTAAAATCTAAAATGGTATAACACGGCTCATAGCTACCATGCACAATCCGGAGCACATCATCCGCCTTGGTAAGACCCTGGCAGCCGAGTTGCGCCGTGGCTGCGATGATGGCGTAGCCGAAGGCGGTATGGAGCAGTTTCTTAGCGCCTGGCGCGCCGCCGCCGATGGTGATCTGGCCGAACCAGCCGTGCGCGCGACCCTTGAGTTGCTGGCCGATTACGGACACCAGTCGGTCCTCGAACGACGGGCGCGTGTCACTCAGGCCCTGGAGTTGCTGCGGGCGCTGTTTCGCTCGCAACCCCAGCCCCCGGCGCCCCCGGCGCCCTCCGCCACGCCGCGGCGCCGCGCGGCCCGCCCGCCACAGCCTGCCGCGCCTGCGGCCTCCCGCTCGTTGAGCCTCGCCGACCCGATTGAGGCCCTGCCAGGCGTGAGCCAGAGCGATGTGCGCGCCTTCCGGCGCCTCGGCCTCCGCACGGTCGAAGATGTCCTCTATCACTTTCCCCATCGCTACGACGACTTCAGCGCCCGCAAGACCATCGCCGAGTTGAGCATCGGCGCCACCGAAACCATCGTCGGCGAGGTGAGCGATGTGCGGCTGGCCGCCCGCGGACGGGTCGAAGTCCTGGTAAGCGACCTCAGCGGTTCGGTGCGGGCAGTCTTTTTCAATCAGCCCTGGCTGGCCAGGCAACTGACGGTCGGGCGCATGATCGTGCTGAGCGGCAAGGTGAGCACCTACAACGGCATGCGGCAGTTCGCCAGTCCAAAATGGGAACCCTATACCCCCGACGGCGATACCATCCATACCGGGCGGCTCGTGCCCGTTCACCACCTGACCCGGGGGTTGATTGACCGCAATGCGCGCCGGATTATCAAACAGGTCGTTGACACGGTGGCGCCGACCGTGCCCGATCATCTGCCGGAGGCGGTGCGCCAGCGCGCCGACCTGATGCCGCTTGGCGTCGCCCTCGCCCAGATCCACTACCCCGACAGTCAGCAGCACCTCGACCATGCCCGCCGACGGCTGGGCTTCGACGAGTTTCTCTTTATTCAGATCGGCGTGTTGCAGCGCCGGCTGCTCTGGCAGAGCGAGCTGGGCTACGCGATGCGCTTCCTTCCCGAAGTGCAGCAGGAACTCCTGGCGGCCCTGCCCTTCAGCCTCACCGGGGCGCAGCAACGAGCACTGCAGGAGATCTATGCCGACATGGCCCGGCCTGTGCCGATGGCGCGCCTGTTGCAGGGCGATGTCGGCTCGGGCAAGACGGTGGTCGCCGCCGCTGCCCTGGCCCAGGCCATTGGCAATGGCTTTCAGGGCGCCCTGATGGCCCCGACCGAGATCCTCGCCGAGCAGCACTACAAGGGCCTGAAGAAGCTCCTCGGCCGCGTGCCCGTGCCACGCGAGGCCCGAGTCGCCGCCGAGGGGGAGGACTGGAAAGAGCGCCTTGACCCCGCCGAGGCGGCCCGCCTGGCCGAGATCAAGGCCCTCCTCGGCATGACCGACGCCGATGATATGGGGGGGAAGGGCATTCGAGTCGCCCTGCTCACCGGCAGCCTGGGGGCGCGCGAGCGCCGCCGCGTGCTCGAAGGCGTCGCCGAAGGCGACGTTGACCTGGTTGTTGGCACCCACGCCTTGCTCACCGACCACGTGCGCTTCCGTTCCCTGGGACTGGTCGTGGTGGATGAGCAGCATCGCTTCGGCGTGGAACAACGCCAGCGCCTGCGCGACAAGGGGTTCAACCCCCATATGCTGGTTATGACCGCTACCCCCATTCCCCGAACCCTTACTCTGACGATCTACGGCGACCTCGACGCCTCGGTGCTCGATGAGTTGCCGCCGGGCCGCCGGGCTATTCGCACGAAGTGGATCAAGAAGACCGAACGCGAGAAGGCCTACCGCCACATCCGCCGCGAGATCGCCAGCGGACGCCAGGCGTTTGTGATCTGCCCGCTGGTCGAAGAGAGTGAAGAGGTGGATCTCCCTTCCGCCGAGGAAATGTACGCCACCCTTCAGAACGAGGTCTTTGCCGACCTGCGGGTGGCACTGCTGCACGGGCGTATGCTTCCCCGCGAAAAGGATGAAGTTATGCGCGCCTTCCGTGACCACCAGTTCGACATCCTGGTGAGCACCGCGGTGATCGAGGTGGGCATTGACATCCCCAATGCCTCGACGATCGTCATCGAGGGCGCCGAACGCTTCGGGCTGGCCCAGTTGCACCAGTTCCGCGGCCGGGTCGGGCGGGGCGAGCACCAGAGTTACTGCATCCTTATCTCCGATAAGCACGACAACGAGGTTACTCGCCAGCGGCTGGAGGCGATGGAGCAGACGACCGACGGCTTTAAGCTGGCCGAGATCGACCTGCACCTGCGCGGCCCCGGCGAGTTCTTCGGCACCCGGCAGAGTGGCACGCCCGACCTGAAGGTGGCGCGCCTCGCCGACACCCGCCTGCTGCACGCCGCCCGGGTTGCAGCCGAGGAGATCCTGGGAAGCGACCCCCACCTGGCGCGGGAGGAGCACGCCCTGCTCCGGCAGAAGATCGAGCGCTTCTGGGTCGAGGCCGCCCGCGTCGGCTGAGCGGGGGCCCCGGGAGGACTGCGCCCTCCCGGACGCTCCCGCGCACCGGCGCATTGCACCCCACGCAAGGATCGCTATGCGACACGACGCGCACCCCACACCAGCCGGCGCCGCCGCGCCCCCGACGCCGCGGCAACGGGCTACTCCCCTGGCGCGGGCGCTGGCCCGCGCGCACGGGGTTGATCTGGCTGCCCTGGTGGGAACCGGCCCGGACGGGCGGGTGCTGGCGCGCGATGTGCGCGCGCGTCTGACTCCGCCGGCGATCGCGGCCCCCGCCGCGCCCACTTCGGCCCGTTCTGCGCCTCCAGCAGCGCCGGCGCAGGCCACCACAGCCGTCATTGCCCGGAGCCAGGACAGCCACGACGCCCCCGAGCCTGCCCAACCAGTGATACCAATTACCGTTGATGATGCCGCATTGCCTGAAGCGATTTCAGGCGTTGTGCTGCCCAGCGTGGCAATCCACAATCCAAAATCTAAAATCCAAAATGGTATGAGTAGCGCCGCCCCGGTGGCCACGGTGACCCTGGAGTTCGATGCCAGCGCAGCCCTGGCACGGATCGCCGCCCTGGACGCGACGTATGCGCGCCGGGGCCTGCCCCTGCGCCTGGAGATCTATGTTGCGGCTGTGGCGCTGGAACTGCTGCCTGCCCATCCGCGCCTGAACGCGCGCTGGTTAGACGACGCCCTCGCCCTGCGGCGACGGGTGCATCTGGCCCTGGCTAACGCCGGCCCGGAGGGCCTGCGCTGGACCCTGATCGCCGATGCGGGCAACCTGAGCCTGCACGGACTGGCGCGCGCCCTCGGGGAGCCGCCCGGGGTCGGCGCAGCCACCTTTGCCCTGGTGAGCCTGGCGGGAGGGAAGAGCTGGTGGAGCGCGCCGCCGCCCCTGCCCGACACCGTTGCAGGGCTCACCCTTGGCGCGCCGGAACGCCGGGTCGTGGTCGTGGAGGGTGGCCTGAGTGTGCGCCCGATGGCAACCCTCACCCTGAGCTACGATGCCCGCGCGCTCGATCAGCGGCAGGCGCTCGACTTTCTGAACGCGCTGCGAACACGCCTGGAAGAACACGAGCCGATCTGAGCATGCGAGTGGTATAATCAGCATACCCGCCCCGTTGCGGTGTTGCCGGGGCCCGAAAGACCGGGCCTGTCAGGCGTGACGCTCAGATGGAACTGGAATCCCCGACTCTGAACCACGCCGCAGGTCTGCGGAGTAGCCCCCGGCCCGTATCCATGGACACGCTCTGGCTTGGTTACCACGGCCTCGATCTACCCTTCGACGAGATCGTCGCCGTCTTGCGCTACCAACCCGCCCTCGATGGCCAGATCGTGCGCGCCTACGGGCACGTGCCGCGCGGTGTGCGAGCGGTGGTCGTAACGGTAACGGGCGCATACCTGCCCGCCCGGCTATCGGTAGAAGCCTTGCGCCAGCGCTGGGCCGACTGGCGCAGGCGTGACCCGTAGAAGCCCGTCTGGGTCAAGTGGTTATGGTAAGCTTCGAGATCAGTGTCAGCGCGATCACCACCGCGCCGCCAGAGCGGATCTTCGCCGTGCTCGACGATTTCAGCGGCTGGCCCGGCTGGATGCCTTCGTTCGAACGGGTGCGGGTTGAGTTGCCCGCCGAAGGTGCGCCCGGCCCCGGGTACCGCTTTCGTCTGCGCGCCCCCATCGTTCACGCCGAAATGGAGGTGGTAGACTTCACCCCCCTCTCCCGGGCAACGGCCTTTCGCATCAGCTTCCCGCCGCTCACCGGGGTGAATCGCTGCCTGGTGGTGCCGCTGGACGATGGGCGCTTTCGCATCGAACGGGTCGATTCGCTCGATCTGCCCGAGTTCGTGGTGGGCCTGATCGGCCCCCGCCAGCGGGAACGTTTCATCCATCTGGCCGGCGAGTTCCTCTCGGCGCTCAAGCAGCAGGTCGAGGTAGAGCCTGCCGGCGCCTCGTCAGCCTCACCCGGCCCCGGATCTGCCAGCCAGGGGTAACACGACCAGGCCCTCCCCACAGGCAGGGGTGCGGTTCGACCGGCGCACCGCAGGCGGTTCGACCGGCGCACCGCAGGCGGTTCGACCGGCG
>CAKZKA010000129.1 GCA_937120965.1 uncultured Chloroflexota bacterium
ACGCCCCCGCGCACGGCTCTGGTCTCCCCGCTTCGACAGGCTCAGCGCAGGCGCTCCAGCTTCGCTGGAGAGGCCCGCCCCTTCGGGCTGAGCCTCAGGGCGAAGCCTGTCGAAGGGAGCCGGGGGTGAGGACCACCCAGCGCATCCCAACGCCATAACGCCCGTCAGCGCCCATACGTTCTGTCCGCCCCTAAAGGTCCACTTGAGGGGCTATACGCTCTCGCTCACGCCAGGCCCTTGTGCCGCCACTCTGCCTCCAGGGTGCTGGCGTCGGCAGCGCCGTCGCGGTGGAGGATCGCCGTTGCGCGCTCGCGCTCATCGCCGTCGGCGCGGACCATCACCAGAGTGCTCCCGCGGCGGATGAGGTCCTCGTAGACCACTGCCTCCTCGTGGGTAATGCCCGCCCAGGTGAGTGCCCCGAGGATCCCGCCACCCACTGCGCCGGCCCCCGCGCCCAGCACCATTGTCGCTCCCGCACCGCCCAGCGCGGCTGCGAGGGGGCCAGCGGCGATGACCGGGCCGATGCCGGGAATGGCAATGGCTACCATACCGACCAGCGCCCCCAGCATTCCGCCAAGGAGTCCACCCCCCACCGCGCCGATGGCTATGTCCTCCACGTGCTCGACATTGGTTCCGGGGATGTGCACGTGCTCCTGCTGCTGCTGGGGGGTGACCAGGCTGATCTTCTCGCGCGCGATCCCGGCGGCGATCAGGTCGGCAACCGCGCGCTCCGCATCCGCAGCCTGCTCGAAGATACCTACCACGGTCTGCGTCATGGAAGTACCTCCTTCCGGAGACTGAAAACCGGCGGCCAGCAGGCGCGTATCCGCTGGCCGTTCCTCACAATGTAATGCAGGGATTCTATTGCAGTATAGGCTATCGCAGAGCGTTCCTCAAGAGGGATCTTTGTGCGTTTGTGCAGGGTGTGACGTCATAGTGTGCATGGCGCACACGCGTACAACGATCCTGCCGTCCGAGGGTAGGATTGCCGGGGCGACGCGCAGCGGGGCAATGGGATGTCACGGGGGCGCCCCGGGCAGCGCGACGACCGGGGGCCGTGGGGTGACTGCGCCATCCCGGGGCAATCGGGCGGATCGGGGCAATCCGGCGGCCCCGTAGGGCCAAAGCATTCGCCAGCAGCGCGTGGCGGGCACAGGCGCCCCCGTGAGGCGAATGCTTCGGCCCACCCCCGCCGCGGGGCAGCACGGCCACCCCGGGCAGCGGGGGTAACCGAAGGCGGGGGGGCCGCGGGAAACCCCGTTTCTCAGCGCTGACTGAACGCCGAGATCCGCATCAGCAGGCCAACGATAATAAAGTTGACCAGCACCGACGAGCCGCCGTAGGAGACGAACGGCAGCGTGATGCCGGTAAGCGGGATCAGCCGCAGGTTGCCGCCGATGATGATCAGCGTCTGGACGGCGATGATCGTCGTCAGCCCGATTGCCAGGAGCTGCTCGAAGCCCCGAAAGCGCCCCGGAATACGCAGGGCGATGTGGAAGCCGCGAAAAATCAGCAAAATGTAGGCGATCAACACCGCCAGGGTGCCGGCCAGGCCCATCTCCTCCCCGATAGCGGTGAAGATGAAATCGGTGTGAATGGCCGGCACGATCGCCGGCACCCCCAACCCCAACCCCGTGCCGAAGATCCGCCCCGAAGCCAGCGCGTAGATCGCCTGGACAATCTGGTAGCCGCTGCCCTGGGCCGTTGCCCACGGGTCGAGCCAGATCTGCACGCGAATGGCGACCACCGGCACGATCTGGTAGAGCACATAGGCCCCCAGGCCAAAGGCCAGCATCCCCGCCAGCACGTACCAACCCTGCCCCGTGGCCGCGTAGAGCATGGCCAGAAAGACGCCGAAGAGCAAGAGCGCCGCCCCCAGGTCGCGCTGGAACACAATGGTTGCCATCGCCAGCCCCCACATGCCGACGATCGGCGCCAGGTACGGCAACGGCGGCAGGGTCAACGGTCCGATCCGGTAGCCCGCGCTCACCACCTCGCGGTACTCGTTCAGGTACGAGGCCATGAAGATCACCAGAATGATCTTCAATAGCTCTGAGGGTTGAAAGAGAAACAACCCGAAGTTGAACCAGACCCTGACCCCGCTGTTGTTGGGATCGACCCCAAAGAGGAAGGTGGCAAAGATCAACAGCAGGCCCAGAGCCAGCCAGACATAGCGGTAGTGGTCCAGGAAGTCAATCAGCGAGAGGCGCAGGGTGCGAATGAGCAGGCGATCCCATGGCACGAACAGCATGGCGCCCAACCCCAGCACCCCCAGCGTTACCCAGAGCGACTGTTTGGCCGCCACCCCTTCGTAGCAGGGGAAGACGGTGCCATCGGCGGCAGTGCAACGGTAGAGCGTGTTGAGACTCGGTTCGAGCCGCGCAGTGAGCATGAGGCTCAGCCCGGCCAGCAGCGCCACCAGGGGCAGCAGCACCTGGTCGGCGCGCGGGCTGCTCAGGCTCAGGCCCAGCGATACGCCGATGAACAGTAGCAGCGGGAGCGTCGAGGGCCATAGAATGGTCAGAACCCCCGGCACGCTGGCAACAAACTCGCGCTGCCGCGTCGCTACAACCACCAGCAAGTAGCCCGCAGCAAAGAAGAGCAGTACGGTCAGTAACAGTTGAAACTCGACCCCGCGGAACCGGCGGAGGAGCGCCAGAGGGTTGAAGGAACGCTGTGCCATGGTTGATCCGTTCGCTTGCGCGTTGGCCCTGTTGATGCTTTGCCTAGTGTAGCATGCCTCGGCTGGAGGGGAGGGTCCTGGCTCTCAGGTGCAGGGTTTTTGGGGCGCGACCCCCGGCCCCGCATACTCCACCCCGCAAGAGCTACCCTGATATTAACCAGAAGTTAACACAGGGATGACACCATTACAATCTCTCCCCGCTATATTGAGAAATGGCAACGTTGCCGATCTGTGCCTCGTCAGCGCCTCCCTCTGCTTCCTCGCCGATCAACCATCGCCACGCACGCACCCTGGTCTCGACAATGGGGAGGAGTGAAAGAGCATAACCCTCCCGGGAGCCTCGCAGGTCGCGCCACCGGGGAGGATCCGGGCCGATGCAGGCCCTCCAGGAACGTCGTTTCATCAGGGTAATGGACCGCTTCGCCGCGCAGCCGCCCTTGAGGTGAAAAGAGGGGAAACCATGTTCCCCTGCGTTGCTGCCCGTGGGAGAGGTTGGGGCGTTCCGCCTCCCTCCCAGCCTCGCCCCGCCGGGGGGAGGAGCCCGATCCCCTCCCCCAGCGAAGGAGGGCCAGGGAGGGGGCAGCCCTCCCACGTCACGCGGGAGAGTTCGGGAGGGGTGCGCCTTCCCGGGAACAAACCCGTGTTCACCAGGTCGTTGTGCGGCGCAGCCGCATCGGCGTCTCACGTGAAAGGAACAGGACCATGCAGAGCCTTCAGCGAACTGATC
>CAKZKA010000130.1 GCA_937120965.1 uncultured Chloroflexota bacterium
GTTTCCCCACCTGCGGTGAGCCTGTCGAACCGCACCCCTGCCCGTGGGGGCGCCAGCCGCTCCCACCAGCGGTTGGGCAATGGGGAACCCGGCGTTCCCCATGCCCCTGCCTGAGGGGAGAGTTTGGGAGGGCTATGCCCGCCCACATCCTTCCACCGGCACGCCGATATGTGGTCCGCAGGGGTTGCTATTACTCTTCGGGGGGAAGGGAAGTAGCAATGTCGTACACCAGCACCTGCACATCAAGCCCTTCGCCGGCCAGAAGTTGCAGGGTGTACTCGTGGGTCGCCTCTTTGATCGCGCCCTCTTCGCCGACCTGCGCGTAGGCACGGATGGTGGCTTCTTCGCTCGAGACGCGCGTCACGCGAATAACCGCGTCCGGTGCGGCGGCGTGGATTCGTCGGGTGATCTCGCTGATCGCTTCATCAAGGTTCATGAAGTTCCTCCACGGGTAGCCTGACCGACGCAGATTACTATACCCGCTGATTGGTGTTTCGGCAACTCCTGAGGTGAACATACGGGGCAACCGGGTTGCCCCACCTGCGGTGAGCCTGTCGAACCGGACCCCTGCCTGTGGGGCGTCAGCCGCTCCCACCAGCGGTTGGGAACTGGGGAAACCGGGTTTCCCCATTCCCCCTGCCTGGGGGGGGCGCCAGCCGCTCCCAACCGCGGTTGGGAACTGGGGAAACCGGGTTTCCCCAACTCCCTCCCTGGCAGGAGGGTTTGGGAGGCTGCGCCCTCCCAGGATTTCATTGCGCCTGGCTGGAGAGAAGGTTTGAGAGCAACGCATTTCGGGGGTGGCCGGGCCACCCCCGAAACACGCTCCTGAGCGGGGTTGTCACTGAGCCGCCTGACGCACCAGTGGTAGATATATGTAGACGCGCGGGCGCACCTGCGGGGGCGCCTCGGGCACGACCAGCGTTATCTCCACCCGATCGCGCACCGCCGCGTCAAAACGGGAACGCGCCTCGACGAAAAAGCGGGTGATTGTTCCCGGCGCGACGCCGGACGGCGCCTCCACCTGCATCCCTACCCGGAAGGTGCTCTCACGGTCCACCGGGGCGGTTGATGGGGTGATCGTCAGGTTCCAGCCAGCGGGCAGACCGATTGGCGTAAGGTCGAAGACATCGGCGGCGCTCCCCCGATTGGTCACTGCCAACCCGCTCAGGGATTGCGGGCGACCGCCAGCCTGGATCAACCGCACCTGCGACGCAGCCAGGGTCACGCCTGCCACCCGGCTCACTGTCAGGCGATTCTCGGCCTCGTCGAAAATCTGCGGATCGCCGACCAGTTCCACCCGCACGCGCGCGAAGCCCGGGTCACCGGCGCGCTTCCCATCGGGGATGAAGATACGCACCGTGACCTCGATCTCCAGCCCCGGACCGAGGTTCACCAGATCGGGAGCAACGGTCGCCGGCCAGCCGTTGGCTTCGGCCACCGTGAGCCGGAAGAGGCCCTGTTCCGCGCCGATGTTGCGCACGGTGTGCGTCAGGACGACCGTGCTGTTGGGCGGCCCTTCGGCGCTGCGATCCGGCTCGATGATTACCCCCCGCGCCGGGCCGACAGCGGTGACATCCTCTTCTTCGTCGAGCACCGGTGTGCCCTCGCCAACCGCGCGCACGCGCACCACCGTGGTGTTCTGCTCGCCGCGCGGCGCAGAGGCCGGCGCCGTCACCTGGACGGTGATGGTTGCCGTTTGACCCGGGCCGAGCGGAGGGGTGGGGCTGCCCGTTACGGTCGAACTCCAGCCGGTCGCGCTGTCGCTGGTCTCGATGATGAAGGCCGTGGTCGTGGTGCCGGTGTTCGTCACCGTGTGAGTGTAGGTCACCGACTCGCCCGGGTTGAGGTTGCGGCGCTGCCCCGGCGACAGGTCGGCGGCCGTGATGCTGGCGACGCGCGCTATGGCAGTGGCGCTGTCGCTCGGCCCACCGTCGCGGCCCGTAGCAGTGACGGTGACCGTCGTTGCCGCGCCGGCCCCCAGGCCCGTCGGGATGGCCGCCTGCACCGTGATCGTCCGCGTACCATTGCGCGGCACGTCCAGCGCCGACGCTGGCGAGACCGTCACCGTCCAGCCCGGTTCGCTCGAACTCACGCTCAGGTCGAAGCTATCGGCAGCATTGCCGGTGTTGGTCAGGGTGTGGACAAAGGTCACCACCGCGCCCGGCGCGCCCTCATTTTCAAGATCGGGCGCCAGATCCACCCCGCGGAAGCGCTGCACATTGACGGTGATGGTGGCCGTGGCGGTGAAGTTGTCGACAGGTGGAACCTGCGCGCTGTTGTCAGCGGTGGCCGAGATTTCGATCGGGTACGCCCCCGCATCCACACCCTGCGGCACACTCACCACCACCGTGAAGGTACAGGTCGCGTTCGGGGCGATTGGTCCGCTGCATGTCGTGGCCGTTCGCGTGGCCGTCCAGCCTGCGGGGGCGCTGAACGTCGCCGGCACGATGATCGGCACGGCTGCATTGCCGGTGTTGGTCACCGTGTTCACGAAGGTCACCGTGCCCGGGGCTGTACGCACATCCACCGGGTCGGGCGTGCCACTGCCGGGGTCAATCCGCGCGGCCCCGCCGCCGGTCACCACCACCCGGGCATTGCGCGTCACCGCTGGCGGCGGGCCCGACCCGCCCGAGGCAGCGGCAGTCACAGTAAAGTCGTATGATCCCTGAGCGGCGCCAGAGGGCACACGGATGGTAACGCGCACGGTGGAGGCCACCCCTGCCGCCAGGCTGGTCAGCGGTGGCGTGGCGCTGACCCCCTGCACCTGCAGCGGCGAGCCGCTCGGCAGGGTGGGCGTCACCGTAAAGCTGTCGGGCGCGTTGCCGGTATTGGTCAGGGTGTACTCGAAGATCGCATCAGCCCCGGCGGGCACCGTGCGGATCAAGGGGTCATCGGCGGGCAGGAAGGTAAAGCCGCGAATCGTCGGAATGCTGATCACGTCGTCCACCGGGTCGGTGCGGCGCTCGGTGCCCACAACGCCCACGCGGAAGCGCACACGCACCTCGCCGGGAGGCGGCGTCGCGCCGGGGGTGTTGACCACGATGGTGAGCGTGGCCGTGCCGCCGGCAGGAATGCTGGTCGGATTGAGCACCGGCGGCGCGATGCTCCAGCCTGCCGGCGACGTGCCCACGAAGTTCAGGCCCACCACCTCGAAGTTGCCGGCCTGGTCGCCGATGTTTCTGACCGTGTGGGTAAAGGTGACCGACGCGCCGGCGAGGGGCAGCGTCTGGGTCATCGGGGTCACCTCCGGCGTGGCGGGCTGTACGGTGGGCGCCACGGCGGTGACGGTGTCGGTTACTTCATTCGAGCTGAGAGAGCCAGAGAACGCGCGCACAGTCACCGCGTGCGTCGTTCCAGGCGCCGTGCCGGGGGGCACACCCACCGTCACCCCGAACTCCACCGAACTCTGCCCCCCCGCAGGGGCAGCCGGCACCGTCACCGTGGTCGGGCCACTGGCCCATCCCAGGGACGAGTTGATCTGAATGACATAGGTGCGCTCCACCGGAACATTATGGGTGAGGGTATGGAGAAAGACGGTGGAACTGCCAATATTGACGTTACGGCTGCTCGGCGAGGCGGCGCCCAGGCTGATGGTGGGCGTTCCGGTACATGGTCCGAGAGCGCCGCTGTCGAAGGCGTTGGTGAAGGGTGACGTGTTATTGCCGGGGGTGGTTGCCGTAGCCGTCAGGTAGCGCAGACAGCCGGGGATGGGGATGCTGAAATTGCCGCTGCCATCAGCGGCGCCGCTGGTCAGGAAGAGCGGACCCTCGCGATCTTCGGCGACAGAGGAGGTAAAGACCTCCACCGTGCAATTGGGGCAGGCCGTGCCGGTGAGCACTGGCGGCGAGCCAGGGCTTACCCCGGTGAGCACCGGCGGCGCCTGGCCGCCATTGCCGCCATTGACGAGAGCAATACCGTCACCGCGGCTCTGCGTTGTCGCGCTTCGCGAGATCCTGACCCCGGTGGCCGTATCCACGCGCACCCCATCGCCGACCCCGAATTCACCGTTGAAAGCCAGTTGATTGGCGAGGATCTGGTTGTTCGACGCATTGACGCGAATGCCGTGGAAGGGATCGGCAGGCAGGCTGGCGCTGCCATTGAAGGCGATCAGGTTATTCTCGATGGTATTGCTTGCCCCGGACACCAGGAACAGGCCCTCTTGCAGGTTCCCGATCCCCGTGCCGAAGGCCAGCGATCCACTGGCTCGCGTGCCGATCCGGTTAGCGACAACCGTGTTGTTGCTGGCCTCCTGGCCAGCGCTGGCGCCGCCCAGCCTGATGCCGATCGCAACGCCGGAGATCACGTTGTTGCGAATGGTATTGTTGTTGCTCCGTCGCACCCGGATGCCCTCGCGCGCGAGAGGCGCGCTGGCGTTCAGCGCCGCGGTTCCATCGCGGCGCACGCCGATGAAGTTGTTCTCAATGGTATGGCCGCCGGTAGCGCAGGGACCACTACAGTTATTCAGCGAGCCCGAGGCTTCGGGGTCAACCAGAATCCCCGCCCCCACGCCGCCCGCCGCCGAACCGCTCCAGGCAATGATATTGCGGTCCGCAGTGCCGGAGCCGCCAATCTGGATGTTGTTGCCGTTCTCGATCCAGATGCTGGGGGCATTGTTGGCAGTCCGGGGCGCAGCGAGTTGGGAAGCGGAACCGTCGGCATTGGTCCCGAGGAAATTGCCCCGCACCACGTGGCCGCCGGAGCGCAGTCTGATGCCGTAGAGGTTGTTGCCTGAAATCACGTTGGCCGGGCCAATGCTCACCACTGGATCGTCGCCAACCGCAGCGGGGTTATAGCGCCCCACGTACACCCCTTCGGCGCCGTTGGCCTGCGGCGCGCCACTTGCGTTGAGACCAATGTAGTTGCCGGCAATGGTTACGTTACCGAACTTCTGGGTGCTCTCGGTAATCTCGATCCCCCGGCTCGTATTACCGGCGATCACATTGCGTCCCCCGACGGGGTCCAGCGGATCACCGATCACCGTGTTGTAGGGACCGTAGTTGGGGTTGGGGAGGGCGCCAATCAGAATCCCGACCCGGTTGGGGATCGCCGTGCCCGCGCTATTGACACCGATAAGGTTACGGACAATCGTCGTGTCGCGAGGCGTAAGCGGACTGTTGAAGGTCGTTTCAAAGCTCGCAACGGTAATACCGGCAATAATCCCGCTACTGGCGCCGGTCGAAGTATGGCCGCCGATCAGATTGTCGCTGATGAGCGTGCCGCGCGCGCCAACCGAGATGGTAACACCTGCTTCGGTCTGGGCAGTATTTACATTCGTGGGGCGATCCGTGCCAGCAGCGTTGGTGCCGATGTAGTTGCCGACGATCTGGTTGTTCTGGTTGAATGCAGTTTCACCCGCGTTGGCTACGACCACATTCGACACCCGATTGGCGGCAATCACATTGCGCTCGTTGGCAGCGACGCCGCCGATGATGTTGTCGCTGGCCCCATTGGCAAGGGCCACGCCATAGCGCCCGTTGCCATTGGCGCTCACCCCATCGGCCTCGACACCGAGGTAGCAGTTGTAAACCCGATTGTTGTCGCCGCCATTGAAGCTGCCATCAATAAAGATGCCCGAGCCGCTGGCCGCAGCGACGCCACCGACAGGAAAACCCACGATCACCAGACCGCGAATGGTGTTGTTGCTGGAGGTAATGGTCAGCCCGTGGCCTGAGCCGCCATTCGCCGTCAGCACCACGCCGCTGATGGTCACGCGGGCGCTCCCGCCGTCAATGGTCGTCTGATTATCGGTGAGGGGCGGCAGCGGAGTGGTCTGGGGCTGAATGGTGGTTACCGTCGGCGCGAAGGTGATTGTATTAGGGCCAGGCGTGCTATTGGCCAGCCGGATGGCCTTGCGCAGCGTACAGTCGCTGGCGCCGCAGGTGGGCCCGCCGTCATCGGTGTCGGCAGAGGAGGTAACGACCAGGCTCTGCGCGAGGGCGGGCCGGGCGGTGGGCAACGCCGCCACCACCAGGGCCAGGAGCAGGATGAAGCTACAACGGCGCGCGAGATTTGGCACAGACGTTCTCCTCACGGTTTCCTGAACAGGAACGAACAAACCCCGGGGGCATTGACGGATGTTCGGATGTCGGAGCGCGCTACCCTCCCCCACCCTCCCCTCCGGGAGGGGCGTGGGGAACCCCGGGTTCCCCGCTCCTCCTTCGAGAGTGGCGGAGGAGGGCTACGCCCTTCCCCACCCTTCCCGCCGGGAGGGGGGTGGGGAAACCGGGGTCCCTCACCCTGTCTACCTGCGCACGAAGGGCAGCCACAAGAACCGCTCACCGCGGGTGATCACGATGCGGTCCACCAGCCTGGCTTCGGCCAGGGTCTCGCCGTTGGGTGTATCCCTACGCAGGAAGACGTTGATCGTCTCGATCTCGCCGAGGGGCAGGCGCGCATCGGTGCGAACGATCACGACGAATTGCGCGAGCTGGAAGCGCCCGGCGGCGAAGTCGGCGGTCGTGTCCATCGAGAAGCAGCCCTGGCTGTCGATGACGAACCCGTTGGTGGCCGACTCGAAGCGCACACTGCTCCCCTGGTTGGTCACGGCCGCCAGGCAGAAGCGCGCCGGGCCGTTGCTCTTATTCTCCACGATGTGGGTGAAGCGCACCTCGCTGCCGGCAGCGGCGCGCTGCTCCTGATCGGGGTAGATGAGCGCCCGCGGCGCCACGTTCACCCGCGTGGTAGCGCTGAAGGGCGCGGTGCTCGATGGATAGCCGAACTCGGTGCTGGCCGGAATGGTGCCGGTGATGAACGTTGTCGCCTCCACCAGTTGCCCGCCCACACTCTGCTGGGCGGCCGGGGGCACGGTAACCTCGGCCAGCAGGTCACGCTGCGCGCCGGGCGGCAGTCTGAGCGTGGTGGTGTTGAGGCTCGTCTGCCAGATGCCGGGGCTGATCGCCGGGTCGCGGGTGAAGAAACTCAGCCCCAGGGTGACGGTCACGTTGCCGTCGTTACGCAACACATAGCTATGGGGCACCCGCTCGTTGGGCCGGCCCGCGCCGATGCTGCGGGTCGGCGTCACGCGGATGATCGGGCGACCGAGCACGGTCGTCTCCAGCGTGGCGGTGGCGGTTGCCACCCCGGCAGAAGTGACAGTCACCGTCGTCACATCGCGCTTTGGCACACGCACATTCGGGTGATCGCCCAGCGGCAGGGTCAGGGTCACGGTAATATCGCGCGTGCCGCCAGCGGGCAGCGGTGGAAGGAAGACCGTGCCTGGCGCCGGTGTGGCGGTGAGCTGCCAGCCCGTGAGGGTGCCGCTGGTGCTGAGCACGAGATTGTCGAAGTCAACGCTGCCGGTGTTGCGCACGCGCAGCGTGTAGGTCACCGTCTCGCCGGGGCCGCGGCTGGTCGCCAGGGGCGAGGTGGCCTCCAGGGCCAACCCGGTGGTCACGTTGAAGGTGGCATACTCCGAGCTGTTGCCCCGACCGTCGGTGGCGATCAGCAGCAACTGGCGCGGGAGGCGCCCTCCGCTCAGTTGCAGGAAGCCACGAAAGAAGCCGTTCGTGTCAACGGAGAGCAGATCCTGCCCGGGGGCGCCGATGTCGGCTGCGGCGCGCAGCAGGTTAAAGCCCTGGCCGTCAGGGGTGGGCAGCGTCGGATCAGGCTCGAAGATCTGGATGCTACAGTTGACACAGGCCGAGGGCGGGTTCGGCGGCTGGTCCGCTGGCGCCGTGGAGGGCAGCGCGTAGCCCTCGACGCGCCCCGACTGGAAGAGGCGCAGGCGCTGTGGACTGGCAAACGACGGGTCAACAATGGGGGGGTCAATATCGTGGTTGGGGTTGTTCGGGTTGCCCGGATTGCTGCCGGGCGGGAAGTTGATGGTCGTGCCAACCAGTTCAATCGGGCCGCCGACATTGCGGGTCAGGCGGTTACTGAGCATCCGCACCCGCTGCACGTTGCCCTCGAGGCGAATGGCCCGCCCGGCATTGGCCCGCAGGGTATTATTCTGCACCGTAACATTCGCAGTCGTCCCGGCGATCAGGATGCCGTTGGCTTGATTTTCGCGCAGCGTCGTATCGAGCAGGCTCACGTTGAAGCTATTGCCGTCAACCTGAATACCATTGCCGGCATTCCGGGCAATCGAGCGGGCATCGCTGGTATCCGAGCGCAGGGTCACCGTATAGACATCGCTGAGCCGGATGCCGGCGGGTCCGAAGTTGAGTTGCACAGTATTGGTGATCAGCTCGACATTGCGCACCCCGCCGCTGACCACAATACCCCCGAAGTTGGGGCGGGCGATCGGGTCGGGACTACAGGGGGGGCTGGCGTCGCTGGTGGGCAAACAGCCGATGCGGTTACCCACCAGCGACACATTCTCGATATTGGTCGGACTGGGCACGCCCACCGAGCCGGTGCCATCGCCCTGCACCCAGATGCCAGGAATACCCGAACTGGCGGTGGCCGTGCCGCCGACGGTATTGCGCTCCACCCGCGTCCCTCTGGCCCCGCCGGTCACCAGGATGCCCGCAGCGCCGCCGTTGGGCTGAGCGTCGGTGATCGGAGCGCCAGGACTGGGACGGCGCAGGCCAATGACATTGCCGCGCACCAGCGTATCCTGGTTGGCCTCGCCCCCCACCTGCACGCCCTCCTGAGTATTGGCGGCGATGATGTTACCCTGGAAGACCGTGGGCGTCGAGTCGCTACCGACAATCGTACCCTGCGCGCCATCGAGCACGGCCACCCCGCGGCCGGTGTTGGGCAACGGATTCGTGGCGTTCACGTTCAGGCCGATGATCGAGCGCTCGATGCGATTGTTCCTCGGCGAAAGCGCGTTGGGCAGCGCGCCGCGCGTTATGACGATACCATCGCCGGAATTGCCGGAGACAACCGTATCGGGGCCAATGATGTTACCTTCCGCCCCGTTCTCGATGCGCACCCCGCCCAGAGTATTGGCGAGCGGGGCGTCCCCGAGATAATTTGTACCGATGAAAGCGCCCTGGACGCGGTTGTTGCGGGCGCCAGCGGTGATCAGCACGCCATACTGGGTGTTGCCACTGATGACCAGCGGGGCTGAGACACGAATACCGTTCAACTGATTATCGGCAGCGCTTTCTCCGATCCACACACCGACCGGTTGCGCGCCCAGAGGAGCCTGACCGTTATCATCGGTGCCGATGTAGTTCGCGCGAATGAAATTGCCTCCGCCGACGCCGCCTCTGATACGAATGCCGACCTGGCCATTGGCAGAGATGAGATTGCGCCGAACATCGGGCGATGTTCCGGTAGATGAGCTATCTCCAATCACATTGCCCGAACTGTTCGATAGCTCAATACCCGCATCGCCATTACCAAGCGGAATAAGATTTCCAGAACTATCCGGAGCTACGCCAATATGGTTGCCGTAGACGAAGTTCTGGCTGGCATTTGTAATGGCAATTCCGCTATCCAGATTGCCGGCAATGACATTGCGTTGATTCGGAATGGTGATGTTGCCACCTATCTGGTTCTCACGAGCGCTATCGGTGATCCGCACGCCGAAACGATTAGGCTGCGCGGTTGTCTGGCCGGGCCGCACGCCGAAGTAGCACCCCTCAATCCGGTTGCCAGTAGCGTTCGGTGAGTTAATCCATATACCCGTGCCCTGAGAACCGGTAAAGCGGATAAAGACCAATTGCGAAACGACAATGTTTTTACCGGTGATCTCTAGTCCATAGCTATACAGATTGACACCATCAATCACGACGCGAGGGCGACCAAAAATGTCAACGGCGCCCTCGATCTTATCGCCGTTCCCTGAAAGTGCTGGAAAAGGTTGCCCATCGGGAGAAATCGTCTGCTCGCCCGGGGGAAAACCGGAGCCAAAACGGATCAGACTGGCCTCGCCATCGGCGTTGGCAGCGAGGATCGCCTGGCGCAAGGTGCAACCGTCAGGACTCGGGTTTGAGTCCGGTTGACAGGGTGTTGACCGATTATCGAGCGTGTTGGTCACCGTGTAGGTTCTGCTCGAAGGAAACTCCTGAGCCTCCGCGCGCGGGCTATGGGCGAAAGGCACGACGACGAGAGCGAGGACCGACAGCAGGAGAGGCCAGAGCCTGCGCGGAGACATCGCGAACTCCTTACGCCGCAACCATAGCGGCGGCTTTAGAATCGAACAAAGCGCCCGGGAAGTGTGAACTCGCGTACCGATAGTACGCAGCGCCATTCTAGCACGAACTGTAAAGAGATGTAAGGGGGGAGGGATAGGAATTGGGTACTGAAAACGTCTTAAATAGCCCGCCCGCGGGTGGGTTTGGGCGTAGGGGCGCGGCGGCGCCGCGCCCCTACCCCCTCCCAGGAAACAACCCGCCAGCGGGGAGGGTTTGGGAGGGCTACGCCCTCCCAAATAATATTTTCATTCTGGCGCGGTTGGGGGGTGGGGAAACCGGGTTTCCCCACCCCCTCCCTGGTGGGAGGGTTGGGGAGGGCGTAGCCCTCACGCGCGTCTAACGCGATCCGTATCTGGTATCAACCGGGCGAATAGCCGGCGCAGGACGGCGGGCCTCCTCCTGCGAGGCGATCAGAATCCCGGCCAGCAGCAGCACAAAGCCGGCCAGTTGCAGGGGCGCGAAGCGTTCGCCAAAGGCCACAAAGGCAAGCAAGGCCGAGCCGACCGGCTCGCCGAGGATGGCGATGGCGATAAAGGTGGCCGACAGAGCCGAGAGGGCGTAGTTAATCGCGGTATGGCCGAGCAATTGTGGACCAATCGCCAGGCCGAGCAGGAGCAGGTAGGCGTAGGGCGGAAAGCCGAACAGGGGCTGTCGGGCTGCCAGCGCCCAGAGCACCAGCGCCACCGCGGCGGTGGAGTAAACCACGTAGATGTAGGCCAGCACACTCAGGTGGCGGCGCAGGTCGCGCCCGATCAGCAAATAGCCGCTGGCCGCCACCGCGCCGACCAGCGCCAGGGCATTGCCCAGCGCCGGCGCAGGAGCGCTGCTGCTCATCTGGTCGGAGAGGCCAATGAGCAGGGTGCCGAGGAGCGTGGCGGCAATGCCCACCAGGATGCGCCAGCCCAGCCGTTCGCGGAAAAACAGGATAGAAGCCAGCCCGACCCACAACGGGTTGGTCGCAACCAGAGCCACGCTGGAGGCAACCGAGGTGTAGGCCAGTGAACTGATCCAACTGGCGAAATGCGCCGCCAGAAAGGCTCCTGAGGCCACCCCCAGCAGCAGATCGCGGCGACGCAATGACCGCAACTCCGGGCCGGCGCGAAACCAGGCCAGCGGCGTGAGCAACAGGGCCGCCAGCGCCAGGCGCCAGGCGGCAATGCTCAGCGAAGGCACCTCGGCGGCCTGGGCGTAGCGGATCAGGATTGAGGCCGTGGAAACGATCAGCACACCAGCAAAGAGTACGGCATAGGGCAGCAGGCGAGTCATGGGCACGTTCTCACAACATTGTCAGGCGGGTCTGAATCATACCTCAGGCGTACGTGTTCACACTTCTCCTGGGAGCGCGGGCATCTTGCCCGCATCCAGGCCCTTGCGGGCGAGACGCCCGCGCTCCCGGGGTGACGCCTTACCCCATGTGTGAACACGCACCCTCGGGCTTTCAGGCGCTCAGCGCAGGGCCGTGTTGCGGCAGGATACCCGGTACGGGCAGCGCTGTCAACGGCTTGTCCCCTGTCTGGCAATCGGATACAATACCAGGCGCGCGGCATTAGTGTACGGCTTCAGCGCCGGGCGCGGCGAGAAGCCATGTGGCTGAGGTGAACATACGGGGAAACCGGGTTTCCCCACCTGCGGTGAGCCTGTCGAACCGCACCCCTGCCTGTGGGGATGCCAGCCGCTCCCACCAGCGGTTGGGAAACGGGGAACCCGGGGTTCCCCACCTGCGGTGAGCCTGTCGAACCGCACCCCTGCCTGTGAGGAGGGGAAACCAGGTTTCCCCATCCCTCTGCCTGCGGGGGCGGCAAGCGCTCCCCCACCAGGTGGGATTGGGAGGTCTTCGCCCTCCCAGAACATAAACCTGTTTTCATCGTGTTGTTGGGCGGCGCAGCCGCAGAGGAACCGGTGAGCGGAACGATTGAGGCAGTGCGAGGGATGCGCGATGTGCTGCCTGCCGAGCAGTGGCAGGCGCGAGCGGTGCAGCGCACCCTGGAAGCAACCTTCGAGGCCTACGGCTACGCGCCGGTCGATCTGCCGATCATCGAGTCGCGGGAACTCTACCTGCGCAAGTTGGGCGAAGAACTGGCAGGCAAGGTCTACGAGTTCAACTTCGGCGGTCGCGACCTGGCCCTGCGCCCGGAGTGGACGGCTTCGGTGCTGCGGGCGTATGTGGCCCATCTCCAGGACCAGCCGCTGCCGCTGCGGCTCAGTTACAACGGGCCGGTGTTTCGCTACGAGCGCCCGCATCGCCACACCTATCGCCAGTTTACCCAGGTCGGGGTAGAGATCGTGGGCGGGCCTTCTCCACGCGCCGACGCCGAGGCCCTGGCTCTAGCCTGTGCCGGGCTCGACGCGACAGGTGTGACGGGCTACCAGGTGCTGATGGGGCACGTCGGAGTGGTACGTGAATTGCTGGCCCAGTTTGGCCTCACCGAGCGCACCCGGGACACGCTGGTGTGGAGTCTGGAGCGGATGCGCAAGGACGGCGCGGCAGCGGTGCGCGCCCACCTGCACGAGCGCGCAAGCGCGCCGCCGATCGAGCTGCCCCCGGGTCTCGATGAGGAGCAGGCGCGCGCCTGGCTGTTACGCACACTCCAGGCTATGGAGATCGATCTGAGCACCGGCACGCGCTCACTGGAGCAGGTGGTGGCCCGGCTGCTGCGGAAGCTCCGGGGCCGCGACGAGCACGCAGCCATTGATCGGGCCCTGGATGTGCTGGAGCGCCTGGTGGCGATTCAGGGTCCGGCCTCGCAGGCGTTGCCGGCGCTGGCGGCACTGCTGGAGGAGCAGGGGTTGCGCGCTGGCGCCCTTGACGAGGTGCGGGCGATACTCGCCATGGTCGCGGCCCACGGCATTGACCCGGACCGGATTGACCTGGATTTTGGTCTTGGGCGCGGCCTGCACTACTACACCGGCCTGATCTTCGAGATCGCCGATGCCGGCGGAACGCAACTCTGCGGTGGCGGGCGCTACGACGATCTGGTCGCGGCCCTGGGCGGCCAGAAGGAGGTGCCGGCGGTAGGCTTCGCCTACGGGTTGGAGCGCGTGGTTGCCGCGGCCACTGCGCCGTTGCCGCCGCGGCGCCCGCTGGCCCTGGTGGCGCCGGTCACCGATGAAGATTACGCCTATGCCCAGGACGTTGCCCATCGCCTGCGCGAGCGCGGATTGGCCGCCAGCGTAGACGTGCGCGGGCGCACCCTGGCGCGCAATCTGAGTGACGCGGCGCGGCGCGGCGCCCGGTACGTCGCCATCGTTGGCGTGGAGGAACGGACCAGCCGCAGCGTCGTCTGGCGCGACCTGGAGCGCCACGACGAGCGGCGCGTCAGCTTCGACGCGCTCGGGGGGGAGCTGTAAGGGAAGCTATGAGCGACACCGTATCCTGGGGGCGTTACAGCGAACTGCGTCCACGTGAACTCGCCGCCCTGCGCGCGCGCGCCCCGGTGGCCTACCTGCCCTGGGGTAGCCTCACCCGGCACGGCCCGCACCTGCCCCTGGGGCTGGACACGATGATCGCCGAGGCGATCGCCGAGCGGTCCGCCAGGCGCACCGGCGGGGTGCTCCTGCCGGCGCTGACCTGGCCCCTGGCAATGCCACACGCTGGCGACTCGCTGGGGCTGAGCGCGGCGACGCTCCGGGCCTTGCTCGCCGAGGGTCTGGCGGCGCTGGCCAGGAACGGCTGGCGCGTCGTGGTGGTGATCAGCGGGTTCTACTCGCCGGGACACGAACTGTTGCTGATCGCCGCCGCCGAAGAGGCCCTCGCCAGCCACGGCTTGCTGGTGCTGGCCGTTCCCCCTCTGGCGCTGGTGGACGATGACATGCTCGACCACGGCGCGCTCTGGGAGAGTTCGGTCCTGCTTGTCCTGCGCCCCGACCTGCTGGATATGGAGGCCCTCGGCTCCGGACCACTCGAGGGCGTCGTTGTGGGCCGCGACCCGCGCGGCGCCGCCGCGGCCTCCCTGGGCAACAGCGCGCTGTCGCTGGCGCTGGAACGGATCGGCAGCGCCGTCGAACGATTACTGGCCACCGGCGATCCGGCGCCCCTCCAGGCCCTCTACGCGCAGCGTCGCCAGCGCTACCGAAGCCTGACAACGCGCTACGGCGACGACCCTGAAGCGCTGACCGCCGCCTGGTGGCGGGAGGTGACCGGCGGCAGCGCATCCGTGCCGCTCTCGCCGGAGTCCGGGTGACCCCTGGCCGTGAGCGCGCGCCGCGAAGGTGCGATGAGCACAAAGATGGGGCGTGGGGAAACCCGGTTTCCCCGCATGTTCGCGTTAGAAGAGTACGGGTAGCTATGCTGCGCTTCGCTCTCCCATCCAAAGGCTCCGGCTACGATAGCGCCCTGGCGCTGCTCGAAAGTTGCGGTCTGCGCGTGGTACGGGCAAATCCGCGCCAGTACACCGCCGTGCTGCGCGGTCTTCCCAACACCGAAGTGCTGCTGCACCGCCCCGCCGACATCGTCGAGAAAGTGGCCGAAGGCTCGATTGACATCGGTATCACCGGCTATGACCTGGTCGTTGAGCAGCGCGGCGACGATGAGGACCTGCTGGTGCTCTTCGAGGACCTGGGCTTCTGGCGGGTGGAACTGGTCTTTGCGGTGCCCCAGGGCTGGGTGGACGTGCACACCTGGGAAGATCTGGCCGACCTGGCGGCAGAATTGCGCGCCCAGGGACGCCGACTGCGCATCGCCACCAAATACCCGACGATTGTGCGCCGCTTCTGCGCCAGTCAGGGGATCACCGCGTTTGAGATCGTGCTCTCCCAGGGAGCGACGGAGGCCGCGCCGGGGCTGGGTTATGCCGATATGATCGCTGACATTGCCGAGACCGGCACCGCCATCCGCGACAACAAGCTGAAGATCGTCGGCGGGCCGATCCTCAGTTCCCAGGCCGTCCTGGTGGGCAGCCGGCGCACCCTGCGTGGCGATGCGGAGAAACTGGGGCTGGTGCGCGAGTTGCTCGAACTGATCGAGGCGCGCCGGCGCGGGCGGCTGTTTTACTCACTCACTGCCAACCTCACCGGCGAGTCGGTCGAGGGTGTGGGGCGTCGCGTCACCGCGCGGGTAGAACTGGCGGGCTTACAGGGGCCAACGATCGCCCCGGTGTGGAGCAAGTACGCCAGCGCGGGCAGCGCGCCGCAGTGGTACGCGGTGAACGTCGTGGTGCCCCAGGAGGAGTTGCTCCCCGCGGTGGATCACCTGCGCGCCATCGGAGCGGTGAGCATCAGCACCGTGCAGGTGCAACACGTGTTCAAGGCGCAGAGCGAAGCCTACACGCGCCTGCTGGCAGCCCTGGAGGAGGAGCAGGTCTGAATGGAAATGCCTATGTCTGATGCCTACGCGGCCGCCGGCGTAAACATCGCCACGGCGACACGGGCCAAGGAACTGATGAGCGCAGCGGTGCGCTCGACCCATGGACCGGCAGTGCTGGCGGGGATGGGCGCCTTCGGGGGCTGTTTTGACCTCGAGGCCGCCGGCCTCGGCAACCAGCCAGTGCTGGTGGCTTCGACCGATGGTGTCGGCACCAAGACGCTGGTGGCGGCGGCCCTGGGTCGCTACGACACGGTGGGTCAGGATCTGGTCAACCACTGTGTAAATGACATCCTGGTGCAAGGCGCCCGACCGCTCTTCTTCCTCGACTACGTGGCGGCAGCGAAACTGGACGCGGAGCAGGTGGCGGCGATTGTCGGCGGGGTGGCGGCAGCCTGCCGCGCCGTGGGCTGCGCTCTGCTCGGTGGCGAAACCGCGGAAATGCCCGATGTGTACGCCCCGGGCGCCTTTGATCTGGCCGGAACGATTGTCGGGGTCGTGGAACGCGAGCGTATGCTCCCCCGGCCCGATGTTGCGCCAGGAGACGCCGTGCTGGCCCTGCCCTCCAGCGGCCTGCACACCAACGGGTACTCGCTGGCGCGCCGGATCGCCGCGCAAGCCGGCTACGACGCCCGCCCGGCTGCGCTGGAGGGACGCAGTGTGGGCGAGGCATTGCTGGCGGTGCATCGCTGCTATCTGCCGGAGGTGACGGCCCTGCGCGCCGCCGTGCCGCTGAAGGCTCTGGCGCACATTACCGGCGGGGGCGTGTTCGACAACCTGCCCCGGGTGCTGCCGCCGGGGCTGGGCGCGGTCATCGAACGGGGCACGTGGAACATCCCGCCGATCTGCGCCTACCTGGTCGCGGAGGGGAAGCTGGAGGAACGGGAAGCCTATCACGCCTTCAACATGGGCCTGGGGATGCTGGCGATCGTGCCTGCCAGCGCCGCGGCGGAGGCCCTGGCCGCCGTGCCCGAGGCCCGCTGCGTGGGGACGGTTACGGCAGAGGCGGAGGTGCGCCTGGTGTAGCAACGAATGAAAATGAGGTTGTTTTCTGGGAGGGCTGCGCCCTCCCAAACCCTCCCGCGCGAGGACTATTTTCAGGTTAGTAAAGGAAAAAAAGATGCAACTGGGACCACGAATTACCGAGGGCAAAACAAAAATAATCTATGCCCATCCCGATGATCCACACCTGATCATTATGCGCCACAAAGACGGGATCACTGCTGGCGACGGGGCGCGCCGCAACGAAATCCCGGGCAAAGGCGCCCTGGCGGGCCGCACCACGGCCAATGTCTTCGCCCTGCTCAACCGCGCCGGCATTGCCACGCACTTTGTGAGCGCCCCTGAGCCGGAGCTTACCGTGGCGCAGCGCTGCGCCATGCTGCCGCTCGAGGTGGTTATGCGCCGCCTGGCCACCGGTTCATACCTGCGACGCCATCCCGAGGTGCCCGAAGGCCAGCGCTTCGATCCACCCCTGGTGGAGTTCTTCCTTAAGGACGACGCTGCCCACGACCCACAGATCAGTGAGGCGGAGATCGTCGCGCGCAATCTTGCCACCGCCGAGGAGGTGCAGCAGATGATTGACACGGGGCGCCGTGTCTTCGCCGTGCTCGAGGCAGCCTGGGCCGCGCAGGATGTGACCCTGGTGGACCTGAAGATCGAGTTCGGGCGCGCCCGCGGGACCCTGCTCGTGGCCGACGTGATCGACAACGACTCGTGGCGCATCTGGCCCGGCGGCGAAAAAGGGCGCATGCTCGACAAGCAGGTCTACCGCAACGCCGCCACGGTAGACGAAGCGGTGCTCGCCGATGTGCGGGCGCGCTACGAGCAGGTCGCGGCGCTGACGGACACGTTCGCCGCCTACCCGGGCTGATAGCGCAGCCCTCTCCACAGGGAGAGGTATGGGGAAACCTGGTTTCCCCTATTCAGATGCACACGGGTTTATTGTTGGGAGGGCTGCGCCCTCTCAAGCCCTCCCGCCGGGGAGGAGGGTGCGGTTCGACAGGCTCACCGCAGGTGGGGAAACCCGGTTTCCCCATTTCCCAACCGCTGTTGGGAGCGGCTGGCACCCCCCACAGGCAGGGGTGCGGTTCGACAGGCTCACCGCAGGTGGGGAAACCCGGCTTCCCCGTATTTTCACCTCAGGTTCACACATCGTCGGGGTTCAGGGCGCGAAACGTCAACCCGGCAACCACCGCTGCGGCAAAATTGGCCACCAGGTAGATCCAGATATTGACCCAGGATGACAGGCCCATCACGGTGGCGCCCAGGGCCACCGCTGGATTGAAGGCCCCGCCGGAAACCGAACCGACGGCGAAGGCCCCTGCCAGCACCATAAAGCCAATTGCCAGACCGTAGAACGAATTGCCGCTTGTGCCCTTTGCCGTGGCCACATTGAGCACCACGAAGCACAGGGCAAAGGCAAACAGAAACTCGGCGATCAACGCCGGGACAATCTGCCACGCGCCGGGGGTGACCACCGGGAAGCCTTTCATAAACAGGACCAGCCCCGCGGCCACTGCCGCGGCAAGAAACTGGACCACCATGTAGGTGATCAGGTCGTTAAGCGCGAGCTTACCGCGAATATAGATCGCCAGACTGACGGCGGGGTTGTAGTGCGCGCCGGAGAGATGCCCACCGGCGAAAATCATAGCCATCAGCACCGAACCAATCGCCAGTGGGGCCATATTGCCCACGCCCGGTTCGACCACCGTCATTCCAATCGTAAACACCAGAAAGAACGTCCCGATGAACTCCATTATGGCTCTGGCCACGCCCTTGCCTCACCTTCTGCTAATCGCTTGCCAACCTGGTAGTGATGGGTAGTTTGTTGCGGGGGAGAGCTTCGCCCTCCCCCGTCCCCCGTCGCCTCTCTCACAATCAGCGCGACAGACCTCTAACCTCGCCTGCTCCGTGAGGCGCCCTCTCCGGGCAGCAGCGATCAGCGCAACGCAGCCACCAGCGTGCGTTTCGCCTCGTCGGCGACCGTATCGGAGACGGCGAAATAGCCAACGTCGCGGATCACCTCATCGACGTGCTGCAAGTAGTAGCTGATAAACGCCGCCGCTGCCACATTGCTTTGTAGCGTTTGCGTGTCGGTATAGATAAACAACGGTCGCGTCAGGGGATACGTGCCAGCGGACACACTTTCCAGACCGGGCGCGACCGGGCCGCTGCCGGCGTCAATGGCCAGGGCGCGCAAGCGCTCCACATCGCCTGCGTAATACGCATAGCCGAAATAACCGATAGCATAGGGGTCCTTCTCGATCCCCTTCACCAGTTCAATGTCGTCTTCGCTGAGAACCGCGCCCGGCACAGCGGGGAGCAGCAGCCGATCCCCCAGCACCTTTTCGACGAAGAAATCGAAGGTACCGCTATCAACACCGGGGCTGAAGATTCTGATCGGCTCAGCAGGGAACGAGGGGTTCACCTCGTTCCAGGTACGATAGCGCCCCGAAAAGATCTGGACCAGGTCGGCAAAAGTCAGCGCCTCGACGAACGTATTCTCCTGGCTGACCACCACCGCCAGCGCGTCCACGCCGACCTGAAAGCCCACCGGTTCACGACCGATGGCGCGACAGGCGGCCAGTTCCTGCTCATTGATGGCGCGGCTCGCGTTGACAATCTCAATCGGGTCGCCGTTGCAGAAGCTACGAAAGCCCCCGCTGGTACCGGTGACTTTCACGTCGATCTGCGAGCGTGACCCTTCGGCATGAAACTCTTCGACTATGCGGGCGGTGAGCGGATAGACCGTTGATGAGCCGGTGATCTCCAGCGGGCCGCTGACCAGCGCCGGGTCAACCGGCGCCAGTGTTTCGCCAGAGAGCAGGCTCACCGCAGGGGGCGTTGGCGTAACCTGCTGCTGGACACAGCCTGCGAGCAGCGCCAGTAGCACCGCCAGCCCCAGAAGCGAGCGGATTCGATGGCCCACGATCTCCTCCTCCAGATAATGGTCCAAACGGACACTTGCTACTGTACCATACCTTGGAGATGGGTACGTGTTCACATTTGGGGTAAGGCGTCATCCGGGGTGTGCGGGCCTCCGATGCGCAATGGCCTGGACGTGGGCAAGATGCCCGCGCACCCAGGAGAAGTGTGAACACGTACGAAGATGGCTCTACGCAGTGCCGAGGGCGCAATAGCCCACGTCGGAAGAGTTGGGAAGGACGGTGCTTCAAAGGGTTTCACCTGCTCCGGGATGCGTTTCCTGATGCGAGCGAGGAAAATGGGCCAACGAATGGGAAACGAAATGGGTCGAAATGCGCCAACGAATGGGAAACGAATAAACGAATGCGAACGGTGTGCCCGGCTCTTCCAGGGATGCGCGCCAACCCGGCAGCCGCGCGAGCACGGGCGCCATGCTCGGATGTTCTGTCCGCCCTTAAACCCGCTCAGGGAGAGGCCTGCCCTGAGCGGAGCCGAAGGGCGGGCAGGGGGGATGAGGACCAGCAGCGCATCAGGACGCCATCCGCTAAGAACGCTACACCTGAAAGATTGCCCCCCTCGTCTGCCGGGGCGGCAGGCCCGGCGAAGGGCGTCATTCACCCATATCGCTCACCACAATCGGGCGCGTGCGCGGGGCCATCTGCGTCGGCAGCGCGAGGGAGATCGCCCCGGCGACAAGCAGGAAGGCCATCGAGGCCCACAGGCAGAGCACAAGGCCGCCACTTTCGCCGTAGCGCAGCCCGATCTGGTAGAGCAACCCCGATAGCACAGTGCCCGCCAGGCGGCCCATTGCGTTGGCCATGTAGTAGAAACCCACGTTCATCGCCACCTTGTCACTGTCCGTATAGGCCAGGATCAGGTAGCTGTGCACCGCTGAGTTGAGAGCGAAGACGACGCCGAAGGCCAGCAACCCGCCGACAACGGCCAGAACCGGCGCAACGCCGTTCATAAGCGCCAGAGCGATTCCCGCCGGAAAGGCGGCCAATCCGAAGGCCAGGGCCATCGCCGTGCGCCCGTCGGGTTCGTGCGCCCCCTCGACGCGCCGGCGGATCAGCCCGGGTGTGGAGGCCTGAACGAAGCCGTAGCCGATGGTCCAGGCAGCCATAAAGCCGCCAGCCAGCCAGAAATCCCATCCCAGGACGCTCACAAAGAAGACCGGCAGGCCCACCACGAACCAGACATCGCGGGCGGCGAAGAGGAAAATGCGTGCCGCGGCCAGCAGGTTCACCGCCCGATTATGCGAGAACATGTGCGTGAAGCGCGCCTTCTTATTCGCCGTGCCCAGGTCGCCCTTGATCAGTATCATCGAACTGGTCAGAGCCGCCAGCACCAGGGCGCCCAGGATCATCAGCGCGTTCTGAAAGCCCACCACGGTCAGCAGGAGCGCGCCGGCAAAGAAGCCGAGACCCTTGATCGCGTTCTTCGAGCCGGTCAACACGCTGACCCAGCGATACAATTGACCTTGCGACTCGCTGGCGACGAGCTTGACCGCGCTCTTCGAAGACATCTTGGTCAGATCCTTGGCGATCCCCGAGAGGGCCTGGGCCACCATCACATACGGCACCACCAGGAGCGAGGGCGGAGCGAAGGCCAGCAGGCTCAAGGCCACAAGTTGCGTGCCGAGACCCATAAAGAGCGTCGTCTTCAGGCCGAAGCGCGCGCCGAGGTAGCCGCCAAACAGGTTGGTGATAATGCCGAACACCTCGTAGAACAGGAACAACGAGGCCACCTGAAAAGGGGTATAGCCAAGCTGGTAGAAGTAAAACAGCACCAGCATACGAATGGCCCCGTCGGTCAGCGTATCGGCCCAGTAGGCGAGGGTGACCAGCGCATAATTGCGCCGATCAGCCTGGCGACGGGTAGCGGGAAGCGTCTCGGTGCTTGCCATGGGCATTACTCCAGGCTCAGGGCCACCTTACGCGCCAGCTCAACGTAGCGGTTGGCGTAGCCCCATTCGTTGTCGTACCAGGCGTAGATCTTTACCTGCGTCCCGTTCGTAACCATAGTACAGGCGGCATCAACGATTGCCGAGTGCGGATCGGTAACAAAATCGATCGACACCAGCGGGCGCGTTTCGTAGGCCAGAATGCCCTTCAACGGCCCCTCGGCAGCGGCGCGAAGCAGGTCGTTCACTTCGCCAACGGTAGTGGGGCGCTGGACCTCGAACACACAATCGGTCAGCGAGGCGTTGAGCAGGGGCACACGGACGGCCTGGCCGTCGAGCTTGCCCAGCAGCTCGGGGAAGATCATCCCGATGGCAGTCGCCGAACCGGTGGTGGTGGGTACCAGCGAGAGACTTGAAGCCCGCGCGCGGCGGAGATCCTTATGGGGTTGATCGTGGACGCTCTGGGTGTTGGTTGAGCTGTGGATCGTGGTAATCATCCCGTGCTTGATGCCGATCCCTTCGTGGATCACCTTTACCACCGGGGCCAGGCAGTTGGTCGTGCACGAAGCGGCTGTAATAAGATGATGCTGAGCGGGATCGTACAGATGATCGTTGACGCCCATCACGATGTTGAGCGCCTCGCCCTTCACCGGGGCAGCTACGATGACCTTCTTGACCCCGGCTTTGAAGTAGGACTCGAGCTGTTCAGGAGTGCGAAACTTGCCAGTGGCTTCGAGCACAATCTCGACCCCCGCATCGGCCCAGGGCGCCGCGCCCGGGTCTTTGATCGAGCTATGGCTGATTGCTGTGGTGTCAATAACCAGTTGCGCTCCCTCGCCGTGAACCTCGTGGTTCCAGCGACCATGAACCGAGTCGAAGCTCAGCAGGTGGGCGCTAACTGCCGCATCACCGCCGATCTCATTGATATGGGCGAACCTCAATTCGGGCCAGTTCCACGCCGCTCGCAAGGCCAGCCGTCCGATGCGTCCAAATCCATTGATGCCAACGCACACACTCATCCAGATACCTCCGCCTCAAAACGGGAAATACTTACGGTAATGCGCCGTTTCTATCATTCCTGGTTGATGTAATCATAGCACAGATCGACAACCTTGCAAGACTCCGAAACCCTCCCGCGCGCGGGCTATGCTCACCTCAGCCATCTATGCGGCGGCGCCGTACAACGCCGGAATGAACATATTTGTTCGTGGGAGGGCTGCGCCCTCCCACACCCTCCCGGTGGGGAGGGCTTGCCGCCCCCACGGGCAGGGGGATGGGGAAACCCGGTTTCCCCGTAATTTTCACCTCAGACGAATCGACATTCCTACAAGGAGGTCTCGATGGCTCCCGAAGCAGCAATTCGCTTTCCAGATCTGGAAGCGCGCAATCTCAACGGCAAGCGCGTCTACCTGCCCTCCGGGTTCGGCGGCGCGCGCAACGTGGTGCTGATCGCCTTCCGACGCTGGCATCAGGCCATGGTCGACTCGTGGTTCCCGTACCTCGAACAGCTTATGTCAAAACGCCAGGATCTGCGGGCCTACGAGCTGCCGATGATCAGCACCGTGTTTGCCCTGGCGCGCCCATTCATTGACGGAGGCATGGCCGCTGCCATCCCCGACCCGAAGGTGCGCGAACGCACGTTGACCGTTTACACCGATGTCGGGCGGGTAACTGCGGCCCTGCACATTCGCAATCAGAGTACGATCACGCTGTTGCTGGTTGACCGGGAAGGCCAGATCTACTGGCGCAGCGAGGGTCCCTACTCGCCTGAACGGGCCATGGGGCTTGAGCGGGCATTAGGCGGGGTAACAGGCGGGTAAGGCCGGGCATATACACTTGACCCTGTATCGGGTCCGTTTGTCATTCTTCTGGATCACTGAATCAACCAGGGGGAGGATGGCGTGTCCCAATAGAAGTCTGGAACCAGCCTCGACGCTGGCTATCGAGAACCATGTATCGAAATTGCTAGATAAGGTACGTATCCATACAAGCCTGTTCGCCCCTCCCCTGGCTCTCCCCCGTTTGGGTTCAGGGGCGGACAGAACGTATGAGCGCCGACGGGCGTTATACCATTTCAGATTGTAGATTTTGGATTTCAGATTGTCGCGCAAGGCGTCCGGGTGCGCTTTGACGCAACGCTGCTTGCGGAGTGTTCAAGTGAAATTGGTATTATGGCGTTGGGACGCGCTGGTTGGTCTTACCCCCGGCCCCGCTCCAGCGAAGCTGGAGAGCCTGCGCTGAGCCTGTCGAAGCGGGAAGACCAGAGCCGCGCGCGGGGGCGTTCCAATGCGGTACAAGCCACGTTGACTCGGATGTTCTGTCCGCCCCTAAACCCGTTTGGAGGAGGGGCCCGCTTCTCCCCACGCTGGGAGGTTGAGTGTAGAGAGTAGGACCATGTTTCGTCTAACGCAAAAGCAGATCAACCACGGAGTGTTCGGCCTGATAACCGGCGTTGCTGGCATTACCTTTATCGTATTACTGGCGCTTAATACCGAGCGGGAATCGCTGCTGCCAATAGGGGCTGGAGCAGTAATTTGTGGCGCCCTGTGGGGGGCCTATGCCTATGGCTGGGAAGGGAGCCGTTACGCTCTGGTCATTCTGCTGACCCTGCTGGTAATAGTTGGCGTAGACCCGAAATATCTCAAGCCGGCTTTTCATCATATACTTTACACTGTACCGGTTATTGCGCTGGTGCTGACGGGTCCAGCGTGGGTGCTCGGCAGTGCGCTGGCCCTGCTGATCGCCTCTGGCTACCGCGCAGGTGGCGGTCCCTATGTCGAATTGATACCGCTGGTTACCTTCACGATAATTACGGGCGGGATGATCCTGAGCCGGCTGGCGATTGACAATGTGCACCATCTGGAGATTGCCCGATATGAGGCAGAGACCGAGCGGGCCCGCGCCGAGGTCGAACGCGCCCGCGCTGAGCGGCAGGCCGAGGAACTGGCCCGGCGCAATGCGGAACAGGAACGCTTGCTCGAACTTATCGCGACGCTGGAGACGCCGACGATTGCCCTGGCCAACGGTATGCTGCTGGCGCCGATCGTTGGCGCCCTTGATAGCCAGCGCGCACGCCTGTTCACCAGCCGCCTGCTACAGGAGGCCAGCAACCAACGCGCCCACCATGTCATTATCGATCTTCGAGGAGCCGTGGCAGTAGATACGCAGGTAGTGGAGGCGCTATTACAGACAGCTCAGGCCCTGGAGCTGTTTGGCTGCCAGGTCACACTCACCGGTATTTCTCCCCCTATTGCCCTCACCCTGACCCGGATGGGCGTGTCCCTGGATAAGCTGCACACCGAGCGCTCCCCCCAGGAAGCGCTGGCCCGGGTGTATGCTCCCGCTTCGCTCTGAAGACACCACAGGTCCTCTGCGCGGCTGCGCTGCTCAACGGCCGGGGTGGCGCAGCCCTCCCACACGCTCCTCACGGGCAGGGACGTGGGGAAACCCGGCTTCCCCATCCTCTGATACCATTTTTGGTTTTAGATTTTGGATTGTGGATTGCCACACTGGGCAGCACAACGCCTAAAACCGCTTTAAGCAATGCGGCATCATCAACGGTAATTGGTATGACAAGATGAAGACAGGTTTTTTCCTTGGGAGGGCGTAGCCCTTCCACACCCTCCCTGCTGGCGGGTTGTTTCCTGGGAGGGCTGCGCTCTCCCAAATCCTCCCGGTGAAGGGGTTGGGAGCGGCGCAGCACTGCTGCGCCGCTCCGTGTTTCATCCGGGCGCCGTATCCTTTCGTCCGATCCAGCGGTATACCTGTGGGCCACGCTGCTGCTACAAACTTTCCAGGAAGGCCACCAGGTTATGCACGTCGGTATCGGTCAGGTTGAGCGGGGTGATCGCCGGGCTGGCCCCCGGCCCGCCGCCGCGGGCGTAGTGGCGTACCACCTCTTCCAGGGTGGCTGCGCTGCCGTCGTGGAAGTAGGGCGCGGTGTGGCGCACCCCGCGCAGCCCCGGCACCCGCGCCCGTCCGGCGTTGCGCGACGGGTCTACGGGCAGGCCGATGTGGTGAAAGCTATCGCTGCCGAAGTCCGGCGGGCGGTGGCAGGTGGCGCAGCCCACTTCAACAAAGAGGGTTTGCCCGCGCAGCGCCGCGGCGCTCAGGGCCGTCGCTTCCCCGGCCAGGTAGCGCTGGTAAGCCCCCGGCGGCGGCTGGATCGCGCGCAGCGCCGCGGCCAGGGCCGCGCCGGTCTGCTCCCACGTGACCGCCTGCGTGGCCCCGGGAAAGGCGGCGCGATAGGCGGCCAGCAGGTCTGCATCGGCGCGCAGCCGGGCCAGGGTCGCCTCGCTGCGCGGCCCCATTTCGGCGGGGTCGTCCAGGGGCCGCAGCGCCATCGCTTCCAGATTGCGCATCTCGGGCGAGAACCAGCCGAAGACCTGCCGCTCGCTCAAGCCCCACAACGGCGGGGTGTTCAGGCCGCCTGGCGCGGCTACCGCGCGCCCGTCGGTGAAGCCTCGCTCCGGCTGATGACACGAGAAGCAACTACGCCGTCCATCCAGCGACAGGCGCTGCTCGCCGAGCAAACGCTGCCCCAGGGCCACTCGCATCGCTGCAACCTCAGCAGGCCGCGCTGAGCCATTCGCCGCCAGATAGCCTATGACCAGAACCGCCACCAGAGCGCCCGCTCCCCACCAGAGGCCCGTGAACCAGGTTGTTTGTTTCATCGTTAGCTTGCTTGCTCTCGGCTACCTCGGCGCCTGCGCCGCGCACCCCGTGGCCCCCGCCGCGCCCACCCCGGCAGCCCGGGCGATGCTTGCCGAACCGTCGGCGCCGGATCTGCCTGCGGTCGCCGCGCGCAAGGGTCGCCTGGAAGCCGCGCTGGCTGCACCGCCCTACATTCTACTGTTGCCGCATACCAGCGACGAGCTGGCCGCGGCCCAGGCGGCGGCCGTTGCCGACCCGCGCGTGCAGGCGGCAACGCGCGCGCCCGACGGGCAACCGTTGCGCGCCGAGGTCATGGCCCTTGGCCCCGCCAGCGCGGGCGATGTTCCTCACCACCTTGAACTCACCTGCACCGGCCAGCGTTGCGCGCGGGTACAGATCTATGTGTATCCCACCAATACTACCCTCACCGCCCTGGTCGCCGCCGATGGCACAGTGCTCAGCGTGGATGCGCTGGCAGACGCCCAGCCCGAGATCCCCCGCGACCTGGCCGATCTCGCCGTGCAGATCGCCCTTGCCGATCCGCAGGTTGCCAGCGCCTTCGACGGCCTGACCCCCGACGCGGCGCTGGCGACAATGAGCGCCACCAAAACCGCCCTTGAACGCACTACGTGCGAGCGCAGCCGGCACCTGTGCGTTGCGCCGGTCTTTCAGTGGGGCGCCAGCGCTCTCTGGACAATCGTGGACCTGACCGAGTTTCGCCTTGTCGGAGCGGCGTGGACCGACCAGGGCGCGAGTGGGCGTCGTGTCTGGAGCGAGGCGACGCTGCAAGACGCCGCCCTGGCGCCCCTGTGCGAGACGCCGGTGACGCTGGAACGCGACGGCTGGCGCCTGAGCTATTTGCTGACCAGCTCAGACGGTCTGGAACTGCGTGACCTGCGCTTCGAGGGTCGGCCCATCCTCGCTTCAGCCAAAGTCGTGGACTGGCACGTAGGCTACGCCGGGCGCGATAACCAGCGTGTCGGCTTCTCCGACGCCATTGGCTGCCCGGTATTCTCGGCGGCGGCGGTTATCCCCTATGCTCCGCCGGTGATCGCCGCGGCTCCCGACGGCGGCTTCACCCTGGAACTCACGTTCCGCAGCCCCAACTGGCCGCAGCCCTGCAACTACCAGTACGTCACCCGCGCCCACTTCGGCGCCGATGGCAGTGTGCGGATCGTGGCGATCAACGAAGGGCGCGGCTGCGGCACCGAGGGGATCTACCACCCTGTGCTGCGATTGGAATTGCCTCCCGGCGCCGATCTGCGTGACCAGAGCGGCACGCGCCTCACCAGTGAGGGCCAGGCTACCTGGCGCCCCACCACGCCCCGGACCCTCGAAGCGCACACTGCCGACGGCCCGCTGGCCCTGGTTCCGCTCTGGGCAGAGGCGGAACATGCGTATGTCTACTGGACACGACCCGCTCAGGCCGAGGGTCAGGGCGACCTGCCGAGCATCGGCTCGTGCTGCGCGCTGGATGCCAGGCAGGGACCAGAGCAGTTCATCAACGGCGAGTCGCTGGCGGAGGGAGCCGTGGTCTGGTTTGTGCCACGTATCGCCAATGCTGAACGGCAACGCTGCTGGGCCGACACTGCCCTGGAGCATGGCATGCTTGTGCCGCGCATCTGGCCGTGCGGGTCGGGGATGGAGATCACACCGCTGTCTGCACGGGTAGGGCGCGAGTCAAGCCGGTTGCCCGAATGATCCATACGGGGAAACCGGGTTTCCCCGTACCCCTGCCCGCCGGGACGCCAGGCGCCCCCACCACCGGTTGAGGGATGGGGAAATCAGGTTTCCCTGCGCCCCTGCCCGCCGGGACGCCAGGCGCCCCCACCACCGGTTGAGGGATGGGGAAATCAGGTTTCCCTGCGCCCCTCCCTGAGGGGAGGGTCGGGGAGGGCTACGCCCTCCCGGAAGAGTCTCTTTTCTTTCCTGTCGTTATGCGGCTACGCCGCACGGGCGTCTTATGAGGTGCGCTATGTCAGGCTCCAGAGCCACTGCGCCGCGTATGCGCGCGCGGCGTCTATCCGAGCTTGGTCGCGCGGGCGTGGGCATCGGGCTGATCCTGGCAAGCCTGGGGATGCTCTGGATGTGGCGCGCCAGCACAGCGCCCACCACCCTCGCCGCGACGAGCGAGTGTGTGCGGCAGCCCCCCTTCGTGCAAGCTATGGCTGCCGATCTGCCTGGCCCTCTGGCGCTGGCCACCGATCAGCCTGCGCGGGGACTGGCGCTCGTCAGCCTCGACGGTAGCGGGCGCAGCTACCAGCACGAAAGCTGGGACGACGGCGGCTATCTGGGGGCGATGGCCTTCGACGAGGCCGGCAACGTCTATCTCGCGCCGGCTCCGCGTCAATCTCTGGCCGACAACCCCCCGGCGGGCGCGACAACCCTGTGGCGCGTGGATGGACGCACAGGGGTGATGCGGCCATTCGTCACCCTGCCCGGAGCGGCGAATGAGCGCAACCCTTTTGGCGTGCTGGGTCTGAGCTATGCCTGTGACCTGCGCCTGCTCATTGCCGGCACGGTCATCGGTTCAACCCCGGATGTCGAGCGCGGCGGCGTGGTGGCCCTGACACCCGACGGCCTGCTACGGGCGAGGCCGCTGGACGGCCTGGATGCCATGGGGGTAACGGTAGTGCGGGCGGACGGGCGCTCCATGCTGCTGGCAGGATCGGCGCGCCGGCCGGTCATTGTCGCCGTGCCACTCGACGCCCGGGGACACGCCACCGGCCCGCCCGTCGAGATCATCGATCTCACCGCCGGGGGCGCGACGGCAAGTGAACGGGCGCGCAAGCTCCGCTTCGTCAATGGCGAGCTGATTGTTGACCTGGTATCATTCAACTACACATTACAGGTCAACGCCTCGGGGCCATCACCGCAGCGCCGGGCCGTGTGGCGCTACGATGACCCCACGAAGCGCTGGGCGATAGCACGGCATGCGGAGCAACGGACAGCGCCATGATCCAGCGATGGTTGATTGCCCTGCTTCTGGGCATGATGAGCGCGATTGTCGTGCCGGCAGCGCCGGTGGCGGCCCAGCCAGGCGGCGTGCGCTGTTTTGCCGAGACCGGCCACTGCATCGCCGGGCGCATCGCCAGGTTCTGGGAGCAAACCGGCGGGCTGCCGGTATTCGGTTTTCCGATCTCACCCCTGCTGAGCGGCGATGGCGGAACGCGGGTGCAGTGGTTCGAGCGGGCGCGTCTGGAATGGCGCCCGGACCAGCCGCTACCTCTGGACGTGCGCCCCGGACCCATCGGCGCGGAGGCGCTCGGCAGCGGGGGCCGCGCGGCGCCTGGCCCCGGCGCGCCGGGAGCGGTACCCGGTTGCCGGTTCTTCGCCGAAACCGGCTACAGTGTCTGCGAGCCGATCCTGACGGCCTGGCGCGCCCGGGGCCTGGAGCTTGATGGGCAACGCGGCTGGAGCGAAGCCGAGAACCTGGCCCTGTTCGGGCTACCACTGAGCGCCCCCAGGGAGGAACGCCTCGCCGATGGGCGGACCTACACCGTACAGTGGTTCGAGCGAGCGCGCTTCGAGATCCATCCCACCCCCGGTGGGCCGGAGGTGCGCCTCGGGCTGTTGGGCCGCGAGGCGCGTGGCGGAGCGGGCGGTCAGCCCTTGCCGCAGATCGCCTGGGGACCCTGCCCCTTCACCGTCCCCGCGCGGGCGCGGGTTGATTGCGGCACGTTGATCGTTCCGCTGGAGCGCGATCAGCCCGCATCGCGGAGCGCGGCGCTGGCCTTTGCCATCTTCCGCGACCCGCGTCCGGCCCCCGACCCGATCGTCTACCTGTCGGGGGGCCCTGGCAGCCCGGCCCTGGCCGGCGCGCCGGCACTCTGGCGAGCCTGGCAACCCTTCGTTGCCGGGCGTGACCTGGTTGTTGTGGATCAGCGCGGGGTCGGCGCGAGCTGGCCGGAGTTGCGCTGCCCGGAACTGGGTGTCTTTGCCGCGCGGGCGCGGATGCAGGGCCTGGCGGGGCGGGCCTACGCCCAGGAGGAGGCGGCGGCGCTACTGGCCTGCCGCGAGCGCATCGCCGCCGCAGGCACGCCACTGCGCGCCTTCACCACCGCCGCTGCCGCCGCCGACCTGCGCGACCTGCGTCTGGCCCTCGGCTACGCGCAGTGGAACATCTTCGGCATCTCCTACGGCACGCGCCTGGCCCTGGCCCTGCTGCGCGACGATCCCGGCGGGGCGCGCAGCGTGATCCTTGACTCCCCCTATCCACCTCAGGAGAGTCTGTATGCGGGCATGCCAGCGAACCTGAACCGCGCCCTGGCGACGCTCTTTGCCGATTGCGCGGCGCATCCGGCCTGCGCCGCAGCCTATCCCGACCTGGAGGCGCGCTTCTGGCGACTGGTGGCGGCACTCAACGCCAATCCCCTGCCGGCGAACCCCGGCGGTGGGCCGGGCGCGCTGACGGGCAATCAACTGCTGCGGATCATGTTCCGCCAGTTGTACTCCTGGCAAAGCGTGCCCCGCCTCCCGGGGGCCATCGTCGCGCTAGAGCGCGGCGATCTGGAACCACTGCGGGCGCTGGTGGCGCAGCGGCGCGGTGCGGGGGCCGGGCAATCGCAGGCGCTCTACTATGCCATTCAGTGCGCCGAGGATCTGGGGACGCTTCAGCCGGGCTGGCGCGAGGCGGCGCTGGCGGGACAGGAGCATCTAGCGGGATTCTACCAGGAACTGCTCGAGCTTTCGGGCGAAGCCGAGAACCTCTGTGCGCGCTTCGGCGCCGCGCTACCCGACCCGCGCTGGCGCGCGCCGGTCGTCTCGGAGACGCCGGCGCTGCTGCTGGCGGGGGCCTACGACCCGATAACGCCGCCGGTGTGGCGCGAGCGCGCCGCCGAGGGGCTTAGCCGGGCCTATGGCTTCACCTTGCGCGACGCGGGGCACGCCGTGGTGGGACGGGGCGCGTGTCCTGCTGCGCTGATCCGCGCCTTTCTCAACGACCCCGCCTCTCCACCGGATGGCCGCTGCGTGGAGCAGATCGGCCTGCCTGCGTTTCGGTGATGGGGCACGCAACGGCGGTGTTTGCCCGCACCACCGATGAGCCTGGGAGGGCTGCGCCCTCCCAAACCCTCCCCTCAGGGAGGGGCGTGGGGAAACCCGGTTTCCCCATGTCCCAACCGCCGTTGGGAGCGGCTGGCGCCCCCACAGGCAGGGGTGCGGTTCGACCGGC
>CAKZKA010000131.1 GCA_937120965.1 uncultured Chloroflexota bacterium
TTGGGAGCGGCTGGCGCCCCCACAGGCAGGGGCGCGGTTCGACAAGCTCACCACAGGTGGGGAAACCCGGTTTCCCCATATTTTCACATCAGGTTCATTAGTGGCGCGGGCGATTGGCTGTATAATGCCTCAGATGCGCCCGGGTGTCCGGCGCGGCAGTGGAAGCGATGCGAGCGGGTATGGGTCTTGCCGATCTCCAACCAGATGCTCTGCCAGGAAGGGCCGCAGCACCTCCGGTGGCGCGCCAGGCGGGGGGATGGGGCCTCACGCTCGCCCTGGTGCTGCTGCTGAGCATCGCGGTGGGCGCTATGGCCTACCAGGCGCCCCCTGCGGGCCGGGTGCAGATTGGCTGGATTGGCGACCGTCTGTTTCTCGATGCCACCGCCGGCCTCGATGCAGCCGCCGCGGCGCGGGGGGAGTTTTTCGCCGATGATCTGACTCCCGACTCGCCGACGTTGCGTAGCCGCTGGACGCGCCAGTACGCGCGGATCACGCTGCCGAACATTGGCGCGGGCGCTGACCTGGAGCTTGCCCTGACCGTTCAGGGCTGGCCTGCCGATGTGTCTGGCGCAGCGGTGGCCCAGCCCACAGTTGCCGTTAGCGCCGATGGGACGGTCATCGGCCGCTTCGAGCCCACCGCCGCGTGGGAAACCTACCGTTTCCGTGTGCCGGCAGAGGCGCGGCAGGGAGGCGATCTAACGGTAACGCTGGTGAGTTCACACACCTTTACCGATACGGTACGCTTTGGCGCCGATCCGCGCCCCAAGGGGGTGCGGCTGGCGGAGGTACAGGTGCGCGCCGCCGAGAAACTGACGGCGGTGTACCCGCCGGCCTGGCGCGCCGTGGCCTTGCTGGCCCTGGGCGGCGGATTGCTCTACCTGATTCTGACGCGCCTCCTGGTCAGGCCATCTGCGATCTACACGCTGACGATCCTGGGAGTGGGCCTGGCCGGGGTCGGGCTGGCCTACGCGCGGATCTGGATGGGCGCGGCGTTAAGCGTGGCGCTTGTGGTGCTGGCAGGCGTGTTGCTGGTGGCCTGGCAGGGGCCGATTCTGGCCCTCGCGCGGGCGCTGGTGCGTCGCTACACCCACGGACGCGCCCTGGGCTACGGGCTGGTCGCCGCGGCCCTGGCGTTGCTGGTGCACACCCTGGCCCAGCTCTTCGCCTGGATGGGCGCCTTCGGGCGTCCACTCTTCTGGAAAATCTTTCCCGACTCGCTGCTGTATGCCCTGCTGGGAAGCGGCGTGCTGCTGCTGGTGATCGTGCTCGGGCGCGAGGGGTTGCCACGCCTTGCCGATCGTCTGGTGGCCGCAATCGGGTCGCGCCGGGGGGCGTTGCTGCTGGTGAGCCTGTTCGGGGCGATCTGGATAGGCTACGCCGCGCTGGTGGTGAGCAGGATGCCCTATGTCGGCCACGCCGACTACTCCGACAACGCCGTGGTGGCCCGCAACCTGGTGGCCGGGCGGGGTTGGGTGGTAGACTACGTTACGCAGTTCTACCGCCTCAACACCGGCCTGACGCGCCCGCAGGAAACCTGGCCGCTCCTGCAACCGGTCTGGATCGCGCCCTTCTTCCTGGTCTTCGGGCCGAGCAGTTGGGCGGCGAAGATCCCGAACCTGGTGTTCGATGCCATCTTGCTGGCCCTGGTCTACCACATCGGGGCGTGGTTCTGGGACCGGCGCGTCGGGCTGGTGGCGGCGATCTTTGTGCTGACCAATTACCTGTTTTTTCGTCTGACCATCTACGCCACCAGCGATCTGGCGTTCGTGGTGTTCAGTCTGGGGGCGCTGTACAGCCTCTACCGCAGCCAGAATGCCCTGGTGGAGGGAACGCGACCGGCGTCTGAAGATCGCGCTGCCGCGCACGCGGCCCGGCGGCCCCCCGGGCCGGCAGCCCGGCAACCCGGGGAGCAAGACCTCGCCGGTCAGCCCGCGGGAATGCCAGCGCATCGCTGGCTGATGCTCTCAGGCGTACTGACAGGATTGATGATGCTTCAGAAGCCCTCCGGGGCCATGATCGCCCTGGGGATGGGACTGTGGTTCCTGGGACAGCGCTGGGCAGGGAGCGGGGCGACGCTGCGGCGCGGGTTGAACCCGGCCAGCCTGGCGCGGATGCTGGGACCGGTGATCCTCTGGAGCGCCCTGGCGTTGCTGGTGCTCTCGCCGTACCTGGTGCGCAATATGCGTCTCTCTGGTGAGCCGGTCTACTCGACGGAACGCTACGATGCCTGGGTGCTGGGCTACCTGGGCACAAGCGGCGACGCCTGGGAGGAGATTTACCGGGTATTCACCCCGGAACTGGGTGGACCGGGGCTACCCGATCGAAGCTGGATCCTGCGCTGGGGGTTCGACAAAACACTGGCCAAGCTCGCGACCCAGGTTGAGGAGCTGCGCGATTACGTGATGCCGGTGTGGCACGGCCTCCCCATCCGCGCCGACTGGCTCTTCGGTGACAACGAGCGCAAGAACCTGGCCTCGGACCTGGGGGCCTGGCTGGCGCTCATCGGCGCGATCGGGGCGCTACGCTTCCGTCCGCGACTGCTGGGCCTGCTGATAAGCGCATTCACCCCGTACACCCTGTTCATGCTCACCTACTGGCGCACTGACGAGCACCGCTACTGGGTCATGCTCATCCCGTGGATGGCCCTGTTCGGGGCCTGGGCGCTATGGGCCGGGTACGACAAACTGGCTTCGCTTGGCGATCGACGCTGGGCGCCGCTGGGCCTGATCCTGGTGCTGGCCATCGTGAGCGCAGTGGTAGGCTTTTCACGGCCCGACATCGCCAACAAAGTGCGCAACGAGCCGCAGGTCTGGGCGCCTGACCTGGCAGCCTACGCCTGGCTCGAGGCGCACACGCCCGAAGGGACCGCCGTGATGACGCGGGCGCCCTGGCAGTTGAACTGGCACACCCGGCGCCCGGCGGTGATGATTCCCAACACGGCCGACCGCGCGCTCCTGCTGCGGATCGCCCATTACTACGGCGCAGAGTACCTGGTGCTGGAGAACCAGCAGCGGGTCAAAGGCGACGCCGGCCGGTTACTGGCGCCGCTGATGGATCACGACAATCAGGTGGGCGAGGTCGTGGAAGGGTTTGAACTGGTGTATGCCAGTCCAACGCCAGATTTTCGCGCCTTTATTTATCGCATTCCGGACCAGTAGGCAGCGGGCGCGGAGCGGGTCGCCTCAGGTATGCGCATTTTAATGCTGGCTTCGTCGTTTCCCAAGTGGCCTGGCGAGACGACGGCGCCCTTTATCGAGGAGATCGCCGCCGGAGTTGCGGCGCGAGGCCATGCGGTGACGCTCCTGTTACCGTACCATCCCGAGTTGCGCCGCGACGCCGAGGTGCGGGGGGTGCGCTTGCGCTGCTTTCACTACGCGCCGCATCCCACTCTAAACATCTGGGGCTATGCCCAGTCGTTGCTCAGCGATACGCAGATCAAACGACGGACGCTGCTGGTGACGCCGTTTGCGGTTACCGCCTCACTGAGGGCGGTGCTAAACGAATTGCGGGCGGCGCGCGCAGCACGCCGGCCTTACGATCTGGTGCAGGCGCACTGGGTGCTGCCCAACGGCCCACCCGCGGCCCTGGCCAGCCTGGGCACGCCGCTGGTGGTGAGCCTGCACGGAAGCGACATCTACCTGGCCGAGCGCCACTGGTCGTTCGCGCTGGCCGCCGCCGGAGCATTCCGCGCTGCCACGGCCGTCACTGCCTGTAGTGGCGACTTGCGCGCCCGCGGCATCCGCCTTGGCGCGGCGCCGGGCCGCAGCCACGTCATCCCCTACGGCGTCAATACGCGGCAGTTTCGCCCCGACCCCACCGTGCGCGCCATCGTTCGGGCGGAGCTTGGCCTGGAGCCGGGCGCGCCCCTGGTGCTCGGCATGGGCCGTCTGGTAGCCAAGAAGGGGTTCGGCGTGCTGCTCGACGCCTGGCCCGCGGTCCTCCGCGCCGTGCCCAGCGCCACGTTGGTGATCGCCGGATACGGCGACCTGCGCGAACACCTGGAGCGGCAAGCCGCGGCCCTCGGCCTGGGGACCAGTGTGCGGTTCAGCGGGCGGCTGGAACGAGACCGCGCCGCGGCCTATGTTGCCGCAGCCGACGTGTTTGCCCTGCCCATCGTGCGCGACGGTGTGGATGGTCTGCCCAACGTCCTGCTGGAGGCCATGGGCGCCGGGCGGCCTGTCGTCGCCTCGCGGGTCGCTGGCGTACCCGACGTGATCGACGACGGCGTCCACGGGCTGGTCGTGCCCGAGCGCAACCCCGACGCGCTGGCCGCAGCGATTATGCGCCTGCTGGCCAACCCGGACCTGGCGAAGCGCCTCGGCGCCGCAGCCCGCACCCGCGTCGAGCGCGAGCTGACCTGGGAACGGACGGCGGAGCGGTTTGAGGAAGTGTTTCGTCTGGCTGTCGGCGCAGAACGTTCGTTTGTCGGATGATGAGCCGGTACGTCCAGACCTGATAACATGTTTAACGTCGGTCCTTCAAGGAAGCCACTCCTTTCGGAGAGTTATGGAGCGCTCGGTTATCGGAGCGAGGGGTTAGCGCGTTGAGGTTGCCGCTATTCTCTGCGGAAAGGGCGACCCGGCCAGCGATTGCTCAGAGGTTCAGCCGGTGCGAGCAGGGCTGGCGATGGGCGTTTCTGGCGCTCTTCGCTGCCGCGTTGCTCATACGAATCTACCGGCTCGATGCCCAGAGCCTCTGGCTCGATGAGGGCAGCAGTTGGGCCTTGAGTCGGGCCGGCTGGGGCCATTTGCTGAGCGAATTGCTCAATCCCACGGCAGCCTATCCGCTCTATCATCTGCTGCTCAAGGGTTGGACGGCGTTGCTCGGCGACTCTGAGGCGGCGCTGCGCATGCCTTCGGCGCTGGCCGGGGCGTTGAGCGTGCCCCTGATTTACCTGGCGGCGGTAGAATGCGCGCGCCTGAACGGAGCCGGCTCTCATTCCAGACTCCACGCGCTGGCCGCGGCGGGGGTGGCCCTGGCTGCTCCCTACGCCCTCTGGTACGCTCAGGAAGCCAAGGTCTACGGCCTGCTGCTCTGTTGCGCGGCGGCGATGACATGGCTGACGCTGCGCGCCGTTCGCAGCGGCGTGCGGCGCGACTGGATCGCGCTCGGCGCTGTCGGTCTGGGCGCGCTGTTTGTCCATCGGCTTGCGGTGTTGCTGGTGCTGGCGATTGGGGTCGTCGCACTGCTGACCTTGCCTTCTGCACCGGGGCGACGACGCCTGGCATGGGCAGGGCTGAGCCTGGCTGCCGTCGGGCTAGTGGCGGGTATGGCTCTGGGGTTGGGTGGTGAGACCGCGGCGACGGGAGCCTACATTCCAGCCGGGTCGGTTGAGGCCCTCTGGCTTACGTTTGTGCGCTTTGCCCTGGATCGCTGGCCCGGCGATGCGCCGTGGTGGTGGTTGCTGCCGTGGCTGGCCCTGGCAGGTTGGGGCCTCGGGGGGGCCGCGCGCGACCTGCGCGGACCGCGCCAACGGGGCGCCGCAGCGCTTCTGACCCTGTTCAGCCTTCCGCTGGCGCTGTTCCTGGCACAACTGGTCTTTACGCGGATCTACGAGGCCCGGTACCTGATTATCATCTTTCCAGCCTGGACCCTGCTGCTGACCTATCCGCTCACGTTCACTGCCGGCCGGTCTGTGGGGCAGGTTGCGCTACTGGGGTTGCTGGCAACGGCGCTGGGCACGAGCGCGCTGTCCCTGTTTCAACCAGCGAAGGGACTGTTTTCCGGCGACCCGGTGAAAGAGCAGTACCGTGAGGCGATTGGCGAGCTGGCCCGGCGCGTCCACCCTGACGACGCGGTGGTTGTGCATCCCGGCTACCTGCGTCCCCTCTACGACTACTACATGGCTCGCCACCTGGCCGACCCGCCGCCCGAGCCGTTGACCTTCGGCAACTTCTGGCGCGGGCCAACGACCTACGGCCGGCGCGAGTGGGAAATGGAGCGCCGTGAACGGCTGGCCGGGTTTTCGCGCAGCTTCCTGTTGATCGCCCCCGACCACGCCCGTACCGTGGATGTGCCCTTGCCAGGCGACGAATACGGCATGGTGGGCCTGTTCTGGGCCTACAGTCGTGAGCAGCGCACCTGGCCCTGCGGGATCTGGCGCTTCAACGGCGTGCACCTGCTCTGCCAGGAGGCGCCCGAGGCATACTTCACCGGAACGACGCTCCAACCCGCCACCTCCGCCAGCGCTGTCTTCGGCAACAATCTGCGTCTGCTGGGCTATACCCTCAAGGCGACCACGGCCCACGGGCCGGGGGTGTACCGGGCAGGGGGGAACCTGCCCATCAGCCTCTTCTGGGACGTGTCGGCGACGCCGACAACCGATTACAGCTTTTTCCTCCATCTGTGCCGCAATTGTGAGACGCCGCCGCTCGCCAGCGACGACGGACCGCCACTGGAGGGCTATTTGCCCACGAGCGTCTGGTTGCCTGGCAAGCCGGCCCGTGATGATCGGGCCATTCACCTCCCTGCGGACCTGGCCCCGGGGCGCTACACCCTGCTCCTTGGCGTCTTCAACCCTGGCGATGCCACGCCCGCGGGACGGCTACCCGTTGTCGGCAAGCCAAACCTGGGCGCCGGGCGGCTGGTGCTGGGCACGGTGGAGATTGTGCCCGCTGCAGAGGGCGCCGGGCAACCATGAGCGCGCGGATCGGGGCGACACTGCGAACCCACTGGCCGTTGCTGCTTGCCCTTGGAGCAGGGCTGGCGCTCCGCCTGGCGCTGTGGGGGCGCCTGCCCCGCACGGGCTTCATTAGCGACGAGGCAGAGTACCTCGCCGCAGCCGACTGGCTGGCCCTGGGGCGCGGGTTTGCATGGCACACGCAGTTCTTCTGGACACGCGCTCCGCTGTACCCGCTCTTTCTCGCTGCGCATATTGTGGCCTTTGGGCGTGAACCGGAGCCAATCTTTGCCACGCAGACGTTTCTCAGCCTGCTCAACGCCGGTCTGGTCTATGCCCTGGGTCTGCAGATCACTGGCAGGCGGCGCGTGGCGGGGGTCGCCGCCGTGGGCGCGGCACTGTACCTGCCTTTTGCCACCTTTGCCCAACTGCTGCTGACCGAGACGCTGTTTATCACCCTGCTCCTGGCCACCATGCTGGCCCTCAGGTTCTGGAGCAGGCGCGAGGCTGGGAACGCCGCGTCGTTGGGCTGGTCTGCAGCGGCCGCGGGGTGGGCCGGCGCAGCGGGCGCGCTGCTCGGCCTGGCCACGTTGACGCGGGGGCTGACGCTGGGTTTCATCCCTCTGGCGCTGGGCTGGGTGTTCTGGACGGGAGGGCGCACACGGCGGGCAGCCGGGTACGCAGCGGTGGTAGCGGTGGCGTGCCTCGCGATGGTGCTACCCTGGAGCCTCTACGCCAGTCGGGCCTACGGCGGCCCGATCCTGGTTGACACCACAGGGGCCTTCAATCTGCTCCTCGGCGCGCGCACCGCCTTCGACGGCGGGCGTGACAAGCTCCCCACGCGGAACTTTGTCCTGGCGCTCTTGCCCATCCCCGGACGTGGCCAGGCGGAGCGCCTGGCGCTGCTGGAGCCGCGGCGCGCCCCGGACGGGCGTGTGCAGCGGGCCGGCTCCTGCCTGTACGCCGCTGCCGATCCGCGCCTCATAGCGGCCCTGGATCGACCACCCGAGCAACTCACCCAGGCCGAGCGACAACGTTTGATGAGCGCCGAAGCCGGCTGTTTGCTGCGCGCCCGGCCCCTCGCCTTCGCGCAGAAGGTCGTGCTCGAATTCATTGATCTCTTCCGCATCAACTACACCGGCGACGAACGCCTGACCCGCGGCTTCGCCCTGGGCCATGTGCCGCCCTGGTATACCCTGGCCCTGCTGTTGCTGGACGACACGCTCTACGTTCTGGCGCTGCCCCTGGCCGCAGCGGGCTGGGCCACCCTGCGGATCCAGGCTCGAGAGCGGGGGAGCAGCGTATCAAGAGGACCGGCCCCTGCCAGCCTGGCCCTTACCGGACTCATTGGCCTCTGGTTGATGTACAACCTGGGAACGGCGCCGCTGCTCTTTGCGATCAACCGCTTTCGGGCGCCCTTGATGCCCTTTGTCCTGTTGCTGGCCGCGGCGGCGCTGGCCAGCGGGCCAGGGCTACGAGCCACGCTCCGCACCGGCTATGGCGCAGCCTGCGCCGCACTGGGCGCACTGTTGCTGCTGGTGGCAACGGCGCCCTACGCCTATCTGGAACCACGCGCGCCCGGCGCGGCTTCGGCCTGGGCCTCCTATCTTGGCCCCTACCCTTCCAGCCTGGCCAGCAGCCGCATCGCTCTACAGACGCGCCCTGGTTACCTTGCCGAGCAGCGACTGGCCGCGGCACTGGGCGCGGGTGATGCCGCGGCGGCCCGAGCTGCTCTGAGCAACCCCGACCTGCCGGCCTACAGCGCCGCCGTGGGCGCGCCACTGCTCGATGGGCTGGAGGGTCGCCCGGCCGAGGGGTTGGACCGGCTGGCGCGCAACCCCGTGCGCCCGCTCGAGCCCTGGCAGACAGCAGTGGTTGCGGGCGAACTGTTCCGTCAGATGGGCGAGATCGAGGCTGCGCGGCGCGAGTTCGGCCCCGAACTGGTGGACAGCCAGAACCCCGTGTTATGGGCCTGGACCTGGTTATACCCCCCGCGACTGCCCGAAGACCGCATCGCCGTGGCCGACGACAACGACCTGGGCTACCTGCGAGGCTTCTACCTGGGTGGCTACGAACCCGCGTTCGAAGCAACCGTGCGCTGGGCCCGGGGCGCGTCGGCGCTGCGCTTCCCCCAAGCCGGCACCGGGGCGCCCCGCCAGATCTGCCTGCGCCTGGGTGGCGCCTGGCCCCTGGATCTGCCATTGCCGCGGGTCGAAGCGTTCCTGGACGGGACAGCCCTCGGCGCCATTGCCCTTACCCGTGAACTGCAAGTTGCCTGTCTGGACCTGCCGGCTCGCCCGCCCGGCACGACCTACGTGGTGGAGTTGCGTGCTCCCACGTTCGTGCCTGACGCGCTCGACATGATTGGGCAGCAGGGACCGCAGGAGGGCCAGTTGCGCCTGCTGGCCTACCAGCTCGATTGGGCCGAGCTACGGTGACCGGGGGTAACGTGAGCGGGCTACGCCCGCCCACACCCTCCCGACAGGGAGGGGCGCGGGGAAACCCGGTTTCCCCGCTGTTCGCAGCAGAGAAGAACCATGACCCGACTCCGGCGTTTACCGCCTGACTTCCTGCCGCTGGCGCTCATCACCCTGGCCGGGTTGGCGCTGCGTCTGACGCTGTGGCGCTGGCGCGAGTTCCAGCCCCTTGGCGGTGACGAGCAGGAGTATTTCAACACGGCGCTGATCCTGTTGCGCGAATGGCGCTACCAGGAACTGCTGTTCATGCGCCCGCCCATCTATCCTCTGTTCCTGGCTGCGAGCATCGTGCTGGTGGACTCGCTCGTGCAGAACCTGCGGCTGGTGCAGGCTCTGCTGAGTACCGCGACCATCCCGCTGGTCTATCTGTTGAGCCGGGAGGTGGCCCTGGCTCTCAACCACCCATCGGCGCCAGCGCGGCGGGCGGGGCTGGCGGCCGCCCTGCTGGCGGCGTTGAGCTACACCCTGGCAGCCAACGCCACGGAACTGCTTGCCGAGACCCTGTTTCTCTTCGGGCTGACCATGGGCTTCTGGTTGCTCGTGCGAGCGAGCCGCCCGGGCGCGGCGTGGCGCGCCGGAATGGCGGGTCTGGCCGTGGGCCTCTCCAGCCTGGTACGTTCGATGGCCCTGCCGCTGCTGCCCCTGGGCAGTCTCTGGCTGCTCGTCGGGCGGGGGAAAGCGGCCTGGCGATGGGTCGCGGCGTTCGCGCTGGCCGGCTGTCTGGCCATTCTGCCCTGGACCGCCCGGAACTACCTGGTCTATGGTGGCCTGATCCTGATCGACACCACCGGCGCGGAGAACCTCTGGCTCGACAACGACCCCGCCGGGCGCGAGGCGGTCAAGAGGCAACTCTTCGCCCTGGGTGAGGACCGGCTGGCGCGGCAGCAACTCGCTGCGCGCGCGGGCTGGGCGGCGGTGCGCGACGATCCGGCGCGTTTCGCGGCCAAGGCGTGGGGTGAATTGCTGAAGTTTTTTGCCCTGGAGTATGCCGACGATCTGCGGGCGCGCCCGCAGATCTGGGTGCGCCCGTTCGACGTTGGGCTGCGCCTGATCCTTGGGGATGGGTTGTGGCTGCTGCTGGCACTGGCTGGCAGTTACGGCCTGGCGCGGGGGCTACTGCCGCAGCCAGAGGCGCCGCCAGGCTGGCGCGCCGCGCTGCGTTCCCCGGCCTGGCTACTCAGTCCATGGGCATTGTATGTTATCCTGACCACGATGGTCTTTCACGTCGAACTTCGCTATCGTTTGCCGCTCTTTCCGGCCCTCTTGCCCTTCGCCGGCGTAACGCTGGCGTCGCAGCGTTCCGCGTCAACGACCCGCCAGCCTCAGCACCCCGGCGCCTCCCGGCCGGTTAACTCGACGCCAGGCGAACAACCGGCCGCCGTGGGAGACTCGACTGCGACACCGCAACCGCCAGGCGCCACCCTCGCGGCAGTCGACTCGCCGATCCTGCCCGGTGACCGCCGGCGGGCAAGCGCGACGCGCCGGTATGCATACCGGTTCATAGCCTCGCTGGCGCCCCTCACCGTCCTGACGCTGACACTCCTCCATGCCAACTACCTGACCCTGGGCTGGCATCTGGGGCTGAAGCACTGGCACCTGTGGCGGGCCGAGGCGGCTCTGGATCGCGGCGACGCCGCGGCGGCGCGGGGCGCTGCCGCGGCGGCCTTGTTGCGCGACGAAGGCTCGGCCCTGACGCGTATCGCCCTGGCGCGAGCCGATCTGCTGATCGGCGATATGCCCGCCGCCCTGGGGCGCCTCGACGAAGCCGTGGCGATAATGCCCGACCATCCCCAGGCCCGCGTACTGCGAGGCGACGTGCGCCGCGCCCTCGGCGACACGGCCGGCGCGCGGGCCGACCTGGCCTACGAAACCGCCTCACTCCAGGATCTCCAGGGCTGGCTGTGGGAACGGGGGGTTACACCGGCGCCAACACGGCTCACGCTGGGCGATGGGCTGGATCTCGGCTTCATCGCCGGGTTTCACAGCCTGCGCCCCGGTGAACACAATTTTCGCTGGACTACCGGCGTGGCCCGGGTGCGGCTGGATCATGCCGGCGACACGCGGGAAGTACGGCTGCGCCTGGCCTCGGGACGACCCGAAGGCACCGCCCCGGTGGTGGTAACGCTGTGGGCAGGCTCAACCCGGGTGGGCCAGGCAGAGATCGGCCCGGCGTGGTCCGAACACACCGTTGCCCTGCCGGCCGGCGGGTGGGCGGGCGACGAACTGGTGCTGGAACTCCGCGCGCCAACGTTCACGCCGCGGGAATTTGACCGGAGCAGTCCGGATGGACGACGCCTCGGCGTGCAACTGGCCCTGGTCGAGACGCTGCGCTGAGGTGAAAATACGGGGAAACCGGATTTCCCCATCCCCCTGCCTGTGGGGGCGCCAGGCGCCCTCAACGGCGGTTGGGACATGGGGAAACCGGGTTTTCCCAACCCCCTCCCTGAGGGGAGGCGCCCGGTTCCCTCCCTCAGCGGGGGAGGGCCGCGGGGAGGGTTTGGGAGGGCGCAGCCCTTCAACGGGTTTCACCTGCTCCGGGATAGGCTTCCTGGGACGCAGAGGGGAAATGGGCCAACGAATGGGAAACGAATAAACGAATGCGCAAGGTGTGCCTGACTCTGAGGTGAACATAGCCCGCCCGCGGGAGGGTTTGGACGTAGAGGCGCAGCGGCGCTGCGCCTCTACGTCCTCCCAGGAAACAACCCTCCCGCGGGAGGGTTTGGGAGGGCGCAGCCCTCCCAAGAAAAACTCATTTTCATCTTGTCGTTGTACGGCGCAGCCGCATGGAGGGCTGAGGTGAACTTATGGGGAAACCGGGTTTCCCCACGCCCCTCCCCGTGAGGAGGGTTTGCCACCTCCGTGGGCGGGGGTACGGGGAAACCGAGTTTCTCCATAGTTTAACGTCAGGAACGAGGTATGAGCGTGACACTCAAAGAACAAGCCGACGCCTTGATTGCGCAGGGGCGCGCACAGTTGGAGCAGGGGGAGCTGGCCCGCGCCACCGACCTGTTAAACCAGGCGGTGCGCCTCTACTGGGCAGCAGGTGAGCACTATGCCGCAGCGGCCCAGATTGGCAACTACGGCTGGGCCTTGCGCCGCAACGGTCGCCCGGATCTGGCGCGGCCCTACCTGGAGCAGGCCGCCACCCTGTTTGAGCAACTCGGTCTGAGCGACTTCGCCGAGCGCCATCGCTTCGCCGCCGAAGACGTCAACCCTGGCGTAACCGAGGCGCTCCTTGCCAGTCTTCCTCCAGCCGTGCGCGGCGCGCTGGAACGGAGTGACGGGGCCGGCTTGCAGTTCGCCCTCGACGCCCTGCCTCTGGCTGAGCGCGAAGTGGTGATCGAACAGCTCACCGCCGCGGGGGTAATTGCCCCGCTGGACGGCGACGACGCGAATAGCCGCGAGGAGGCGCTGCGACAGTTCGAACCGCTGCTGCAAGGCATCGCTGCCGTTGCCCGCGGCGACATCGGCGAACGGGCCGAGGTGGAACTGGCGCTGCGCGACATCGAGCGCAAAGGCTGGCGCCTGCGCCGCGCCGCCGAACACATCTGGGCCGGCGAACGTGACCTCAGCCGGCTTACCCGGGACCTGGACGAGCTAGATCGCGCCCTGGTCGAGCGTGTCCTGGCCATGCTGGAGGAACCATCCACGCCCAACACCGCAGGCGAGCCAGCTTCCCCGGCGGAGTGACATCCGATGCGGGTTGATCCCGAATCCTACCCGCCGCGCCGGGAGGGGCGTAGGGAAATCCGGTTTCCCCATCCCCCAACTGATGGTGTTTAGGGGCGGACAGAACATAGGGACGCCGACGGGCATTATAGTGTTGGGATGCGCTGCCTGGTCCTCACCCCCGGCCCCTGGTATCTCTCCAGCCTCACTGAGGTGAAAATAGTCCTCGCGCAGGAGGGGTTGGGAGGGCGCAGCCCTCCCAGGAAACAACCCGCCCGCGGGGAGGGTTTGGGAGGGCGTAGCCCTCCCAAGAATACATATTTTCATTCCGGCGTTGTGCGGCGTAGCCGCATGGATGACTGGAGAGGGGAGACCTAATCGGGTTGCAGAAAAAACGCCCGCAGTTCCGAGTACGTCTCCTCAGGCGCTTCTTCAGCCAGGTAGTGACCACAGGGTAACCCGCGACCGCGCACATCGCTCGCCCGCTCGCGCCAGACGCCCAGGACATCGTACTTCTTCCCGATAAAGCCCTTTGCCCCCCACAGCACCAGTAAGGGGCAGGCCAGCATGCGTTCCTGGTCGGCAGCATCGTGAACCAGATCGATGCTCGCCGCGGCGCGGTAATCTTCACAGGTGGCGTGGATGGTGGCCGGATCGCAAAAGCAGCGCAGATACTCATCCAGCGACGCTTCGGTGAAGGCCCCTGGATTACGCGACCAGCAGGCGATCTTGGCGCGCAGGTAGTACTCCGGGACGGCGCCGATCAAGCGCTCCGGCAGATCGTAAGGCTGGCTGAGGAAGAACCAGTGGTAGTACGCATCACCGAACTCCTTGTCGGCGCTGGCGAACATCGTGACGGTCGGGGCAATATCAAGCACGGCTGCGCGCGTAACCCGTTCGGGGTAATCGAGACAGAGACGGTGGGTAACACGGGCGCCGCGGTCGTGGCCAGCCACGGCGAAGCGCTGAAAGCCGAGAGCAGTCATCAACCCGGCCATATCGCGGGCCATGGCGCGCTTGCTGTACGTGGCGTGCTCAGGATCGCCAGGAGGCTTGTCGCTGTCGCCGTACCCCCGCAGATCGGGCGCGATCACCGTGAAATCGGCAGCCAGACGGGGGGCGATCTTGTGCCACATCGCGTGGGTCTGCGGGTAACCGTGGAGCAACAGCAGGGGCGGCCCGCTGCCCCCCAGGGCGACGTTGAGGGTCACCTCGGTCGTGGGAACACGTTCCGTTCGGAAATTCGTGAGAATGGTCATCTGTTAACCTTTACGCATTGACGTGCAGCGTATATTATAAGTATAATTCCGGCCAGACGCCTCGCTCCCCCCGCGTGGATCATACCCTCGCAGTGTCACCGTGTTTGTGACAGTGCGCCGTCATCTCGGTGTTCGCTCCAGGAACCTCAAGGAGGAAACAAGGTGGTTTCATCGCTCAGAGTCCTGCTGCTGGCCGTAATCGTCGTGCTGGTTGCCGGATGTGGCGCCGCTGCCCCGACCACGCCACCCACGACCGCGCCGGCTGCCCAGCCCACAACCGCGCCGGCTGCCCAGCCCACAACTGCGCCGGCTGCCCAACCAACGACGGCACCCGCGCCGACCGCGCCTCCGGCGGCAGGTGGACAGAAGCTCCGCTACTCCTTCGGTGGCGGGCCCGTTGGGGGAGTATTCCAGGTCTATGCCGATGTGCTCTCGCTGATCGTGGCTGGCGCCGACCCGAACCTCGAATTGACCGCCGAAGGCACTGGCGGCTCGGCAGAGAATCTGCGCAGCGTCAATTCGGGCGACTTCCAGTTCGGCATCGTCTACTCGGGCGATGTGGCCCTGGGCGCACAGGGCCAGCTTCCGAACGACACGACCAGGTACACCAACGTGCTCCCCGTGGCTCCGCTCTACGGCGGCGTGATCCACCTGGTGGTAACGAAGAACAGCGGCATCGAGACGGTTGACGATCTGCCGGGCAAGCGCATCGCGCTTGGAAATGCCGGCTCGGGCGCGGCGCTCTCCGCCGAGCGCTATTTCACCCACATGGGTCTGATGGACAAGGTCAAGGTCGAGTACCTGGGCTACTCGCAGGCTGCTGCCGCAATGGGCGACGGCCAGCTCGACGGTTTCTGGATCCTCGCAGGCTTTCCGAACGCCTCGGTGACCGAGGCAACGACCTACACCGACATCCGCCTGATTGACGTTTACAACCCCGGCGTTGAGAAGGGCTTCTTCGAGGCCTACCCCTTCTATTCCGCCCGTGTGCTCGCCGGTGGGAAGTATACCGGCGTTGATGAGGACGTTCCCAGCTTCCAGGATACCGCCCTCTGGGTGGCCAATGCCGACGTGCCCGAAGAGGTGGTCTACAACGCGCTGAAAGCGGTCTTCTCAGAGGAAGGGCTGAGCCGGCTGCGCGAAGCGCACCCCTCGGCGCAGGAGGTGCAACTGGAGAAAGGCATTGAGGGTATCGCCAACCGGCTCCATCCCGGCGCGGTGCGCTTCTGGGAAGAGCAGGGAGTGACCATCCCGGCTGAACTGCGTTAGACCTCTACACGGCTGCGCCGCATAACACCGAAATAAAAACATTTGTTCTTTGGGAGGGCTGCGCCCTCCCAAACCCTCCCCGCTGGCGAGTTGTTTCCTGGGAGGGCGTAGAGGCGCAGCGGCGCTGCGCCTCTACGCCCCAAACCCTCCCGCGCGCGGGCTATGCTCACCTCAGGCGCCATGCGCCAGGCGCACAATGCCGGATTGCAAATGTGGAGCAACAGTCAGGCTGAAACGCCCGACCCTGAACTACGCCCTGTTCCGTATCTACAGTTCTCGATGAGGAGATCCTGTCGCCATGGCAGAGCAGCAGCCCACGAACCAGCAGCCACCCGCCGATGACCTGAACGCGGCGGCTTCCGGGGCCGCGAACAACGCCGACAGCGTTGACGAAGCGACGCTGCAAAAGCTCAAGGAGTACGACGAACCGTCCACGCGCACGCTCAATCGCTTCTGGGCGGCAGTCGTGGCTACGCTCTCCGTGGGCATGGCCGGCTTCTACATCTACACGGCAGGCACACTGCCGGCGCCGGTACAGTGGCAGCGCGGCATCTACGTGATGCTGACCTACATTCTCATCCTGCTGCTCTACCCCGCTATTCCGAAACGGAGCCGGGCGCGACCATACGTTGAGAGGTGGCTTGACCGGCTACCTGACTGGCTGCGGGCGCTGCTGGCTCCGCACCAGGGCCCGAGCGTGATCGATCTGATCCTCATTGCCCTGACCGTTACCACGGTGGGCTACTACATTATCAACTTCCGCGAACTCCAGTTCCGTGCCGGCGCGTATAACGAGACCGATTTTGTCATCGCCACTATCGGGCTGGTGATCTCCCTCGAGATCGCCCGGCGCGTGCTCGGCTGGCCGATGACGATCATCGGCGCAGCGTTCATTCTCTACTTGCGCTTCGGCTACGTGCTCTACGATGTGCCAGTTCTGGGAGCCTTCGCCCACCGTGGCCGGACGGCGCAGCGCACTGCCACGACGCTCTTCTTTGACCAGGAGGGCGTGTTCGGGGTTATGGCCAACGTGCTGGTCTCGTATGTTATTCTGTTTATCTTCTTCGGGGCCTTTTTACGCAAGTCGGGAGCAAGTAAGTTCTTCATTGACCTGCCACTGGCCCTGGCCGGGCGCAGCACCGGTGGTCCGGCCAAAGTGGCAGTCATCTCCTCGGCGCTCTTCGGCTCGATTTCGGGCAGCCCGATCGCCAACACGGTCAGCACCGGCACCTTCACCATCCCCTTGATGAAAAAGGCCGGGTTCCGGCCCCATGTGGCCGGGGCGATCGAGCCGTCGGCTTCGATCGGGGGTTCGTTTATGCCCCCGGTTATGGGCGCTGGCGCCTTTCTGATGGCCGAGTTGACCAACACGCCTTACCCGATCATCGTCGCGATCTCGATTTTCCCGGCGATCCTCTACTTTCTCTCAGTACTGACGATGGTGCACTTCGAGGCCAAGAAACACGGCCTCAAGGGTGTTGATACCGGCGCGCGGGCACTCGATATCATCCGCAAGGAGTGGTATATGGCCACCCCGTTGCTGGTGATCGTCGTGCTGATGATGATTGGCTACTCACCGGGCTACGCCGCGTTCTGGTCAATTATGTGTTGTATCGCGCTGCTCGCCATCGCCCCGGAGAATCTGGCCGACCTGCGGAACCCGGCAGCACTCGGTGGGGGCGTGCTACACGCCCTGGGACGCAGCCTGGTGCGCCTGGTGCGGAACATCCTCGAAGCGATGCAGGACGGTGTCCGCGACACCCTGGTGATTGGCGCAACCGTTGGCGTGATCGGGATGATTGTGGGGACAATTTACGCCACCGGCATCGGCCAGCGCTTCACCAATATCATCGTCAGTCTCAGTGGCGGGAACCTGGTCATCGCGATCATTCTGATCGGCCTGGCCTCGCTGATCCTGGGCATGGGCGTGCCGGTAACGGCGGCCTACCTGATCACTGCGGTGCTGACGGTGCCGGCCCTCACCGATATGGGAGTGGCCCTGCTCGCCGCCCATATGATTGTCTACTGGTTCAGCCAGGACAGCAACATTACACCGCCGGTCTGCGTGGCAGCCTACGCCGGGGCTGCCATTGCTAAAGCCGACCCCTGGAAGACCGGGTGGACCGCCTTCAAATTCGCCAAACTGCTCTACGTGATGCCCTTCCTTTTCGCCTTTAGTCCGGCCATTCTGCTGCTTGGCGAAGGTGGGCAACCCCTGCGCGACCTCGTGTTTCACGATGTAGCGCTGGCGTTCTTCTCGGGCACGATGGGCACCCTTGCGTTCTCCGCGGTCTCGATGTTCTTCCTGGTGCGTCGCACGACCTGGTGGGAGTGGCTGATCGCAGCCTTCGGCACCTTCCTCTGTTTCTGGCCGAGCCTGGTCACCGATCTGGTCGGCATCGCGATCGTTACCAGCGTGTGGTTCTGGCAGTACTACGATGTGCGGCGCCGGAGCGGCGTTCCCGCTCCCGCCCGGCAGGCGGGGTAGAAGACCCGGGGTTGCAGCCAACGTTCATCACCCGGCCCGCCCGAGTCGGCTGCATCCTGATGTGAGCATATGGGGAAACCGGGTTTCCCCATCCCCCTGCCTGTAAGGGCGACAAACCTTCCCCACCGGAAGGGTTTGGGAGGGCTACACCCTCCCAAGAACAATATAATATTTTCATGCCGGCGTTGTGCACCCCGCGAAAGGGGCCTGATGTGAACGTATGGGGAAACCCGGTTTCCCCACCCGCGGTGAGCCTGTCGAACCGCACCCCTGCCTGTAGGTGCGACAAGCCCTCCCCACCGCGAGGTTGTGGGAGGGCTGCGCCCTCCCAATAATATTCTGGCGTTGTGCGGCGCAGCCATATGAGCGTCTGACCTACCCTCAGACAGACAGTATGCACGAGTACCTGGAGACTATCAGCAAGTGGCTGGCCCGCGGCGAACGGGTGGCCGTGGCTACTGTAGTCCGAACCATGGGCTCATCACCGCGGCAGGTGGGCGCGAAGATGTTCGTATCTTCGGGCGGGAGCATGGTCGGCTCGGTAAGTGGCGGCTGCATTGAAGGCGCCGTTTTCGGGGCCTGCCAGGAAGCGATGCAAACAGGCCAGGCCCGCTTGCTGCACTTCGGCGTCGCCGACGAGCTCGCCTGGAGCGTCGGGTTAGCGTGCGGTGGTACGATAGACGTGTTCGTAGAGCCGCTTGGCGAGCTGATCCACGCCGAGCGCCCCCTGGCGACGGCGACCGTCATTCGCGGCCCATCGGCCATCGGGGCCAGACTGGTGATCGAGGCGGATGGGAGCTGCCAGGGCAGCCTGGGTGATGCGGCCCTGGACGCGGCGGTGCGTGAGATAGCCAGCGAACTCCTGGCGCACGGATCGAGCCGTGAGGTCGAACTGGCCGGTCGAGGCGTATCGGTATTCATCGAGAGCTTCGGCCCACCGCCGCGCCTGGTTATGGTTGGAGGGGTACACATCGCAGTGGCGCTCACGCAGATGGCCAGAGTACTCGGCTTTCACACCGTGGTGGTGGACATGCGCCAGTCATTTGTTAACCAGGAGCGTCTGCGTCTGGCGGATGAGCTGATACTGGCCTGGCCCGACGAGGCGCTTGAAGGGCGCCTCGATAGGCGGAGCTATGTGGTGGTACTGACCCACGACCCGAAGATCGACGATCCGGCGCTGCGGGTCGCGTTGCGCTCACCGGCTTCCTACATTGGCGCCCTGGGCAGTGCGACCACCCATGCTCGCCGCCTGGAGCGTCTCCGGGCCGAAGGCTTCTCCGACGCCGATCTCGCGCGCATTCACGGGCCGATCGGCCTGCCCATCGGAGCCAGAACCCCCGAGGAGATCGCCGTGAGTATTCTGGCGGAAATCATACAGGTTCAGAGGAGCGTCTGAGCAGTCGTCACAGCGGCGCATCTCGCCGCATACAGACGCCGCGGAACGCATACAAGTTCAGAGGAGCATCTGAGCAGTGGATACCAGACTGGCCGCTTTGCTGTACGAGGGCGCGCTGGCGCTCCACCAGGGAAACAAGGAACGAGCCCGCGAACTGCTCCTCCAGGTCGTCGAGGCCGATGAGCGTAATGAGGAAGCCTGGCTCTGGCTCAGCGGCGCCGTTGATGACCCGGAGGACCAGCGCACGGCCCTGGAAAACGTGCTCGCGATCAATCCCCAGAACCCTCACGCTCTCTACGGGCTTGCCGTGCTCGATGGCAAGGCCTGAAGCCTCTGCGCCGCTGGCGCCCGCGGCCACCACGGCGCTGGCCGATCTGCCCTGCGCCATGCCCACGCCTGAAGCCTCTACACCTCTACGGTTTGCCTCCTGGCTTCGTGCGGGGCAGCCACGGGTGCGCTCCCGCGGGAGCGCACCGCAGCCCCATTACGTCAATCCGTAATCTGCAATCTGCAATCCGAAGCGGCTCCTCGCTATGCCCCCACCACGTGGGGCGCCTCTTCCAATGCCTCGACCTGACCCACCCAGTAGGTGTTGCGGCGCACTGTGGCGACGCCTCGAACCTGGACGCCGGCCACGTCGGTCAGTTCCGCCTCATTCACCAGGATGAGCGTTGGACGCACACCGTTAAAGCGGCGACTGTAGGCCGCAATCGCCTCCTCGATTTTGCGTGCAATGCTCACTTTGGGATTATCGTCGTACCAGACCAGAAAGGGCGGACGTTTGGGCACCATGAACGCCTCCTACCAGCGAACGTGCCAGGTACCGGCACGCAGGTTCTCAAACAGCGTGCAGCGGCGTCCATCGGCACAACGGACGGCAAAGTAGCGCCGGGCGGCGCGCTGGCCGCGACCTGCCTCCTCCCAGATCGCCTCAACCTGTACAATCAGGTGGACTGCACCCCGGCTGCGGAAGCGCGCCGGTAGAAAACCGTAGCGCCGGGCGGTTAACGCGATCGGTTCTTCGGCGGGGCGCCGCCTTGCGCCCGAATGATGCCGGGAGAGGGAGGCGGTACGCCAGGTGATCATCATTGCCGACCTCGATAGTATGGACGCCTTGCCTGGCTGATAGTATAATAGAACATACGTTCTGTGTCAAGGTATCCCACGGATGGGCCGACGCTGATGTGAACATACGGGGAAACCGGGTTTCCCCTTCCCCCCTGCCTGGGGGAGGGGCGGCAGGCCCTCCCACCAGCGGGAGGGACCTGGGGAAACGCGGTTTCCCCAGGTCCCTCCCTTTAGAGTGCAGCTCTGAGGTGAACATACGGGAAAACCAGGTTTCCCCATCCCCCTGCCTGTGGGGGGTGCCAGCCGCTTCCAACAGCAGTTGGGACATAGGGAAACCAGGTTTCCCCAATCCCCTCCCTGCGGGGAGGCGCCCGGTTCCCTCCCCCAGCGGGGGAGGGCCAGGGAGGGGGCGGCCCTCCCAAAGACGCCCCATGTTCATCGCGGCGTTGTGCGCCATGCGCATGACCGTCTAACGACGTTGCAACAGCCCTGCATGGATGAGCCAGCGCTAATGCAGCGTTGTTGGAGTAAGCCCTGAACCCCATCTCGTGGGGCGGCAACGCTGCCCCACACCCCACCGTGGGAGGAAGAGGCTGTACTAGCCATGCCCCACCTGCACGGCAGACGTTCATCGAGCGAGTGTGGTATGATTCCGCTGTGCGGCTGGTGGTCTGTCACGATGATGGTGATCGAGGCGGCAGAAGGTGGCGTGGGCATTCAATGCTCTCCCTGCACAACTATCCGTCACAACCAGGTTGACGAGCCACCGGGAGCAAGGAGGGTACGCTCAATGGGAACGCACAACGACACCGTGGCTCCACCGGAGCGCGAGGACGTTGCCCGGCGGTACCGTGAACTGCTTAGCACGTACAAGACGATCAACGCTGAAGTGGCCGAGTTAGCCTGGTCGCTCGCCGATCTTGAGCAAGAGATCGCCACGCTTGCCGCCAGCACCGTGGCGGCCGGCGCAAGGTTGAGGCAGCGCCTGCGCGATCTGCGCCAGCAGCGCGATGCGCTGGAGGAACAGGCGCTCCGGCGTATGGATCAGGCCGAGGCTATCGCCGCCGAGCTTGCGCGCCTGCGTCAGACCCTGGGCAACGTCGAAACGCCTGTGGCCGTGCGCTCGGAGTGACTTTGCAGGTATGTTCAGATCCGGGCATTCCGGTTTTGACTGTTGCGCCACGGCCCCGGGCGACCGGTCTGTGGAGGTGTAGAGTTGAACGCCAGATTGTCAAGCTGATTTGAAGTGCCACCCGCGCCTTCCCCTGCTCATAGCTACTCCAGCACAATCTCGCCACTCCGTCCGCCTCGTTTTTCGGCCAGACGAATGTCCCCGATACGCATGCCCCGATCCACGGCCTTGCACATATCGTAGATCGTCAGCGCGGCTACGCTCACGGCGGTCAGGGCCTCCATTTCTACACCGGTAGGCCCACGGGTGCGCACCCGCGCCTCGATGTGCAAGGCGCTCGCTGCGGGGTCGGGTTCGATGGTGACGCTTACGTGGGTCAGAAGCAGGGTGTGGCAGAGGGGAATGAGTTCCGGTGTGCGTTTGGCGGCCATAATCCCCGCGATGCGCGCCGCTGCCAGCACGTCGCCCTTCGGCACGGCGCCGCTCACGATGAGTTGCAACGTTTCCGGCTGCATGGTAATGCTGCCGCGGGCCACCGCCTCACGCTGGGTATCGGCTTTGGCCCCCACGTCCACCATCTGCGCCTGGCCCCGCTCGTCAAGATGGGTGAGTCGGGGCGTCTCTTCGGGCTGGCTCATAGATGCCTCTCCATTGTGTGCAACGGTTCAGGTTCTGGGAACCCTGGATATCCTGGGAGGGCTGCGCCTCCCAAGCCCTCTCGGTGGGGAGGGCTTGCCGCAACCCTCCCCGCTGGCGGGTTGTTTCCTGGGAGGGCTGCGCCCTCCCAAGCCCTCCCGGTGGGGAGGGCTTGCCGCCCCCACAGGCAGGGGGATGGGGAAACCTGGTTTCCCCATCTGTTCACATCAGGTCGTCTGGAGATGCCCCTAGGGGATCGCCACTGGCGCTGCGCTGAGCACCCAATCTTCATACAGGGTATCGAGTTCGCACAGGCAGGCGGTCTCGGCAGCGCGCAAGACGTCCGGGCCGGCGGTTTCGCGGTACTTACCCTCGGCCAGATAGCGCTGCAGGAAGCGTCCGAAGCCCTCCTCACCGATCTGGCCGCGCAGGGCGTGGAAGAAGAGCGCGGCTTTGGCGTAGGCCACGGGCACGTAGTTGCCGCGCAGTCCGCCAGGGGGCGTGGCCAGGGGCGCGTCGCGGTTGGCTTCGCGCAGGCGGCGATAGAGGCCGCGGAAGTACTCCAGCTCTTCCGCCGCCCGCGCGCTGTTGCCTGTGGCTTCGTAGTAGAGCACCTGGGCGTAACTGGCCAGACCTTCGTCAATCCACGGCTCGCCCTGGGCATCGGTGCCCACCAGGCTATACCACCACTGGTGGGCAATCTCGTGCGCGATGGTGGTTTCCAGCACCCGGTCGTTGTCGGCGTAGAGCGTCTGCTCGATCAGAACCGCGCCAGGGTACTCCATGCCCAGGAAGGTGGTCATGGCGCCCTGCACCACCTCGAGTTCGGCCAGCGGATAGGGGCCGTAGCGCAGATTGTAGGCGCGCAGGGCCTGCTCGGCGAAGCGCAGCGCCCGCTGTCCGGCATCGGCGTTCGCCAGTTGATAGTGACTGACAATACGCGTGCCCTCCACCACAGTGCTTGCCTGTTCCAGGCCCCGGGTGAAGCCCAGGTAGAACTCACGCTGCGGGCCGCTCACCAGGCGTTCCCGGCGCGTCCCGGCGCGCGCCGGGAGGCTGTTGACCCGCGAACCGGTGCTGACCAGGGTCCAGGCGCTTGGAAACTCCACCGTGACGTCGTACAGTCCCACATTGGTCACGGCAAAGTCGCCGCGGCTCTCGATGGGGCGCCGATCCCAGCCACTGTTGATGAACTGCCGGGCGAGGACGGGGTAGAAACCGGCGAGGGACCAGAGACCGGCCTCCTGGTTGAAGGCGCCAAAGGTACGGGCGCTGGCGTTGCGCGGCGTTCGGGCGATGAAGCGGAGATCGGCGCGCGCTATGCCGCCTGGCGGGAGCACCCGCGGCAGGGCCAGCCAGAGCAGGGTGTCGCCCTGTTCGGTGCCCGAGGCGGCAGGGCGGCCCTCCACGCTGGCGGCGGTGACATCGAGACGCCCGCCGTAGTCGGGATGGTTGGGGTAGAGCCGGAAGTAGATTCGGTCATAACTCAGGCTCGAACGGTTGGTGACGGTGACGCTGACCGTGCCGCGTATGGTCAGCGCGGCGGGGTCAGCCGTGGCGACGATGGTGTAGCGATCCCACTCGGCGGCGCGGGCCAGGTCGCCGGTGTGGGCCGGGAGTAACGCGGCAGCCTGGGCAGCGAGAAAGGGATCGGCGGCAGAGGGCGACGCCTGACCCGACTGGCGCGCGGCAGGCGCGGCCAGAGCGCCGACTACAAGCGCCAGAGCGAGCAACGGGCCGATCAGGGCGCAAACTAGCTGTTCAACGCAACCGCGACGCGCAGATTGCGGCGGCGAGCAATGCGTCATAATTGGGAAGTTTGCCTATAGCTAAAGTCGTCAAAGCGTGCTATGCTACATATGTCAGACCCAGATACTCTACCACGATGCGGGCAATACTTCCAGCACACAAGACCCGCGGCAGGAAGGAGGATGGCGATGACGATCCAGTATGAGCGCGCACCGAGCCGACCCGCCCGTCCCACCGCAGCGCCTCCCGCCACTGGCGAGCGCCCTGTGTACACGCGCTACTGCGCCGCGCCCCGGCCCGCCCATCCGATCGGCGAGCCAAGCTACCTCCACGCGCTGCTGGTGGCGGCCTGGCTGGGACGGCTCATCGATCCGTTGCCCCACGTTCCCACGAAGGGGCACCCCGCCCGAGGGCTGCGAGTTCCGTGAGGTTGACCGGTGTCAGCAGTGGCCGCCCGGTGAGGGCGGCCACCAGATTCTCGGCGGCCAGGGTCGCCATCCGGGTGCGTGTCGTCAGGGTGGCGCTGCCGATGTGCGGCACGCACACGCAGTTGGGCAAGCTGAGGAGGGGATGCTCGGGGCCGATTGGCTCGCGCTCGAAGACATCGAGGCCCGCAGCCCGCGGGCGCCCGGCGCGGAGCGCCGCCACTAGCTCATCTTCGCGTACCAGCGGCCCGCGCGCCACATTGACAAAGACCGCCGTGTCGCGCATCAGCGCGAACTCGCGCGCCCCGAGCATCCCCCGGGTTGCGGGCGTTAGCGGCGCGGTTACCACAACGAAGTCACTCTCGCGCAACAGATCCTCGAAGGGCCGGTACACCGCCCCGGTTGCGGCCTCCAGCGCAGGAGCCGGGTGGCGGTTGTGGTAGAGCAACCGCATCGCGAAGCCACGCCCCCGGCGCAGCACAGCTCCACCGATGCGCCCCGCGCCGACCACACCCAGCGTTGCGCCGTACACATCCACCCCCACCATTTGCAACGGGTGCCAGGGTCCCCACGCGCCCGCCTCTATCATCCGCTGGCCCTCGACGATGCGCCGGGCGGCGGCGAGCATCAGCGCCCAGGCGAGATCGGCAGTGGTTTCGGTCAGCACGTCGGGGGTATTGGTCACCAGCACGCCCCGCGCAGTACAGGCCGCCACATCAATGTTGTCGTAGCCTACGGCCATGTTCGCCACCACGCGCAGGCGCGGAGCAGCGGCCAGCACCTCGGCGTCCACCCGCTCGGTGAGCAGGCTGAGTAGCCCTTCGGCGCTGGCTACCCCGCGCAGGAACTTGTCCCGTGGCACAGGACGCTCCACTTCGTCCCACAGGCTGACCAGGCATGTCTCTGCCAGAAGGCGCATGGCCGGCTCCGGCAAGCGGCGGGTAACGTACACCGTTGGGCGAGCTGACGACATGGCGAGCCCTGTTTCAGCTTCAAATCCGAAGGATCGGCTCAAAAGTATGGTTCGGTCCCGCTTGACAACGCGGTCTTCAGCTCCACAGCTCTACAAGCCGTTTGTGTAGAGGTGTAGAGATGTGGAGCGCGACTGGCGCCCTCCTGGTGTCACCTACCCGGGCAGGGGCTGTGGAGAAACCCGGTTTCTCCACCCTCCAACCGCAGTTGGGATTGCCTGGCGCCCCATCGGGCGGGGGAATGGGGAAGCCCGGTTTCCCCTATTTTCAGAGCACCACCACGTGGACCTCGGGCGGACCGTGGATGCCCAGCGAGAGGGTCATCTCGATGTCGGCGGTGCGCGACGGGCCGCTGATGAAGGTCAGGTGGCTGGTTGGGTCGAAGAGTGCCGCGCCGTAGCGTTCGCGCAGGAACGCCAGGGCCTCACCCAGACCGCGCACCAGTTGCGAGCGGTGCGCTACCGCGATGTGGGTGGGGGCAAGGAGCGAGGCCAGGCGAGGGCGACCGGGGCCGTGGCGCAGCACCAGCGTGCCGCTCTCGGCAATGGCGCAATCGACCCCCGAGAGACACACCGACACAGGCTCCAGGGTCTGCAAGCGTTCCTTGCGAGCGGCGCCGTGCACGCGCGCATCGAGGACGCTCACCCCGCGCGCGGCGAGCAGCGCCGGAAGACCGGACAGGTCGATCTGTTCGAGATCCCAGGCGATCACCTGGCGGGCCTCACGTTCGTCGAGCAGGCGCCCGATCACCTCCAGGGCCTCTTCAGCATCGGCAACCGGGTAGGTGCGCCCTTCAAGCTTCGCCAGTTCCGCGCTGAATTGGGCCACCAGATTGGCAGCAGGGGGATGGACGAAGGGCGGCGCGGCGTGGGGCGCCGCGCTGGCCTCCTTTTCGAGCCAGGAGCGGTTGGAGGCCAGACTGGTACGCAGGTTAGCAAGGATCTGATCACGGCTCATAGGCGTGTACCTCAAAAGGCGCGGCAGGGAAAGCGAGCCTGCCCACCGGCGGCGAGCCTGTCGCACCGCGCCCCTGCCCGCGGGGAGCGTGTGGGAAGGCGCGCCCTGCCCCGCCCGCGGCAAAGGAGCGCGCCGTCCGCCAGATCAACCATTGTGGCGCTGGCGTTCGCGCTCCTCCCACCACTCGCTGAACGTCTGGGCAGGAAGAGCAGGAAAATCGCGCCCCCTGGTCCAGAGGTGCAGGGGGGGCGGGAGACGCCGGATGCGCCCCTTGCGCCGCAGCAGCCGCGTGCCGAGCCGGGCGAACTTCCCACCCACCCGGTAGAGGGCCGGATTGTTCATCATCGCGGCGTAGCTCTGGATGGCCGGTTTCTCGATGGGGTGGAACTTGCCGGCCCTGACCGCATCGGCGCGCAGGCGCAGCAGCAGGTCGGGAATGGCGATACGCACCGGGCAGACCTCCTGGCAGGCCCCGCAGAGCGAGGAGGCGTAGGGCAGCAGGTAATTATCGGGCAGGTCGGGCTGGAGCAGGGGGGTCAGGATAGCGCCAATCGGCCCGGAGTAGACCCCACCGTAGGCATGGCCGCCGATACTCTGGTAGACCGGGCAGGCGTTGAGGCAGGCCCCGCAGCGGATGCACATCAGCGCCTCGGCATACTGGCCGCCAAGGATCTGCGAGCGGCCATTGTCCAGCAAGACGAGATGGAACTCCTCCGGGCCATCGGCCTCACCGGGGCGCGCGGGACCGCTGATGATACTGGTGTAGACCGAGAGTTTCTGGCCGGTGGCGGAGCGGGCCAGCACCTGTAGCATCACCCCCAGGTCTTCGAGCCGCTCAACAATGCGCTCGATGCCCATAATCGCCACGTGGATACGCGGCACGGAGGTGGTCAGGCGCGCATTGCCCTCATTCTCGACGATAACCACGGCCCCCTCATCAGCGATGCCAAAATTGACACCGCTGATGCCCATATCGGCACGCAGGAAACGCTGGCGCAGGGCCTGGCGCGCAGCGCGGATCATCGGCGGCACCTCAGTGGTGGGCGGCATACCGAGGTGTTGCTCGAAGAGCGCACTGATCTGCTCGCGGGTCTTGTGGATCGCGGGGGCGATAATGTGCGAGGGCGTCTCGCCGGCGATCTGGATAATGTACTCGCCCAGGTCGGTCTCGACCACTTCAACGCCGGCCCGTTCGAGGGCCTCATTGAGGTGAATCTCTTCGGAGGCCATGGACTTGGACTTCACAATCGAGCGCACACCGCGACTGCGGGCCAGTTCGGCGATGTAGCGTCTGGCCTCCTCACCATCACTGGCCCAGCAAACGCGCCCACCGCGGGCCTCGACCCGTTCGGCAAGGCGCACGAGCAACTCATCGAGGCGGCTCAGGGCATGGGCGCGGATGGCGCGGGCCTGGTCGCGCAGGGTATCGGCATCGCTGAGGGCGCCAATGGCCCCGGAACGGTTGCCGACGAAGCGCGCGGTGGCACGGTTGAGCGCCGTGCGTAGCGTCTCGTCGTGGAGTGCCGTATCAACGCGGTCGAAGAAGTGCAGGGAGTGCGTGCTCATGCAACTATCAGCGTCCTTATCGTGAGGCTCTCGAGGATCAGTACACCAGGCAGCCTGTCAAGCAGGTTTGCTACGCTCTGCTCGTTCCTTCCCGGCTCGCCCCCGCCGGGAGAGGCGTGCGGCTCACTCCTCCGCAGGGGAGGATTGGGTGAGGCGGTTGAGAGGGGCGCCCTCCCGCACCTGCACCATGCTGTGCCATCTTCGCGCCCCGACGATCAACGTTCATACCGGCCGCGCATCGACCATATTGGCGAGCACCTCGGCGATGTGACGCGCGCGAATAGGGCTGCCACGCCGTGACAGACCACCGGCGATCTGGGTCATGCACGAAGCGTCGCCGGTAACCAGCAGATCGGTTTCCGCGGCATGAACATCGTGGATCTTTCGCTCGAGCATCGCTTCGGAAATAGCGTACTGCTTGATGGCGAACAAACCGCCGAATCCACAGCAGGTATCGCAGTTGGGCAGCGGGCGCACTTCAGCCTCCTGGACATTCGCCAGCAGCGCGCGGGCCTGGCGCCCCACGCCGAGGAAGCGCAGTCCGTGACAGGCATCGTGGTAGCTGATGCGCCCCCGAAACCGGGCGCCAACGTCGGTAACGCCGAGCACATCCACCAGATACTCGGTTAATTCGTAGGTGCGGGCGGCCAGCTCTGCGGCGGGGCCGGCATAAGGGCTATGGGCGAACAGTTCGGCGTAGAGATGGCGGATCATCGCCGCGCACGAGCCGGAAGGCAGCACGACATCGCCCTGACCGCGCAGCAACTCAATTGTGCGCCCGGCCACGGCGTACGATTCGTCGCGAAACCCGCCGTTGAAGGCCATCTGCCCGCAGCAGGTCAGGCCACGCGGCACGTGTATCGCCACCCCCTGACGTTCGAGGATCTCCACCGTGGCTTTGCCGATTTCCGGGTAGAGCTGGTCCACAATGCAAGTGACGAACAGAGTGACCCGACGTGGCCCGACGGGGGTGGACACAGTCTGACTCCTTCAGGCATGGTTCGACAGCGACGCCAGCAGCGCGAGGGGCGCATCTCACCCTGTAAGAGGTCTGAGGAGACGGTCAGCGGCGCCCCCGGGCTATCAGGCCGGGCCGAAGCATGCGCTTAGAATGGAAAGGGGAGGCCTGCTGTGTATTATAGCAAATCCGCTACGTTTATGGGTAGGCGCAGGGAGTGTTCCCAGGGCTGATGCAACGTGCGCCTCCAGCAATGGGGTGTGAGGCGGCTCACCGCCCCGCGAGATGTTCTGCTTCGTTCTGGCGGCCCCTGGTTGCCAGAACGAAGCAGAACATCGAAAGTCAGGGCTTGCCTCAGCAACGTTGCAACGGCCCCGGAGTGTTCTACGATTGCCGTTTATCCAGCCTCCTCGCAGGGCCAGCGCTGTGCTGACGCATGAACGCATTAATATTTTTCTAGCGAGTGACCACACCAGCCTCACCGGAGTCTCATCTGGCTTAATTACGCTCTATGCCGGAGAGCCATCTGAGGTGAACATACGGTGGAACCGGGTTTGCCCAGGCCCCTGCCTGTAGGGGCGCCAGCCGCTCCCACCAGCGGTTGGGACAGGGGGAAACCGGGTTTCCCCGCCCCCCTCCCCGGGGGAGGCTTTGGGAGGGCTGCGCCCTCCCGGGAAATTATCCATTTTCATCTTGCCAGGATGGAGCGCAGCCGCATGGGTTTATAAACAGCAGGATCGTTCAATGAGTTCTGCATCGAGATCCGGTCAGTTTGGAAGGAGGCGTTCAGAAATGTCGTTATCTACTCTTAAAATGTTCACTCGCGTGGTCATGCTCGTCGGGCTGGCGCTGGGTATCATCGGGGGCGCCACGATCGTCCCACGACCGGCGCGCGCGAATGTGCCGCCTTCCTGCTCCACCTCCCCGTTGTACACCAACGGCACGTTCGTTACTGCACCGGGGATCAGCATGGCGACACCGCTCCATATCGGCCGGGGGTTCCTGGCCCAGCCCAACTCGACCCCACCCAACGAGAGTGACCCGGCAGGAGATGGTGTCCTTAGAGCGCGCCTCGCCGACGATTTTGTGGTGACAGGTAACGGCTGGCGCCCATCCGCTGTGACTCTGTACGGGTATCAAGTCGGCGGTTCAACAACCTCAACGATCAACGGTGTTGTTGACCTGCGTCTCTGGAACGGTACACCGGGCGACGGTGGCGCGATCATCGCCGGGCCTGTCGCCGGGACGATCACCCAGAACGCCTTTACCAGTGTCTACCGGGTCCTGTCTACTAGTCCCACCGATACCACCCGTCCAATTATGGCGGTGACGATTAACTGGCCGTTTAGCAGCGTAGAGACCCTCGCGCCCGGAACCTACTGGCTCGAGTATGGATTGACGGGGAATGACATACTCTCTGGACCCTGGACACCGCCAACCGTCGCCACTTCCGGCAATGCGCGGCAGCTTAACCTTACGGGGGGTGAACCCGGCGTATGGACCACGCGAACCGACTACACCCCTAACACTAGCCGTACGATCGAGTTACCGTTTGTGATCTGCGGCAACCCGGTTCCCGTGATCACGTCCATTGTCCCCCCCTCGGCGACAGCGGGAGGAGGCGAGGTCACCCTGACGGTGAACGGCTCCGGCTTCGTCAACGGCGCGGTGGTGCGCTGGAACGGCAGCGCCCGCCCCACCGCCTTCGTATCGGACACCGAGCTGACCGCGACCATCCCGGCTGCGGATATCGCCACCGCAGGCACGGCCAGCATCACCGTGTTGAATCCCGACCCTGATGTCGCGTCAGCCCCGTTCACCTTCTCCATCAACAACCCCGTGCCGACGATCAGCAGCCTGAGCCCGGCCTCGGCGACCGCTGGCGGAGCAGCCTTCACCCTGACAGTGAACGGCTCCGGCTTCGTCAGCGGTTCCGTGGTGCGCTGGAACGGCAGCGCCCGCCCCACCGCCTTCGTATCGGACACCGAGCTGACCGCGACCATCCCGGCTACGGACATCGCCACTGCGGGCACGGCCAGCGTCACCGTCTTCAACCCCGCCCCGGGGGGCGGCGTGTCGAGTGGCCAGACCTTCACCATCAACAACCCTGAGCCCACGCTTGACAGCCTGAGCCCGGCCTCGGCCACCGCTGGCGGAGCAGCCTTCACCCTGACGGTGAACGGCTCCGGCTTCGTCAGCGGTTCCGTGGTGCGCTGGAACGGTAGTGCTCGCCCCACCACCTTCGTGTCGGCCACCCAACTGACCGCGGCCATCCCGGCTACGGACATCGCCACTGCGGGCACGGCCAGCGTCACCGTCTTCAACCCCGCCCCGGGGGGCGGCGTG
>CAKZKA010000132.1 GCA_937120965.1 uncultured Chloroflexota bacterium
ACGCCCCGGCAGTGGCGGCGGTGGGCGCCCCGGCGGTGGCGGCGGCGGGCGCTCCGGCGGCGGCGGCGGCGGGCGCTCCGGCGGCGGCAATCGCAACGGTGGGCGCCGCAGCCCTGAAGAGCGTGATACCGCGCTCAGCGTGCGCCCCGCCCGCCCGGGCCGCCCCGCTCCCGGCGCTCGCCCTGGCCCCGCTGTGGCAGCGCGCCCCCGTGGCCCGGTAGAACTGCCGAGCGTGATGACCGTCCGCGAGTTCTCGGAAGCAACCGGCATCGGCGCCTCCGAAATCCTGAAGTCCTTGCTCAAAGGCGGCGTGCTGGCCAATATTAACCAGCAGATTGACTATGAGACCGCGGCGCTGATCGCCGCCGATTTCTCGATTGAAACCGTCGAGAAGGTGCCCGAGCAACTGGCACATGTGGTCGAGGACGTCAAAGACGTTTTGCTCAAACAAGATCCCCGCGATATGCGCCCCCGGCCCCCGGTTGTGACGATTATGGGCCACGTTGACCACGGCAAAACCAAGCTGCTCGACGCCATCCGTTCGTCGCGCGTGGCCGAAGGCGAGGCCGGCGGGATCACGCAGCATATCGGCGCGTATCAGATTGAGATCAACCACCGCAAGATCACCTTCCTCGACACGCCCGGCCACGAAGCCTTTACTGCGATGCGCGCCCGGGGCGCCCAGGTCACCGATATTGTCGTGCTGGTGGTGGCCGCCGACGATGGCGTGATGCCCCAGACCCGCGAGGCTATCGCCCACGTGAAGGCGGCCGGTGTGCCGATGATCGTGGCAATTAACAAAATTGACCTGCCGACCGCGAACCCCGGACGGATCAAAGAGCAACTGGCCGCCGCAGACGTGATCGTCGAGGAGTTCGGCGGCGACGTGCCCTGTGTCGAGGTCTCCGCGCGGGCCAAGATCAATATTGATGGCCTGCTGGAGATGATCCTCCTCGTTGCGGATATGCTCGAACTCAAGGCTAACCCGAACGCGCCCGCGGTTGGCACTATCATTGAGGCCGAGCTGGACAAGAATCGCGGCCCGGTGGCTACGGTGCTCATTCAGAATGGAACGCTGCGCCCCGAAGATAACGTGCTCGTGGGTGGGGTCGCCGGCAAGATCAAGTCCATGTTCAGCGACAGCGGCAAACGCCTGCGCTTCGCCGAACCCTCCACCCCGGTGGAGATCCTTGGCCTCGAGGGCGTGCCGCAGGCCGGCGATATTTTGCAGGTGATGGACGACCTGGCCGTGGCCCGTGAGGTGGCCCTGCAACGCACCCGCCAGACCCGCCTCGAGGCGATAGCAACCACCGCTCGCGGCACCAGCCTGGAGGATCTCTTCAGCAAGGTCCAGCAGGGTCAGGTGAAGGAACTCAACGTTATCCTCAAGGCCGACGTGCAGGGGTCAATCGGCGCGATTGAGCACCAGTTCAACCAGTTGAACGAAGCCCAGAACGAGGTGCAGATCAAGGTCATCCATAAGGGCACCGGCGCGATCACCGAGGGCGATGTCAACCTGGCCGCCGCGTCCCAGGCGATTATCATCGGCTTCAACGCCCGGCCTGACCCCGCCGCCCGCCGCGCCGCCGAGCAGCAGGGGATCGACATTCGCTTCTACAATATCATCTACCAGTTGACCGATGATATTAAGAAGGCGATCACGGGTATGCTCACGCCGACCTTCAAGGAAGTGGTCGAGGGGTACGCCGAGGTGCGCAATACCTTCCGCCTGCCCACCCGCGAGATCGTGGCCGGCCTCTACGTCAGCGATGGCAAGATCACACGCACCGGCCAGCGCGTGCGCGTGCTGCGCAATGGCGCGGTGATCCACGATGGCAAGATCAGTAGCCTGAAGCGCTTCAAAGACGATGTGCGCGAGGTCACCGCAGGCTACGAGTGCGGCCTGGTCGTCGAGGGCTTCACCGATGTGCAGGTCGGTGACACTATGGAGTTCTACCGCCAGGAACGCATCGAGGGCAGTTTCTGATAAACGGGGAAACCCGGTTTCCCCACCTGCCATCCGCCGGGGAAAGTTCGGGAGGGCATAACCCTCCCACGCTCCCCCTGTTGTCCTGATGCCGCAAGCACAGCTTGCACGCGCCTGGCGCGCTTCCAGGCAACCTGTCTGGGGATCAGCGCGACGTCCACTGTGTCCCGGTGCGCCACGTCCAATCTCCAACCGCAAATCTGCAATCTGCAATTGCACAAGCTCGGGGTTGACCGATGTCCAAACAGCGGCTCCAGCAAATCGCCGATACCATGCAGCAAATTATCGGCGAAGTCATCCAGTATGAACTCAAGGACCCGCGCATCGGCTTCGCCACCGTTACCGGCGTAGAGGTCAGCGCGGATCTACAGCACGCCAGGGTGCGCGTGTCAATTATGGGCGATCCCGCGCAACAGGCGGAGACGCTGGAGGGTCTCGATCGCGCTAAAGGCTTCATCCGCAAGCGTGTGGCCGAGGAGATGGGCCATATGCGCTTCATCCCCGAACTACGCTTCGTCCACGATACGTCGCTCGAGTACAGTCTGCACATTCAGGAGTTGCTGCGCCAGGTGGAAGAGGAACGCCGGGCCAATCCGCCCAGGCTCGACGAAGATCGCCCCGAGGAGGGGACGCGTTCAGGCGAGTGATGCCGTCGCAGTGATCCACGCGGCTGTGCCACGCCTCGCCGGGGTGAACAACGGAGCGGCGCGCCTCCTGAGCGGAAGAGGGGCGGTATACGCCACGTTGGCTCGGATGCTCTGTCCAGGGGGAGCGCATGTGGCCTCCTCTCAGGGAGTGGTGTGGGGAGCGTAGCGCCGTGCATGAACCAGACGCCTACTACAAGAAGCGCATCGCCTACACCCTGCGCGGCCAGCAGTTCGCTTTCGATGTGGGGCATACCCTGTTCTCGTCATTTCAGGTTGACGAGGGCACAGATCTACTGCTGCGCAGCATCGAACCCGCCGAGCCGCCCACACGGATCCTCGACCTCGGCTGCGGCATCGGGGTGATCGGCATCGCCCTGGCGCGGCGCTATCCCCAGGCCACGGTGGTGCTGGCCGATAAGGATCTGCTGGCGGTACGCTACGCCCGGCACAACCTGGCGCTCAACGGCGTCACCAACGCCACCGTGGTCGGCAGCGTCGGACTGGAGGCGGCGCCGCCAGGGCCGTATGACCTGATTGCCTCCAACATTCCCGCCAAGATCGGCGACCTGGCCATCGAGCAGGAGTTTGTGCTGGCGCCTCTCGAACACCTGCGGCCCGGCGGCGAATACTGGTTTGTGGTCGTCAGCGGCCTGAACCACCTCATTCCGCGCCTGGGGCCGCGTTACAATCTCAAGCTCAAGGAGATCAAGAAGCGCTCCGGACATACGGTTTATCGCATCATAAAGCCATGATCTACACTGATCCCGAAGCAGCCGCGCCGCCGTTCTCCGCGCAGATCGCCCGGGCCCGGCGCATTCTCCTACTGACCCACGTCAACCCTGACGGCGACGCGGTCGGCTCGATGCTTGGCGCCGCCCACGCCCTGCGCGCCATCGGCAAGGAGCCCCTCTGCCTGCTCTCCTCGCCGGCGCCCTCCTACTGCCTGCACCTCCCCGGCGCCGGGTGGCTCACCGTCTTCCGCCCCGACGAGCCGCTGCCCGCCGCCGATCTGACCTGGATGCTCGACACCGCCACCCCGGAGCGCATCGGCCCGATGGCCGACGCCTGGCTGCCCGAACTGCTCAAGCGACCGCTCCTGATCACCGACCATCACGTGACCAACAACGGCGGCGGGTCGCTGAACCTGATCGATCCCCGGGCCGCCTCGACCGCCGATCTCCTCTTTCGCCTGCTGCAGGCCATGGAACTGCCGGTCGGCCCCGCGGCCGCCACCTGTCTCTACCTCGGCCTCACCACCGACACCCAGAGCTTTCAGACCAGCAGCACCTCGCCGCAGACCCTGCGGACCGCCGCCGACATCCTCGCCAGCGGGGCCGACCTGCGCGCGGTGATCAGGGCGGTCTACTTCAGCATTCCCGAGAGCACCATGCGCCTGACTGCGCTGGTCCTCAGCGATCTGCACCGCGAGGGGCCGCTGGCCTGGGCCTGTGTAACCCTGGCGCACCTGGCCGCCACCGGCGCCGGCGACGAGGCGACCGATGATACGATCATGCGCATGCAGCGGATTGACGGCGTGCACATCTGCGCGCTGTTCAAAGAGCGCGACGCCGCCACGGTCAAACTCAGCCTGCGCTCCACGCCCGGCATTGACGTCGCGGCGATAGCTCAGCGCCTGGGCGGCGGGGGCCACGCCCAGGCCGCCGGCGCCACCCTGGCGATGGATCTCGCCACGGCCCAGGCCACGGTGCTGCCCCTGCTCCGGGCCATCCTGTAGGCAAAAGCCTGGTTCAACAACCGGCGCCGCGGGCAACGGTGGCCGCCGGTGCGAATGCTTCGGCCCTACGTGTCCGCCCCACCGCAACGATGCCACCGTCCCACCGCGGCGCACCGTCGCCCCGGGCCGCCCCGCGCCCCGGTGTTTACTGATCGTCCGGGCGGAGCGTGTACGTTACGTTAATCGTGCCCTCGTTCACGCCGGTGGCGGGACCGATGATCTCACCCTCGTCGCTGACGTTGACACTGCCCTGCGTTCCGCCGGTCTGGATCCCGGCCTGGCGAGCGAGGGTCTGGAGCTGCTCGGCGAAAGGCTGGGAACGGGCGGCAACGCGCTCCAGCACCTTTTGCAGCGCCTCCTGATAGGTTTCCGGGTCCTCCTCGAAGTGCTCGAGCGCCTTCTGATCCTTTGCCTCACCGTGCTGCGCCACGCCCGCCTTGATGATCGGGGCGGCCTGCTCGCCCTTCGCCGCCTCCTGGCTTTTTGCCGGCGGCGGCGCCTTTTCGGCCTCGGCCTTCGCCACCGCCGCCCGGTACTCCGTGTAGGCCTTGTAGGCCCCGACCAGCCCGGTGATCACCGCCGTCGCGATCGTGATTGGCTCTGCCATAGATGCGTACCTCGCTGGATAACCCCGAGGGGGGGATCGAAGCGCTCCCATCCTGAAAGTCTTTACAACCTTGTCCGGCCCGCAAGGATTCAGAACGCAGAAAACAGAACTCAGGATACAGAAATCAGGACATTTGTGCGAGCGAGGGGGCGACCACCACCCGAAAACCGATGTTGAGGTCGATCCAGTCGACGATGATGGGGTACCTGACCCGCGCCCCGCAGCGAACAGACGTTTCATTATTGAGCCACGAACCACCACGCCACAACACCCACTCACCTTGTGTAAAGTCTTTTTGCGCTTCGTGGGCGCCGGCCGGGTAGGCGTCGTATGCGCTCGCGCAGACTTCCCAGACATTGCCGGCCATGTCCAGCGCTCCGCAGGCTGCCGCTCCCGCCGGGCAGCAACCCACCGGGGCCGGCCCACCCGACGTTGCTGCGCTGTAGATCGCCCGCTCGAGCGTGGGCGCCTTGGGGCCCCAGGGGTAGGGGCGGCGCCGAGCGCTCCCGTCGAAGCTCGCCGCCGTCTCCCACTCGGCTTCGGTCGGCAGACGCACCGCATAGCCCGCGGGCAGCGCGTCGCGGAGCCGGTCGGTCAGCCAGGCGCAGTAAGCCGTGGCCTCATACCAGGTGATACCGATCACCGGCTGGTTGGGAGCGTTGTAACCTGGTTCACCCCAGTGCCACGGCCGGGTACGGCCCCTCTCCCGCTTCCACCGCCAGCCCTCCGGCGTCCACCAGCGCTCCGCCTTCGGGCTGTAGCCTTCAGCGACGAAGGGCGCGTACTGGGCTACGGTGATCGGGTAGCGGGCGATCCAGAAGCCAGCGAGCCTGAGCTGCGCAGCCCGCGCCCCCCGCTCCCACCCGCCGATGCGGTAGTTCCCGTCGGGCACGTAGCAGAAGTAGCCCTGCGGCGCCCCAGAGCTCCAGCTCAGCCGCGCCAGCTCGTCCCGCCACTGCGCGTCTTCGACGGGAAAGCGGGGATCGCCCAGGAGGCCAAGCGCTGTCCCGGCCTCCAGACGCTGGGGCAGCAGCACCGCGGGGTCTGGCCGCTCCAGCAGTTCGACGAGGGCTGCACGGAGCTGCTCCTCGAAACCGAGCACGGTCATGGGCGCTTCCCACAAACGCCCCACGCCGGCCCAGCTCGGCGTAGCAGGCCACTGCCAGCAGTGCGTCGCGCTGGCGCTGCAGCGCAGGCTTTGTCTCTAGCCCACGGCGGGGAGATACGAGGAGCTGCAGCCAGCTAAAGGCGAGGCTCCGTTTCTCTTGCCGCGCGAGACGCCCCATCAGGAGGAGCGCGACCTCGCGCCAGCGGTCGCCACCTGCTGCCCATTGCTGGTAGATCAGGTCAGGGTCTTCCTGGCCGGCCAGGTGACAGGCCGCCAGGTATTCCTCAAAGGTCAGGTGGGGCAACACGTAGGTCTCGTCGGCCTCCTCCAGCACCAGGCCTGTCTCCTCGCGCAGGATTTCGAGGAAGCGGTCGCTCCGACGCACCACCTCCTCGCGGGATACCGAACGAGGGTTGATCGGGTTGAGCTGCGCGCGGAAAAAAGCGTCGAGGGTGTCGCGGAGCAGCGCCCCGGTGAGTACACCGCGTCCGTCAACCTGCTGCTGGTGAGCAGAGAAGGCGAGTTGATGCAGCACGGGGCGCAGATCCTCAGGGCTCAACCTGGGCAAATCCAGGCGCTCGCCGATGCTCTGCTGGCGCCGGTCCGCGTCGCTCGAGCGCACGCCTTCCCAGCGATCCAGCAGCAGCTTGACCAGCTCCTCGTAGACGTCCACCCGCTTCTCGGGCATCTCGTGCTTGTTGTAGTCGAGCAGCACCAGCATGGTCAGCAGCAGCGGCGAGGTCGTCAGCTCGCGCAGCACCTCGCGCTGCTCCAGGATCTTGAGCAGGCGTTCCGCCCGCTTGCCGGCTTCGGCGGGGGTGTACAGAGCCTGGGAGGAGTCACACGTCTCAGCGTACCAGGCGGGGACGAAGTGGCGCACCTGGCCGAAGGCAAAGGGCTGGAGCCGGCGCACGGTCCAGTCATCGCGCAGTTGCCAGGCCGCGTCCTGTTCATAAGGCCGGGTGCGGCAGGTAACGACCAGCCGAGAGCGGTCGAGCTGGCGGTCGAGCTGACGGATGGCATCGGCGATCCGCTCACGGCGCGAGCGACGCCCCCGGGTGGTTGCTTCGGGCGTGCCAGGGGCCTCGTCGAGTCCATCGAGGCAGATCAGCGCCCCGTCCTTACGCCAGGCCAGCAGCACCGCCTCGCGCAGCCCGGCGCGCAGCCCGGCGGGGCCGAGCACCGGGCGCAGCAGCGCATCGATCAACACCTCAAAGTCGCCCTCGGGGTCGTCTGAGAGGCGCTGGGCCACCGGCCCGAGCGGACAGAAGAAGGGGATGGGCAGGGGCTTTGCCGCGTCGCGCCCATGCAAGAGCGCCTCGGCGATCCAGACCGCCTGGTAGCGCAACACCGTAGACTTGCCGGAGCCGGGGCTGCCAAGCAGCACCAGGCGCGGGTGAGCGGCGAGCGCACCGAGCGCTTGCTCGGGACGGTACCAGTGGCCGCTGAGTGGCTTTGGGAGATCGATGCGCTCCAGGTCGCGCCGCACCGACTGCCAGATCTGATCAAGCGGGCGGCCAGTGATCTACGCCCCTGCCCCGCCAACCGGGGCTTCCAGCGCGGCGACAGCGTGCCCATCGGGGAGCAGGGCGCGTAGCGTGGACCGATCCAGCGCCGGCACCCGGACCTTCTCAGGGAGCACCATCGCCGGATCGGTCTTGTCCATATGAACCAATATCTCTTCCTGCGCCAGCGTAAACTGCTGAGCAGGGAGCAGCGCCTCGGTCGTGAGCGACGTGAAGACCTTGAGCAGACTGATCGGCGGCATCGTCGCCTGCTCGCGTCCGCTCTGCTGCTTGCCCAGGAGCTTGCCAAGGCGCAGGCGACCGTGGTCAGCGATGAGGGTGCGCAGGTAGCTATCGAGCAACTCCTTGCCGTCGGCGGGCGGCCGGGCGCCGAAGAAGAGCTGCACCGTGCCCTGGTTGACGCCTACCGCTGCACCATAGAAGGTACCGTCAACCTCAGTCGCGCCCCGGGTTTCATTGCGCACATCGGGCCCGGCGGTGTCGCCGGTGGAAACGTCAGCAGCAGAGCGGCCCTCGCCGCCAAACACCCCGGCCTCGACCAGGGCGCGCTCCTCGGGGGACAGGCCGCGTCTGGCGGCCCTGCTGTCTAATGCGGCGCGGGCAGTGGCCGCGCCATACTCCTCACACAACCGGCGAAGCTCGTCAATCAGCTCGGAGAGCCTGGGGTCGGGATCGCTCATAGGTTTGCTCTCACGCCGTCGGGGGTGGGGATATTCTGGTATTCTGAAGCTTAGTTATACCGCCTGCGTAGCGGAATGACAAGGGGAAGGCATCAGGAAACTCGTGGTTCCCACGCGGGTTGTGTGGAGGTGGGGAAACCCGGTTTCCCCATCTCCCAACCGCGGGTGGGCGCAGCTGGCGACCCAGCCGGCAGGGGCGTGGGGAACCCCGGGTTCCCTATGTTCACGTTAGACGGGCATACGCATGGCGCACAGCGCCAGAATGAACATAGTATTGTTCTTGGGAGGGCGCAGCCCTCCCAAACCCTCCCCACTGGCGAGTTGGTTCCTGGGAGGGGGCAGGGGCGCGGCGGCGCCGCGCCCCTACGCCCAAACCCTCCCGCGGGCGGGCTATGTTCACCTAAGAGTCAGGCACGCCGCTCGCATTCGTTTATTCGTTTCCCATTCGTTGGCCCACTTCCCCTCTCCGTCCCAGAAAGCCCTTTCCAGAGCAGGTGAAACCCTTTGAAGGGCCGCCTCCTCCCTGGCCCTCCCCCGCTGGGGTTCAGGGGCGGACAGAACGTATGAGCGCCGACGGGCGGTATGGCGTTGGGAT